>JAYRNW010000035.1:0-6407 GCA_041911995.1 Casimicrobiaceae bacterium | reverse complement strand
GGAGGAGCGCGAGTGAGCCGGCCGGGCGAGGCGAAGCCGAGCCAAGGCGCGCAGCGCGCGTCGGGCGGCGACCGAGCGGTGACCGACACGCCGCGGGTGTGCGCGCCACCGGACGTCCAAGGAGGTCGCGGATGAGCGCATCGGAGACCGGCGACCTGGCCGCGCGGCTCGGCGCGGCGCTCGTCGCGCGCGGCGCGACGTGCGTGACGGCCGAGTCGTGCACCGGCGGCCTCGTCGCCGGCGCGATCACCGACGTCCCCGGCAGCTCGCGCTGGTTCGAGCGCGGCTTCGTCACGTACTCGAACGACGCGAAGACCGAGCTCCTCGGCGTGTCGCCCGAGGTCATCGCGCGCGAGGGCGCCGTGTCGGAGGCGGTCGCGCGCGCGATGGCCGAGGGCGCGCTCGCCCGCACGCCGGCGACCCTCGCCGTCGCGATCACCGGCGTGGCCGGGCCCGACGGCGGCACGCCCGCCAAGCCGGTCGGCACGGTCTGCTTCGCGTGGGCGGCGCGCGGCGCGCCGACGCGCGCGGCCACGCATCGCCTCGCCGGCGACCGGCACGCGGTGCGCCGCGCCGCGGTCACCACGGCGCTGGAAGGCCTGCTGGCGCGCGCCGCGGCCTCGGGACGGGAGCGGCTTCGCTAGAATGACGGGCGATGGTGGAGCATCCGCACCCGGTCCGCGTGCTGTTCGTCTGCATGGGCAACATCTGCCGCTCGCCGACGGCCGAGGTCGTGTTCCGCGCGGCGAGCGTGCGCGCGGGGCTCGGCCGGCGCGTCGAGGTCGACTCGGCCGGCACCATCGAATGGCACGTCGGCAACCCTCCCGACTACCGCGCGATCGAGCACGCCGCCCGCCGTGGCTACGACCTGACGCCGCTGCGCTCGCGGCAGGTCGGCGTGGCCGACTTCGGCCGCTTCCACTGGATTCTCGCGATGGACCGTGCGAACCTCGCGCACCTCGAGGCCTTGCGGCCGGGTGGGTACGACGGCCACCTCGGGCTCTTCCTCGACCTCGCGCCGGCCCTGGGCCTGCGCGAAGTGCCGGACCCCTACGACGAAGGGCCCGAGGCGTTCGAGCGGATGCTCGACCTGATCGAGGGCGGCAGCGAGGCGCTCGCTGCGCGTCTGGCGGGAACGCTGCTGGCGCCGCGTTAGGGGGGGCCGCGTCTCGGTGGCCCGTCGTCCGCGACGTCCCGGGGCCGTCGCAGGCCCGGCTCGGCCGTCCGGCCTAGGCCATCCGGAGGGGTTGCGTCGAACGATCGTTCTATGCGACCATTCCAGCGAGTAAAGCCCGCCATCCCGGCCTCCCGGCCGCCGGGCCATACTTCGGAGATCATTGTCATGCCCCTCGACGCCCCCATGGAAGACCCGAAGAGCAAGGCGCTGTCCGCCGCGTTGGCCCAGATCGAGAAGCAGTTCGGCAAGGGCTCGATCATGAAGATGGGCGAGGCGCAGATCGCCAACGACCTGTCGGTCGTGTCCACCGGCTCGCTCGGCCTCGACATCGCGCTCGGCGTGGGCGGGCTGCCCCGCGGGCGCGTCGTCGAGATCTACGGGCCGGAGTCGTCGGGCAAGACGACGCTGTGCCTGCAGGTCGTCGCCCAGGTGCAGAAGGGCGGCGGCGTCGCCGCGTACATCGACGCCGAGAACGCGCTCGACCCGGTCTACGCCGGCAAGCTCGGTGTCAGCGTCGGCGACCTCCTCATCTCGCAGCCCGACACCGGCGAACAGGCGCTCGAGATCGCCGACATGCGCGTGCGCTCGGGCGGCGTGGACATCATCGTCATCGACTCGGTCGCGGCGCTGGTGCCCAAGGCCGAGATCGAGGGCGAGATGGGCGACCAGCTGCCCGGCCTGCAGGCGCGGCTCATGAGCCAGGCGCTGCGCAAGCTCGCCGGCAACATCAAGCGCGCCGGTACGCTCGTCATCTTCATCAACCAGATCCGGATGAAGATCGGCGTCATGTTCGGCAACCCGGAGACCACCACCGGCGGCAACGCGCTCAAGTTCTACGCGTCGGTGCGCCTCGACATCCGCCGCATCGGCTCGATCAAGAAGGGCGAGGAGGTCATCGGCAACGAGACCCGCGTCAAGGTCGTGAAGAACAAGGTGTCGCCGCCGTTCCGCGAGGCGCTGTTCGACATCCTGTACGGCGAGGGCATCTCGCGCGAGGGCGAGATCATCGAGCTCGGCGTCAACCACCGGATCGTCGAAAAGTCCGGCGCGTGGTACGCGTACAAGGGCGAGAAGATCGGCCAGGGCAAGGACAACGCGCGCGAGTTCCTGCGCGAGCACCCGGAGATCGCGCAGGAGATCGAGGGCCGGATCCGCGAGACGGTCGGCGTGCCGATGCCGGGCCGCATCGCGCCGATGCCGCCGGCGGACGAGTAGCGGGGCCGCGCGTCGCGTGCGGCAGCGCAGGGCGCCGCGCGGCGGGGACGCCGGCAACGCCGACGGGGCGCTGGCCAAGCCGGCGGTTTCACCGAAGGCCCTCGCCGTGCGCTGGCTCGCGCGGCGCGAGCACAGTCGCGCGGAACTGGCACAGCGGCTGGGCCAGCGCGGCGTGGCTGCGGAGGAGGTCGAGCGCACGCTCGACGATCTCGCGGCCGCCGGTTACCTCTCCGACGCGCGCTGTGCGCAGGCTGTCGTGGCGCAGCGCGCCGGCCGCTACGGCAAGCGCGCGATCGTCCACGCGCTGGCCGAGCGTGGCATCTGCAAGGCCGACACCGGGGAGGCGATGTCGCAACTCGCGGACCGCGACGAGGCCGCCGACGCGCTGGCGCTGTGGCAGCGGCGCTTCGGGCAGCCGCCGCACGACGAGCGCGAGAAGGCACGGCAGGTGCGCTTCCTGCAGGCGCGCGGATATTCGCTGTCGGTGGCGCTCGCGGTGATGCGCAAGGCCGGGGCGCGCGACAGCGAAGACTGAGGCTGCGCTGGGCCGGCAATTGCAATTGCGTTACGGCCGGTGCAGCATTGACGCATGCACAGGCGAAGCCGGCGCACCTGGCTCGCGGCGGCTGCGGCGCTCGTCGCACTTCCCCGCGCGGGACTCGCACAGTCTCCGCGCAAGACCTACCGCATTGGCATCCTGCGCGGCGTGACCCCCGACAACGTTCGCGTGTGGGACGGTTTTTTCGCGGACCTGCGGCAGTTCGGTTACGTCGAGGGCGTCAACCTCGCCATCGAACTGCGCGAGTACGAGAACGTGACCACCGATGCGGCGAGGCTCGCCGCGGAGCTCGCGGGCCTGCGCGTGGACGTGATCGTCACGGGGGCATCGCCCGCGCCCGACATCGCCCGGCGCGCCACGTCGACCATCCCGATCGTGATGACCACCCATCCCGACCCCGTGGAGGCCGGGTTGGCGTCGAGCCTCGCGCGGCCGGGTGGCAACGTCACGGGGCTCTCGAACCGACAAAAGGATCTGCGCGGCAAGCAGCTGGAGCTCCTGAAGGAGGTCGTGCCGGCGTTGCGTCGTGTCGCGGTCCTGATGGATCGCGACATACCTTCGCACCAGCGCGACTTCAAGGAAGTGCAGGCCGCCGGCGAATCCCTGAAGGTCGAGGTGTTCGCGGCACAGGCGGGTTCCGCGTCCGATTTCGCCGGCGCGTTCGCGTCGATCGCAAGGGAGCGTGCAGGTGGAGCGATCCCTCTCGGAGGGGCGATCTTCTTCGCGTTTCGCAGGGAACTCGTGGAACAGGCCGCCCGCAGCCGGATGCCGTCGATCTACCCGGCGCGCGAGTTCGCCGAGGCCGGCGGCCTGATCTCCTACGGGCCATCGCTGCAGGAGACCTACCGGCGGGCCGCGTGGTACGTGGACCGCGTGCTGAAAGGCACGAGTCCCCGGGACCTGGCCATCGAGCAGCCGTCGCAATTCGAGCTGGTCGTCAACATGCCGGCGGCGAGAGCGCTGGGGTTCGCGTTGCCGTCGAGCGTGCTCGCCCGGGCCGAGCGCATCGGCTGACAGGCTTGCGGCGCGCGCGTGCGCCGTTAGGATATGTTGTCGCATCTTCCCGTGCCCGGAGCCGTCATGCGCCGCTCGCTGCTCGCTTTGGCATGCGCCCTGTTCGCCGCCACGGCATGGGCGCAGCCTTACCCGTCCAAGCCCATCCGGCTGCTGGTCCCTTTCACGCCGGGCGGGTCGCAGGACGTCATCGGACGCCTGTTCGCGCAGAAGGTGGGCGACGCGCTCGGGCAGCCGGTGATCGTCGAGAACAAGCCGGGCGCCGGAGGCGTCATCGCCACGCAGGAGGCCGCGCGCGCCGCGCCCGACGGCTACACGCTTCTGCTGTCCACCGGCGCGCAGATGGCGATCGAGCCCGCGCTCAATCCGAAGGCGGGGATCGACCCGCAGAAGGACTTCGTGCAGGTCGTCCACCTCGCCGACGCGCCGCTGGTGCTGCTCGCGGTGCCCGCGCTTCCGGCGGGCAGCGTCAAGGAGCTGGTCGCGCTGTCGCAGGCGAAGAAGGGCAGCGTGAACACGGCGTCCACCGGCAACGGCACGTACACGCACCTGACGCTCGAGCTCTTCAAGGCCGCGTCCGGTGCCGACCTCACGCACGTTCCGTACAAGGGGGCATCGCCGGCGTTCAACGACATGCTGGGCGGGCAGGTGCAGACGATGTTCACGACCACGGCGTCCGCGCAGCCGTACACGTCGACGAACCGCTTGAAGGCGCTCGCGGTGACGTCCGGGAAGCGCTCGCCGATGATGCCCGACGTCCCGACGTTCGCCGAGGCGGGGGTCCCGATCGACGTGTCGGTCTGGGTCGGCATCTCGGCGCCGGCCGGCACGCCCACGGCCGTCGTCGACCGCCTGAACGCCGAGTTCAACCGGGCGCTCGCCGCGCCCGACGTCAAGGCAAAGCTCGCCACGCTCGGCGTGGATCCGGTCGGCGGCACCGGCGCGGCATTCACGCAGTTCGTGAAAGGCGACGCGGAGCGCTGGGCGAAGATCGTCAAGTCCGCGAACGTCAAGCTCGAATGAGGGCGCGCGGGCGCCCCTCGCCCCATCCCATTCTCCCCGCGCGGGAAGAGGGTGCCCGAAGGGCGGGTGAGGGGTGCGTTTGTCGCAATGCGCGCCTGCGCATGCCTGCGTTGCGTCCGTGACGAAGGTCGCCATCGTCGGCGCCGGCGCGGTCGCGCGCGCGTACGCAGTGCTGCTCGCGCGCGACGGGCACGGGGTCGCGCTGTGGTCGCCGTCGGGCGGAGGCGTGGCGGACCTGCGACCGGCGGCGGAGGCGGTCGCTGCATGGCCGCGCGCGCGCGCGGTCGTGCTCGCGCACTCGGGCGTCGCGGAGGGCCGCGCGACCATTGCCGCGCTCGTCGCCGCGGACGAGGTGGCCGAAGCCGACGTCGTGATCGTCGCGGTGCCGGCGCCGGCATATGCAACGGTGCTGCCGCGGATCGCGCCGCACCTGCGCGACGGCCAGTGGGTGTTCGTGAGCGCCGCGCTGTCGTTGGCGCCGCTGTGGCTCTCCGAGCTCGCCGCGGCCGCCGGCGCGCGGCCGCGCGTCGCCGCGGCCGGCACCACGGTCGCGACGGCCCGCGCCACCGACGGCGGCGTGGCGATCATGACGGTGCGCACGCGGCTCGCCGTCGCGGCGCTGCCGGCCGCGGCGACACACGCGGCGCAGGCCACGCTCGCGGCGCTCTTCGGCGACCGCTTCGACACGGCGGCCGACGTGCTCGCGGTGACGCTGACCAACATCAACCCGGTCGCGCACGCGGCGATGGCGCTCGCCAACGTCACGCGCATCGAGCGCGCCGAGGCGTGGCCGCAGTACCACTACCTGACCCCTGCCGTCGCGCGGCTGGTCGAGGCGATGGACCGCGAGCGGCGCGCCACCGCGGCGGCGTTCGGCCGCGACGTGACGACGATCGAGCAGCACTTCCGCCGCTCGTTCGACGTCGCGGCGACCACGCTCGCCGGTATCGCGGCCGAGCTGCACCGGCGGCGCGGCGGGCCGCCCGGCCCGACGACGCTCGCCACGCGCTTCGTGCTGGAGGACGTGCCGTACGGCCTCGCGTTCACCGCGGCGCTCGCGCGCATCGTCAACGTCGCGGTGCCGGTCACCGACGCCGCGATCGTCGTGCTGTCGACGCTGTACGGCCGCGACCTCGCGCGCGACAACCCGCTCGTTGCCGCGCTCGGGCTGCCGACGGCGGACCGCGCCGCGCTGCTCGCGCGCTGCGCCTGCGTCGAGCGCTGAACGCCGGTGCCCGCTGCGCCGGCCGGGGTTACGAGCTACAATACAAGCTTTTGATTCCGCGCCACGTTTTGCCGTCGGCCCCGCGGGCGACGGCGGCGGGTGCGCTGCCGACATGCAAGTCGCCGACATCCGCCGCCAGTTCATCGACTACTTCGCAAGCCGCGGCCACACGCACGTGCCGTCGAGCTCGCTGG
>JAYRNW010000034.1:0-11713 GCA_041911995.1 Casimicrobiaceae bacterium | reverse complement strand
GGCGCGCCGTCGAGCGTGCCGAACACGATCGTCGCGAACTTGCGCTTCAGCGTCTTGCTCTCGAAGTCGCGCATCACGGCCACGTTCTGGATCGTGACCTCGGCGCCTTTCTTCACGGGCGCCTTGGCGACGGCGGCCCACTGCTCGCCGTCCTTCGTCTTGAGGCGCAGGTACGTGTACGTGTCGACGTCCAGCACTTCGAGGACCTGGCCCTTGACGGTCGGCGATGCCGTGCCGGGCGCGTCGCCGGCAGCGGCCACCGCGGCGGCGGCGGCGAAGAGGACGATGGCGAGCAGCGATTTCATGTTCGGTTCCGGTGATTGAAGGGGGGAAGCGGGCGGCACGCCGCGCCGCGGGGACAACGGATGCCGGAATGTCGCACGAAAGGCGGGCGCCGGCTTTGATCCAGGTCGCAATCGGCCGCCCGGGGGCGCGGACGGGCGACGCACCACCGCGCGCCCCCAGGGGTCATTCGCGCGCCGACCGCCAGACGAGGCAGCGGTTGTTGGCCGGCATCGCCCGGTCCTCGACGAGGGCCAACCCGGCGCCGCGGGCCAGCGCGTCCACGTCCTCGAAGTTGCGCAGCCCCTGCCGCGGGTCCTCGGCGCGCAGCCGCGCGTCGAACGCGGCGTTGCTGTCGGTCGTGTGCGCGCCGCCGTAGGCGAACGGGCCGTAGGCGATCAACGTCGCGCCGGGCGCGAGCACGGCGGGCAGCGCCGCGAACATGCGCACGACGTCGTCCCAGCCCATGATGTGCAGCGTGTTCGCCGTGAACACGACGTCGTAGCGGCCGGCCGGCCAGCGCTCGCGCACGTCGAGCTCGCGCGGCGCCGGCGTATTGGGCAGCGCCGCCTCGTCGAGCCACATGCGGATGCCCGGCAGGTTGGCCGCGCGGTCGGTCGCCTGCCAGACGACCGACGGCAGCGCGGCCGCGAAGAACACGGCGTGCTGGCCGGTGCCGCTGCCGATCTCCAGCACGCGCGCGCCGGCCGCGACGTGGTCGCGCAGCACCGCGAGGATCGGCTCGCGGTTGCGGTCGCACGACGGCGCGTGCGGCTTGTCCATCGCCGCGGCGCGGTCAGAAGAACGCCGACACGCCGTCGATGCGGTCCATGCGGATCACGATGCGGCTCGACTGCTGGCTGCGCGCGATCACGTAGCGGTCGTCCCACGACACGACGACGCCGTTGATCGTCGTGCCGTTCGCGTGGATCGCGACGCCGCGGTTCTTCTCCTTGCTCTCGGCGAGCACCGCGCGCAGCGCGTCGTCGCCGGCGGCCTGCGCGACGGCGGGGGCGGGGACGGCGAGGAACGCGGGAACGGCGACGGCGGCGCACAGCAGGAGCGCGGCGGCGAAGCGGGCGAGACGCGGCATGGCGGATTCCTTTCGACGTGAGCGTGCGAGGGAGGCGCCGGCCCGCGCGGCGCGAAGGTTGCCGCGCATGCGACGCGGCCCGTATTATGACCGCGCCATGACGCACGGCAAGCCGACTACGCGCGCGCTCGTCGCCGGGTGTGCGCTCGCCGCGGCGCTCGCCGCCGCGCCGGCCGCGCGCGCGCAGTGCCCGCCGGCGGTCCCGGTGCAGGGCGCGCCGCTGCGCGCGGACGGCCCGCTGTTCCCGGCGACGAACTGGTGGAACCTCGACGTCTCCACCGCACCGGTCGACCCGAAGTCCTCCGCGTTCATCGCGTTCGTCAACAACGGCGGCACGCGGCGCCTGCACCCGGACTTCGGCGGCGAGGTCGCGCCCGGCAGCGTCGAAACCTACGGGATGCCGTACGTCGTCGTCGACGGATCGCAGCCGAAGGTCGCGGTCACGTTCGACTACGCGGACGAGAGCGACGGCGTGAACGCCGCCGGCGCCGGCATCCCGTTCTATCCGCTGCCGGCGCAGGCGACCACGACGCCGCACTGGGTCGAGGGCGGCGCCCCCGCCGCCGTCGACCAGCGCAACGACGGCGACCGGCACCTCATCGTCGTCGACTGCACGAACCGGCACCTGTACGAGCTCTACAACGTCTGGTACGACGCGGGGCCGCAGCGGTGGTACGCGGGGTCCGGCGCGTTCTTCGACCTCGCGGCGAACGGCCGCCGCCCGGACGGCTGGACGTCGGCCGACGCCGCGGGACTCGCGATCCTGCCGGGGCTCGTCCGCTACGACGAGGCGTGGAACCCGGCGGTCACCGACATCGGCCACGCGTTCCGCGTGACGGTGCGCGCGACCAACGGCTACGTCTACCCGGCGTCGCACCGCGCCGGCGGCACGGCCGGCGCGCTGCCGATGGGCGCGCGGCTGCGGTTGAAGACGAGCGTCAACGGCCAGGATCCCGCGCTGCGCACCACCGACCCGAACGTGCGCAAGATCTTCCGCGCGATGCAGAAGTACGGGCTCATCGTCGCCGACAACGGCTCCGACCTGTACGTGACCGGCACGTTCGACGTCCGCTGGAACAACGACGTGCTGAACCCCGCGTTCGCCACGCTGACCGCGTCCGACTTCGACGTCGTCGAGCTGGGCTGGAACCCGCCCGCGGCTGCGGCGGCGCTCGCCGGCCTCGCGGTAGCGCCCGCGACCGTCGCCGGCGGTGCGTCGGCGACGGGCACGGTGACGCTCACGGCCGCCGCGCCGGCGGGCGGGGCCGTCGTCGCGCTGGCGAGCGCGGGAGGCGCGGCGACGGTGCCGGCGAGCGTCACGGTGGCGGCGGGCGCGACGGTTGCCACGTTCGCGATCGCGTCGTCGCCGGTAACGGTGACGACGGCGACGACGATCTCGGCGACTTACGGTGGCGCGACGAAGACGGCCACGTTGCTGGTCGCGCCCGCGCCTGCGGCCGCCTCGCTCTCCGTCGATCCCGCGAGCGTCCGCGCCAGGCGCTCGGCGTACGCCGTCGTGACGCTGTCCGCGCCGGCTCCGGTGGGTGGCACGGTCGTCGCGCTCGCGAGCGGGAACCCGGCGCTGGTGCGCGTGCCCGCGAGCGTGGCCGTCGCGGCCGGGTCGACGCAGGCGGGCTTCGTCGTCGAGACGCTGCCCACACGGAAGAACGCCGCGACGACCGTCAGCGCCACGGTCGGCGGCGTGACGGCGACGGCCACGCTGGCCGTGACCGTGCGCTGAGCGGCGCCGGAATCGTCGCGGGGGCGGAGCTTGGCGACCGGGTCGATTTCAGTTAATATCTAACGCATTCGTTATAGACGGATCAATGGGCGTCGCGCGGTTGTCTTGCCCGACCGCGCGCGCGACACTGCGCCGGCGGCGCCCGCCGCGCGGCGGCGATCCCGGGCGGCACCGGAGGAGACAGGGATGGAACAGAAGAAATTCGCGTCGCAGGCGGACCTCGAGGAGAAGAAGGTCAGCTTCGACCGGCTGTCGGAGCACGCGTACGCGTACACGGCGGAGGGCGACCCGAACACCGGCGTCATCGTCGGCGACGACGCCGTGATGGTGATCGACACGCAGGCGACACCGGTGATGGCGCAGGACGTGATCCGGCGCATCCGCGGCGTGACCGACAAGCCGATCCGCTACGTCGTGCTGTCGCACTACCACGCGGTGCGCGTGCTGGGCGCGTCCGGCTACGCGCCGGAGCACGTGATCGCGAGCCGCGACACGTACGACCTCATCGTCGAGCGCGGCGAGCAGGACATGAAGAGCGAGATCGAGCGCTTCCCGCGCCTCTTCCGCGCCGTCGAGTCGGTGCCGGGGCTCACGTGGCCCACGCTCGTGTTCGAGGGGCGGATGACGCTCATGCTCGGCAAGCTGCGGGTCGACCTCATGCAGCTCGGCCGCGGCCACACGAAGGGCGACACCGTGGCGTGGCTGCCGCAGGAGAAGATCCTGTTCTCCGGCGACCTCGTCGAGTACGACGCCACGCCGTACACCGGTGACGCGTACCTGACCGACTGGCCGGCGACGCTGGACGCGATCGCGGCGCTCGAGCCCGAGCAGCTGGTGCCGGGCCGCGGCGCGGCGCTCAAGGACCGCGCGTCGGTGAAGGCCGGGCTCGACGGCACGCGCGCGTTCGTCACCGCGATGTTCGACAGCGTGAAGCGCGGCGCGCAGGCGGGGAAGGACCTGCGCACGGTCTACCGCGAGACGTACGAAGCGCTCAAGCCGAAGTTCGGCCACTGGGTGATCTTCGACCACTGCCTGCCGTTCGACGTGTCGCGCGCCTACGACGAGGCGACGCGCTACCGCGACCCGCGGATCTGGACGGCGCAGCGCGACAAGGAGATGTGGGAGGCGCTGGAAGGATGAGCGGCGCGCGCATCTCCCGCACGACCGCCACGCCGCGGCGATGACGTACACGTACCCGAAATACGAGTACCGGCGCGCGCCGGAGCTCGACGGCGCGGCACCGCGGCGCGGCGTGATCGTCGTCGGCGCCGGGCCGGTCGGGCTCACGGCGGCGATCGACTTCGCGCAGCGCGGCGTGCCGGTGCTCGTGCTCGACGACGACGACACGGTCAGCGTGGGCTCGCGCGCCATCTGCTACTCGAAGCGCACGCTGGAGATCCTCGACCGGCTGGGCTGCGGCGAGCCGGTCGCGAGCAAGGGCGTGGGCTGGAAGGTCGGCAAGGTCTACCAGGGCAGCGAGCTCGCTTACCAGTTCGACCTGCTGCCGGAGTCCGGGCATCGCCGGCCGGCGTTCGTCAACCTGCAGCAGTACTACTTCGAGGAAGCGCTCGTCGCGCGGGCGCGCGCACTGCCGGCGTGCGAGATCCGCTGGCGCAGCAAGGTCACGGCGGTCGCACCGGGGGCCGACGGCGTGCGCGTCTCGGTCGCCACCGACGACGGCGACTACGTGCTGTACTGCGACTGGCTCGTCGTCTGCGACGGCGCGCGCAGCCCGATCCGCCACATGCTGGGCCTCGACTTCGAGGGGCAGGTGTTCCGCGACCGCTTCCTGATCGCCGACATCCGGATGGAATCCGACTTCCCGGCCGAGCGGCGGTTCTGGTTCGACCCGCCGTTCCACCCGAACCAGTCGGTGCTGCTGCACCGGCAGCCGGACGACGTCTGGCGCGTGGACTTCCAGCTGGGCTGGGACGCCGACCCGGAGCAGGAGAAGCAGCCGGAGCGCATCCTGCCGCGGCTGCGCGCGATGCTGGGCCCCGACGCGCGCTTCGAGATCGAATGGGCGAGCGTCTACACGTTCCAGTGCCGGCGCATGCAGAAGTTCCGCCACGGGCGGCTCTTGTTCGCCGGCGACTCCGCGCACCTCGTGAGCCCGTTCGGCGCGCGCGGCGCCAACAGCGGCATCCAGGACGCCGACAACCTCGTGTGGAAGCTCTCGCTCGTCGTCGCGGGCAGGGCGCCCGAGTCGCTGCTCGACACGTACGATACGGAGCGCATCGCCGCGGCCGACGAGAACCTGCGCAACTCGACGCGCTCGACCGACTTCATCACGCCGAAGAGCGCGGTGTCGCGGACGTTCCGCGACGCGGTGCTCGAGCTCGCGCGCCGGCATCCGTTCGCGCGCCGGCTGGTCAACAGCGGCCGGCTGTCGGTGCCGGCGGTGCTCAGGGGCTCGCCGCTCAACACGCCGGACGCCGCCGCGTTCGCCGGCGCGATGGTGCCGGGCACGGTCGCCGCCGACGCGCCGGTGGCCGGCGCAAGAGGCGACTGGCTGCTCGACTACCTGGGCGGCGAATTCGTGCTGCTCGCGTTCGGCGCCGGCGTCGACGCCGGCGAGGCGCGGGCGCTCGCCGCGCTGCCGGTCCCGTGCCGCGTCGTGCAGGTCGGCGGCGCGCCCGGCGCGGACCGCGACACGATCGGCGACGCGCAGGGCGTGGTCGCCGCGCGCTATGATGGGCAACCCGGGACGTGCTACCTGCTGCGGCCGGACCAGCACGTGTGCGCGCGCTGGCGCGCGTACGATCCCGCCGCCGTGCGGGCGGCGCTCGCGCGCGCGACCGGGCACCCGCAGGAGGCATGATGGCGACCCTCGTCACCGAACCCAACATCGCCGCGCCCGACGACTTCTACGAGGCGTTGATCGGATTGCATCGCGGCCTGACCGACGGGCAGAGCGCGCGCGTCAACGCGAAGCTCGTCCTGCTGCTCGCCAACCACGTCGGCGATCCCGACGTGCTGCGCGCCGCGTTCGCCGCCGCGCGCGAGGACGTCGGCGCCGCGACGTAACCCACGGTCACCGGACCGCACCGCACACGAGGCCACCATGTCCACCGTCACCACGCGCGCCCCGGGCGCCGCGCCGGCCCGCCACGGCGCGGCCGACGCGCCGCTCGCCGACCAGTCGGGCTTCGGCAACGAGTTCGCGACCGAGTCCTTGCCCGGCGCGCTGCCGGTCGGCCAGAACTCGCCGCAGCGCGCGCCGTACGGCCTGTACGCCGAGCAGATCTCCGGCACCGCGTTCACGGCGCCGCGCGGTGCCAACCGCCGCGTGTGGGCGTACCGGATCCGCCCGGGCGTCATGCACGAGCCATTCCGGCTGATCGGCCACGGCCGCATCGTCAGCGCGTTCGCCGACGTCGCCACGCCGCCCAGCCAGCTGCGCTGGGACCCGCTGCCGCTGCCCACCGAGCCGACCGACTTCGTCGACGGTTTGGTCACGATGGCGGGCAACGGCGATCCCGCGGCGATGTCCGGTTGCGCGATCCACGTGTACGCGGCGAACCGCTCGATGACCGACCGCTACTTCTACGACGCCGACGGCGAGCTGCTGCTCGTCCCGCAGCAGGGCCGCCTGCGCATCGCCACGGAGTTGGGCCGCCTCGACGTCGAGCCGCAGGAGATCGTCGTGATCCCGCGCGGGCTGCGCTTTCGCGTCGAGCTGCTCGACGCGGCGGCGCGCGGCTACGTCTGCGAGAACTACGGCGCGCAGCTGCGGCTGCCCGACCTCGGCGTCATCGGCTCCAACGGCCTCGCGAACCCGCGCGACTTCCTCTACCCGGTCGCGTGGCACGAGGACCGCGAGGGCCGCTTCGAGCTGGTCGCGAAGTTCCTGGGCAACCTGTGGACGGCCGCGATCGATCATTCGCCGCTCGACGTCGTCGCGTGGCACGGCAACTACGCGCCGTACAAGTACGACCTGCGGCGCTTCAACACGATCGGCTCGATCAGCTACGACCACCCGGACCCGTCGATCTTCCTCGTGCTGCAGGCGCAGAGCGACACGCCGGGCGTCGACGCGATCGACTTCGTGATCTTCCCGCCGCGCATCCTCGCGATGGAGCACACGTTCCGCCCGCCGTGGTTCCACCGCAACGTCGCGAGCGAGTTCATGGGCCTCGTCCACGGCGCCTACGACGCCAAGGCCGAGGGCTTCGTGCCGGGAGGCTGCAGCCTGCACAACTGCATGACCGGCCACGGCCCGGACGCCGAGACGTTCGCGAAGGCGTCGGCGGCCGACCTGTCGCAGCCGACGCGCATTACCGACACGATGGCGTTCATGTTCGAGACGCGCAATCCGATCCGGCCGACGCGCTTCGCGCTGGAGTCCGCGCAGCTGCAGGACGAGTACCACCGCTGCTGGCAGGGACTGCCGCGCCAGTTCGACCCGACGCGCCGCTAGGGGAATGCGCATGGCCGCCTACGAGAACATCATCGTCGAGACGCGCGACCGCGTCGGCCTCATCCGGTTGAACCGCCCGCAGCGGCTGAACGCGCTCAACGACGCGCTCGCGAAGGAGCTCTCCGCCGCGCTGCAGGCGTTCGACGCCGATCCGGCGATCGGCTGCATCGTGCTGACCGGCAACGAGCGCGCGTTCGCCGCTGGCGCCGACATCGGCGCGATGGCGGAGTGGGACTACGCGAAGGTGCTGGGCGACGACTACATCACGCGCGACTGGGAAGACCTGCGCCGGATCCGCAAGCCGGTGATCGCCGCGGTCGCCGGCTTCGCGCTGGGCGGCGGCTGCGAGCTCGCGATGGCCTGCGACACGATCATCGCGGCGGACACCGCCAGGTTCGGCCAGCCGGAGATCGCGATCGGCACGATCCCCGGCATGGGCGGCACGCAGCGGCTGCCGCGGGCGATCGGCAAGGCGAAGGCGATGGAGTGGTGCCTGACCGGCCGCATGGTCGACGCGCAGGAAGCCGAGCGCGCCGGGCTCGTCGCGCGCGTCGTCGCGGCGGACCGGCTGGAGGAGGAGGCGCTGGCGCTTGCCGCGAAGATCGCGTCGTTCTCGCTGCCGGTCGTCCTGAAGATCAAGGAAGCGATCAACCGCGCGTGGGAGTCGCCGCTCTCCGAAGGCCTGCTGTTCGAGCGCCGCGCGTTCCACGCGACGTTCGCACTCGCCGACCAGAAGGAAGGCATGCGCGCGTTCGTCGAGAAGCGCAAGCCGGCGTTCAAGCACCGCTGACGCGCGCCGCGCCCCGGCGTCCGATCCGGTAGAATCGCGCGTCCGATCCGCCCGTTCCGCCGACCGTCCATGCCCTTTCCGCGCGCCGCCGCGCTCGTCCTGTTCGCCGTCGCCGGCGCGCTCGCCGCCGGGTGCGCGCAGATGACGGTCAAGACCACCGTCGAGTCGACGTGGAAGGACCCGCGCTACGCCGGCGGCCCGGTGCGCAAGGTGTTCGTGCTGAGCCTGATGAAGATCGACCCGGGCGGCCGCGACGCGGTCGAGGACGCGATCGTCGCGCGGCTCGCCGCGACGGGCGTGCCCGCCGTCGCGTCGCACACGGTGCTCTCCGACGATCCGCAGCGGCCCGGCCCCGACCTGCCCGACGCGATCAAGGCGTCCGGCGCGGACGGCGTGCTGCTCGTGCAGGTGAAGTCGGTCGGCTCGTACGAGCTGGGCTACGTTCCGGGCGAGACCGTCACCTCGCTGTCGCCGGACGTCATGGCGTCGTACAACGCGCTGAAGCGCGAGGGCGCGAACCAGACCGGCGACTACAAGATCGCGCGCATCGTCAGCGAGCTCTACGTGGGGGCGCTGACCCGGCAGGTGTGGACGCTGTACACGCGCTCGTACGACGCTGCCGACCTCGCGCGCAACATTCCCGACTACACGCTCAAGCTGGTGACCGCGATGACGAAGGACGGTGTCGTCGCCGTCGCGCCGAAGCCCGCTTCCTGAACCACGCCTCCCGAGGACCCGCCATGCCGTTGCTCCGCTCCGTGCTGTTCGCCCTTGCCGCGCTGCTGCTCGCCGCCTGCCAGACGACGTCGATCCAGTCCGCGTGGTACGACTCGAGCTTCAAGGGCGGGCCGTTCCGCAAGATCGTCGTCATCGCGAGCGACGGCACGACGGCGGACAGCCGCGTGTTCGAGGACATCATGGTGCAGAGGCTGCAGGCGGCCGGCGTGCAGGCGGTCCCCGGCTACACGACGGTGCCGCCGGACGCGCGCCGCGCCGAGGCGCCGTTCGCCGCCGCGGTCGCGGCCACCGGCGCCGACGGCGTGATGCTCGTGCGGCTGATCGGCGTGGACACCAAGACGCAGGTATCGACGATGATGATGCCCGGGCCGATGATCGGGCCGTGGGGCGGCTTCTACGGCCCCGGTTTCTACGGCGGCGGCTTCTACGCCGTGCCCGAGGTCACGCAGTACGACGTGGCGTCGGTCGAGACCAACGTCTACGCGGTCGCGACGCGCACGCTCGTGTGGGCGGCGACGACGCAGACCGTCAACCCGCGGACGGTGGCGCAGGAGGCGCCGAACTTCGCCGACATCGTCATCGGGCAGCTGCGCGCGCGGGGGCTGGTGCCGGCCGCGGCGAAGAGTTAGCGAGCCGATTGGCGCCGCCTCGATTACGCGCATGTCGCCCAAGTGGCAGAGCGACTCTTGCGCGGCTGACTCGCCCCTCGGGTTGTCCTTGCAAAGCGCGCGCGGGAGCGCGCCGAATTGCCGGCGGGGTTTTCCTCCGCCGGCATGATGCGACTGCACTCCGGCCTCGGCGATTGAACCCCACACGAAATCAAGCGGGACCATCCACCATTCAAGACCACCCCAACCGAGCCACTTCCCAGGAATAGACGGCTCGACGAAGTGGACTCAGGTCACCCAAACCTTGAGTTCCGCCTGCTGCGAGACGCGAATCATTTGCAATCAGCGGTTGAACGGGGCGGAGGGCGTATCCTTGCTCGCGAACATTAACGAATCCCGGGCTGGATCGAGAGTCAGGTCGACTGACCAAGGAGGGCTTCGATGAAAACACCACAGGAAGTGAAGTTCTACGCGGACCACGTGTACTCGGCCGCGCCCGAGGCTGCGGCGAAGGAAAAAATCGACCTCGATTTCATAGGACACGACTTCTCCCGCGGCGGCGACGTGCGGATCGACAATGCCCCGTATCTTCGGTATCTGATCGACAAAGCTTCCGGCGGCAAGGTCACCGTCGGAGCTGGTGGGACGAAGCAGTTCTTCATCATCCGAGGCGGCGCCGAAGGATTCCTGCCCAAGAGCCTCGGGGGGGTCGATGCCAGCAACGTTGTCGAGACTTCGGGCGTCACGACCGCCGGCGCAAAGAAGATGACGTTCAGGTTCGACAACAATGATCTGCTCGCGGTGTTCGACAATGCTGGTGGCTTGATCAGCTCCGCGCGATTGGAGCGGCCTCTTTTCATCACGGGGATGTGGACGCAGAAGACCGCGGACAAGGTCTACAACAGCTGGGCGGGCAAGGAAGTCTTCATTTATCGCAACGATCGCTTCGACATCCCCTATCTTGGCTTGGGTGTGGCGGACGGCTTTCGCGGCAACAAGGCGACGGTGGACCTCCACAAACAGGAAGCCACGAACGGATGCATATTCATCGTCGATCCCAACACACCGCCGTACGAAGACAACCCGCTGGGGAAAGCCAAGCTTGGAAAATTCGAGCCGAAGCTGATCACCGACATACTTTCGCATTCGGGCATTGATCCACTCAACGTTCGAACAAAGCACATCTCCTTGGGTGTCATGCAGGTTGTCGAGATTCGATAGCCGCGCGCTCGAATGGTGATGACGCAGGGACGCGAAGCAAGAGGGGCGGCGATTTCTCGCTTTGAACTGTGCCAATCTTGGCCAAGCTCACGGCCTCCCCGGAAAGGGGGATAGAGCACCTCAGCGAATGCGCGAGGGATCTGTTTCCCGCAGAAAATCCTTCAAGCGCGTGCCCTTGCAAAGCGCGCGCGGGAGCGCGCCGAATTGCCGGCGGGGGTCTTCCTCCGCCGGCAATTCGTTGTAGCTCCCTCTCTCACCCCGGATAGCTACAATACGCCGAGGCGATGAAGGCGTATGCCGAAGGTTGTAGCTCCCTCTCTCACCCCGGATAGCTACAATGTCGCACAGATCATCGAGAGCGACGTCAAGGTTGTAGCTCCCTCTCTCACCCCGGATAGCTACAATCGACCCCGCCGAATCCCGCGCCCAGCTTGGCTTGGCGCGGGGTTCGGCGTGGGAATTTTCGATCAGAAGAGGGCGAGCTGGCTGGCACTCACGCGCTTTTCCTGAAAGAGCGGCAGACCCACCAGCAGCTTCATGCTGGCGTATTGCTTCTCCGTGACCACGAGAACCCGAACCGAGCCGTCCGGCGGCAGATTGTCGACGACTCGTTGCATGTGCTTCTCTTCGGCATCGCGCCCGTTCAGGATTCGGCCGTAGACGGAAAACTGGATCATGTCAAAGCCTGTACAAGTTCGGTTATTCTCCGACAGTCGGGTCTTCCGAGCGGGTGAGTCTACTGCGTTAGTGCGGGCTCGTCGGCGACCTCCGTGTCGCTGGTGGTTGAAGGGAAGTCGAGCGAGGGCAAGTCATCACGGCC
>JAYRNW010000033.1:0-6230 GCA_041911995.1 Casimicrobiaceae bacterium | reverse complement strand
GCGCCCGCCCCGGACCCCGCCGGGCGGGGGGTGCCGCGCGCCGCGGCCCGCGGGGGGCTCGAGCGGCGCCACCCCGGGGCGGGGCCGCCGCGCGCCGCCGGCGCGCGCGACGCCGGCGTGCAGCGCGTGCAGCAGCCGCAGCGGGTTGCAGTCGCCGTCCTGCGCGCAGAACGTGCCGCCCACGACGTCGGGTCCGATGCCGGGCAGACGCGCCGCGACACCGGCGCGGTCGAGCACCACCGCCGTCGCGTCGTGGCCCGGCTGCGCCGCCCACGCGGCCATGCGCGCCGCGCGCGCGTCGAGCTCGGCGCGCGACAGGCAGACGTGCAGGCCGCCCGGCTGCCGCAGCGCGACGCCGATGCCGGTGGCCTCGGCGAGCAGCGCCGCGAGGCGCGGCCAGTCGCGCGCCGACTGCTGCGTCCATGCGGCGTACGGCGGCATCCCGAGCCCCTTGCCCTGCACCCAGATCAGCCCGAAGTTGCCGCGCGCGGCGCGGTGCGCGACGTCGCCTTCGTCGAGGAGCGCCAGACGCGGGCCCAGGCCGCGCAGCCCGAACGCGAGCGCGGCGCCGACCAGTCCACCGCCGACCACGGCGACGTCGTAGCCGCGCGCGCTCATCGCGGGACCTCCACGCCGCAGAAGCGCAGGATCGCCGGCAGCTGCGCCACGAAGTCGGTGAATGCGTGGTCGCCGCCGCCGCGCACGTACTGCCATGCGCCGCCGTAGTACGCGACCGCCTCGCGGTAGTCGAGCACCTCGTCGCCGGTCTCGACCAGCAGGAAGTACCGATCCGGCCGCGAGATGCGCGCGACCTCGAGCGCCGCGAGCTCGTCGAAGTGCGCCTGCGTCACGTCGAACGCCGCGCCCGTGTACAGGTTGGTCTGCACGCCGCGCCACGGCTCGAGGTCGTCGTACGGCCGGATGGCGGGGTTGACCAGCACCGCGCGCGCGCCGTAGCGCTCGGCCAGGTGCGTCGCGTAGTAGCCGCCGAGCGAGCTGCCGACGAACGCGGGCGTCGCGCCGCCCGCGCTCCGCGCGATCCATTCGACGACGGAGGCGATCGCGGCGGCGGGCCGGTCGGTCAGCGCGGGCACGTGGACGCGCGGGCGCACCGCCGCCGGCAGCGCGGCGACGTACTCAATCAGCCTCGTCGCCTTGATGCTCGACGGCGAGCTGCGGAAGCCGTGCAGATAGACGACGGTCGGCGGCGGGCTCACTGGAGTACCTTCGCGCTGCGCGCTCCGGTATTCGCCCTTGGGGCGGCCCGGCGGGCTCATGTCATTCCGCACCGCGCCCGGCGCGCCCGTCGTCCGCGAGCCGCGCGAGCAGCTTCTCGTGGATGCCGCCGAAGCCGCCGTTGCTCATCACGAGCACGTGGTCGCCAGGCCGCGCGTCGGCGACGATCGCGTCGACCAGCGCCGGCAGCGCGTCGCGGACGACGGCGCGCGCGCGCAGCGGCGCGAGCGCGGCGGCCGCGTCCCAGCCCAGGCTGGCCGCGTAGCAGTAGACGCGGTCGGCGAGCGCGAGGCTGCCGGGCAGCGCGTCCTTCATCGCGCCCAGCTTCATCGTGTTCGAGCGTGGCTCCAGCACCGCGAGGATGCGCGCGCCGCCGACCACGCGGCGCAGCGCCTCGAGCGTGACGGCGATCGCCGTCGGGTGGTGCGCGAAGTCGTCGTAGACGGTGATGCCACGCACGCAACCGCGCGTCTCCAGCCGCCGCTTCACACCCGAGAAGCGCGCGAGCGCCGCGAGCCCGTGCGCGACCGGCACGCCGACGTGGCGCGCCGCCGCGAGCGCGGCCAGCGCGTTCAGCTGGTTGTGGCGCCCCGGCTGCCCGAACGCGAGCGTGCCCTGCGGCGCGCCCCCCAGCAGGATCGTGCCGTCCACGCCGATCGTCCACCCGGGTCCGGTGCCCGGCACTTCCGCGAAGCCGAACCGCTCGACCTCGCTCCAGCAGCCGCGCGCGAGCACCCGCGCGAGCGCGGCGTCGCCGCCGTTGGCGACGATGCGGCCGTTGCCGGGCACCGAGCGCACGAGGTGGTGGAACTGCGTCTCGATCGCCGGGAGGTCGGGGAAGATGTCGGCGTGGTCGAACTCGAGGTTGTTGAGGATCGCCGTGCGTGGCCGGTAGTGGACGAACTTCGAGCGCTTGTCGAAGAACGCGGTGTCGTACTCGTCGGCCTCGATCACGAAGAACGGGCTGTCGGTCAGCCGCGCCGACACCGGGAAGTCCGCCGGCGCGCCACCGACCAGGAAGCCGGGGGCGAGCCCCGCGCCGTCGAGGATCCACGCGAGCATCGCCGTCGTCGACGTCTTGCCGTGCGTGCCGGCCACGGCGAGCACCCAGCGGTCGGCGAGCACGTGCTCGTAGAGCCACTGCGGGCCGGAGACGTAGCGGCGCCCGCCGGCCATGATCGCCTCCATCAGCGGGTTGCCGCGCGACACCACGTTGCCGATCACGAAGAGGTCGGCGTCGCGCGCCACGCCGGCGAGCTGCGCGGCGTCCCAGCCTTCGGTGAGCTCGACGCCGAGCGCCGTCAGCTGCGTGGACATCGGCGGATAGACGTTGGCGTCGCAGCCGGTGACCGTGTGCCCGGCCGCCTTCGCGATCGCGGCGATTCCGCCCATGAACGTGCCGCAGATGCCGAGGACGTGGACGTGCATCGGTCAGGCCTTCGCCGCCGCGGCCGCCGGCGCGTGGACGCCGTAGCGGCGCCAGCCGCGCACGAACCACGCGTAGGTCGCGACGTCCGCGACGAGCACGATCGCGAAGGCGACGCGCAGGCCGCCGGCCGCGTCGAGCCCGAGCGCGGCCCGCGCGGCGTCGACGGCGACGCCGATGCCCCACTGCGTGACGAAGCTGCCGACGAACATCAGCAGGTTGAGCGTCGTGTTCGTGCGCGCGGCGAGGTCGCGGCCGAAGCCCTCGTTCAGCACGGTGAACCCGAGCACGTTGACGGCGGCGCCGAGCCCGTACAGCGACCACCACAGGTAGCTGCCGGGCACGCGCAGCGCGATCGCCGCCAGCGCGGCGACGTTGACCGCGAAGCCGGCGGCGAACAGGTGGCGTGCGTGGATGCCGCGGCGCGCGAGGCGCGTGCCGAAGAAGCCGATCGCGGCGTAGCCCGCCATCGTGACCGCATTCATCGCAAGCAGGTGGTTGGCGGCCGACGCGCGCGTCGCGCCGTCGACCTCCATCAGCCACGGGACGGCCCACAGCCCCTGGATCGCCATGAACGCGCCCATCGCGAAGCCGCCGACCGGCGCGATCCACCAGAAGCGCGGGTGCACGACGACGGCGCGGACGCCGGCCAGTTGCGCGGCGAGGCCGCCGGCGCTCGCCGGCTTCTGGAGGTCGGGCACGCGCCACCAGATCGCGACCGCGACCGCCAGCGTGGCGACGGCGAGGCCCGCGAACACGACGCGCCAGTGCGTGATGCGCAGCGCGAATTCGAGCGGCACGGTTGCGACGAGTGCGCCGAGCCCGCCCGCGACCATGATCCAGCCCGAGTACGACGCCTGCCGGTCCGGCGGATACCACGCGGCGAGCGCCTTCAGCGGCGCCATCAGGCACGCGGCCACGCCCGCGCCGATCAGCGCGCGCGCGAGCACGAGCCCCGCGAGCGACTCGGAGAATGCGAACAGCGCGGCACCGGTGGCGGCGACCGCGAGCAGCACCGGCTCGACGCGGCGCGGCCCGTAGCGGTCGAGCAGCAGGCCGACCGGCACCTGCATCGCGGCGAACGCGAGGAAGTACGCGCTCGTCAGCAGGCCGAGCGACGACGGGTTGAGCGTGAGGTCGCGCGAGAGCTCCGGCGAGATGACCGCGTTCACCGTACGGAACAGGTACGACAGCAGGTACCCCGCGGCGAACGCGGCGTAGATGTGGGTGAAGCGCGGGGCGGTCACGCCGTGTCAGCCGCGGAAGATGAAGTAGACGGCGCCCATCAGGCACGGCGCCGCCCACAGGTAGTCGAGCTTGACCGGCTCGCCCATGTAGAGCGCGGCGAACGGCACGAACACGGACAGCGTGATCACCTCCTGCATGATCTTGAGCTGCGCGAACGCCGGGTGCTGGACGATCGGGGCAAGAGAGAGGGGGTTCATGACAGGCGGGGAAGCGCGGGTACGACGGCGATTATCGCCGATCCCGCCGGCACCGCCGCCGCGCGCCGCCACGCGCCGCAGGAGCCCGGCTGGAATCGCCGGCGCAATCGCGAGGAACGCGTCCCGGGGCCGCGTCTCCCGGCCGGACCTGCGCCCGCGCCCTACCCCTGCCCCGCCAGCGGCAGCGTCACCGTCACGACGACGCCCTTGCCTCCCGCCGCGTCGTCGGCGCGCGCGGCGCCGCCGTGGAACTGCGCGATCATGCGCACGATGTAGAGCCCGAGTCCCAGGTGCGGCGCGCCGGGCTCGCCGCCGCTGCGCACCGACACCATCGACTCGAACAGGCGCTCCCGCATCCCTTCGGGCAGCGGCGGCCCCTCGTTCTCGACCGCGAAGGTCGCCACACCGTCCGCGCCGTCGAGCCGGACCGCGATCGCACCGCCCGCCGCGAACTCGACGGCGTTCGCGAGCAGCTTGTCGAGCATCTGCGCCAGCAGGTCGGGCGCGCCGTCGACGACGACCGGCTGCGCGGGCGCGGCGTATGCGATGCGCGCGTCGGGATACACGAGGCGGAAGCCGTCGACGCAGCCGGTCACGACCGGCACCGCGTCGTAGCGCTCGCGGTCGACGTCGGAGAGGCTCTGCTCCAGCCGCGCGGCCTCGGTCATCCGCGTCAGGATCTGCGTGAGCCGCGTCAGCCCCTCCTGCGCACGCGCGATGTAGACGCGCGCGTCCTCGGGCAGCGCCGCCGCCTTGAGGTTGTCGAGCGACGAGCGGACGACGGCGACCGGCGTGCGCAGCTCGTGCGAGAGGCGGCTCGCCATCTTCTCCTGGTAGCTCGCGTGCTCGGCGAGGCGCGCGAGCACCGACGAGAAGCTGCGCGACAGGTCGCCGATCTCGTCGCCGGCCGTCGAGCTCGCGAGCGCCGCGCGCACGCGCCCGCGGTCGTCGATCGCACGCTCGGCGTCGTCGCGCAGGTGCCGGATGCGCGCCGACAGCCACGTTGCGTAGGCGGTCAACGCCAGCGAGCCGACGAGCAGCACGGCGAGCACGATGTTGAACAGCCGCTCGAACGCGCGGTTGCGCTCGGCCACCACGGCGTTGGTGGTTTCCTCCGCGACGACCACGCCGCGGACCTGGTCGCCGACCCAGACCGGATGCGCGGCGCTGACGATCACCGCCTTGCCGTCCGCGGTCGCGCGGCGCTCGGTGGTGAGGATGCCGGCGAGCGCGCCCTCGACGTCGCGGCCGTGCGGCGCGCCCTGGGTGGCGGCGTCGTCGGAGAAGTCTTCGGCGGGCGGGTCCAGCACCAGCCGGTAGAGGCGCCCGACCGTCGCGCGGCCGACGCGGCCCCAGAACGTCTCCGGCGGCGCCGGCGGCGCCGGCGGCTTCAGCGAGCCGGCGCGCGCGAGCACGTTGCCGCTGCGGTCGACGACCCAGATGCGCGCTGTCGTCCGCGACAGCCCCTCGACGATCTGCGCGATTTCCGGCGACGCCGACGGCGGCAGCGACGCGCCGGTGCCGGTCCGGTCGTCGGCGCGCTCGCGCGCGAACGACGCGATGGGGTCGGGCGGCGTTGCGAAGAGCCGCGGCCGGTCGTGCAGCGCGGTCGCGACCGCCTGCGCGGTCCCGGCGAGCGTGCGCTCCTGCGCGTCGCGCAGCACGCGCTCCAGCTCGCGGACGTACTCCACGCCCAGCCACGGCAGCGCGAGGAACACCGTGAGGACCAGCAGCAGCTGCGCGCGGATCGACAGCGCGATGCGGGGGAGGGTCATCGTCGACGGCCGCTCTGCGCCTCGCTCATCGCGGCCTCCTTGTCGCGTCGGCGCAGGACGCACCACCGGCGTGTCGGTCGCCGTCAATCGCTCGGCGTCGCGCCCTTCGGGCCTCCGCTCGACCTGCGGTCTCGCGCGCCTCGCTCATTCCCGCCACCGGTAGCCCATGCCGTAGACGGTGTCGATGCGGTCGAACGCGGGATCGACCGCCTGGAACTTGCGCCGGATGCGCTTGACGTGCGACGTGATCGTGCTGTCGTCGACGACGATGCTGGCGTCGCGCATCAGCGCGTCGCGGTCCTTCACGTGGCCGGGGTGGCGGGCGAGTGCGTGCACCATCCAGAACTC
>JAYRNW010000032.1:0-8090 GCA_041911995.1 Casimicrobiaceae bacterium | reverse complement strand
GCCCGCAAGGCGCCGGCTGCGGCGGCTTCGGCCGCGCCAGCCGGCGCGACGCCGCACTGAACGGCGCCGGCGAGCGCGCGCCGATGTCTGCTTCGCCCGCCGCGCCGGCCGCGCCCGGCGCACCGCAACCGCTGCACGGCGCGCCGCTCGCGCTGGGCACGTTTGCGCTCTCGCTCGCGACCTTCATGAACGTGCTCGACAGCTCGATCGCGAACGTCTCGCTGCCGGCGATCTCGGGCGACCTCGGCGTGAGCCCGAACCAGGGCGTCTGGGTCATCACGAGCTTCGCCGTCGCGAACGCGATCGCGGTGCCGCTCACCGGCTGGCTGACGCAGCGCATCGGCACGGTGCGGCTGTTCACGAGCAGCGTGCTGCTGTTCGTCGTCGCCTCCTGGCTGTGCGGGCTGGCGCCGAGCATCGAGCTGCTGATCCTGTTTCGCGTCATCCAGGGCGCGGTCGCGGGGCCGATGATCCCGCTGTCGCAGACGCTGCTGCTGCAGAGCTATCCGAAGGCCAAGGCCGGCATGGCGCTCGCGGTGTGGTCGATGACGACGCTCGTCGCGCCGGTGATGGGGCCGCTGCTCGGCGGCTGGATCACGGACAACATCGCGTGGCCGTGGATCTTCTACATCAACGTGCCGGTCGGGCTGTTCGCCGCGGGCCTGACGTGGAGCATCTACCGCGATCGGGAGTCGCCGACGACGAAGCTGCCGATCGACGTCGTCGGCCTCGCGCTGCTCGTCGTCTGGGTCGGCGCGCTGCAGATCATGCTCGACAAGGGGCGCGAGCTCGACTGGTTCCACTCCGACGAGATCGTCGCCTTCGCCGTCGTCTCGGCGGTCGCCTTCGTCGTCTTTCTCGCCTGGGAGCTGACCGAGGAGCACCCGATCGTCGACTTGAAGCTCTTCAAGAGCCGCAACTTCTGGACCGGCACGCTGTCCATCAGCGTCGGCTACGGCCTGTTCTTCGGCAACGTCGTGATGCTGCCGCTGTGGCTGCAGCAGTACATGGGCTACACCGCGACGGCGGCCGGCTGGGTGCTGGCGCCGGTCGGCCTGCTCGCGATCGTGTGCATGCCCTTCGTCGGCAAGATGGTCGGCCACGTCGATCCGCGCCGGCTGGCGACCTTCTCGTTTCTCGTCTTCGCGCTCGTGCTGTGGTTGCGCAGCCTGTTCAATACGCAGGCCGACATCGAGACGATCCTCGTACCGACCGTGATCCAGGGCATCGGCATGGCGTTCTTCTTCGTCCCGCTCGTCACGCTGACGCTGTCGGGGCTGTCGCCCGATCGCATCCCGGCGGCGGCCGGGCTGAGCAACTTCGTTCGCATCACGGCCGGCGCGATGGGAACGTCGATCGCGACGACGCTGTGGGAAAGCCGCACCGCGCTGCATCACGTGCAGCTGACCGAGCAACTCGGCGGCGCAACCAGCACCGCCGCGGCCGAAACGCTCGCGAAGCTGCGCGCGAGCGGCCTGGACAGCGAGCAGATCGCCGCATTCGTGAACCGGCTCGTCGACCAGCAGGCTGCGATGCTCGGCGCGAACGACGTCTTCGCCGGCTCGGCGCTGCTGTTCCTGCTGATGATCGGCCTCGTCTGGCTGGCGCGGCCCGCCGGGCACGGTGCCGCTGCGGCCGACGCGGGCGCGGCGCACTGAGCGGCGCGCGCGCCGCGCGCGGCCCGGCGCGTGCCCGCGGGAAGCAACCGCGCGGTCCGAACCCCGGCGCGTGGTGCGCGGCGATGTGCGGGCCCGCCGCCCCCCCGTTCACGGGGGGCGCACGACGATCCGATTCGATCCAGATCAATAACTCCCGAGCGGCCGGGCGCAGAGTCCTTCGAGCACCGCCTGCGCGCGCAGGCGATCACAGGAGGATCGACCATGAATGATTGTCGCCGCCCCGCGTCCTCGGCTCCCCGCGCCGTACGCAGCGCGATCGCGCTCGCCGCGATGGCCGCGCTCGCTCCCGCCGCGCACGCGGCCGACTACTTCTGGTCTGCCGGCGACTTCGTCACCGGCTTCACGGCGCCCGAGCCGCTGCCGTTCGGCGACACGCTGTTCATCCAGGCCGGCGCCGCGAAGCGCTTCGTCGGCTCGACCTTCACGAACAAGGGCCTCGTGCGCTGGCAGGCCGATGCGCTGGAGGGCGGCAACAGCGCTTCTGTCGCGAACCTCGGTGTCTGGCAGAGCGAGTCGGACGACAACACGCTCGCCTGGACGTTCGGCGGCCGGCCGACGTTCACGAACAAGGGGACGTTTCGCAAGTCCGCAGGGCTCGTGACGAACGTCGGAACCTGGGCGTTCGTCAACGACGGCGGGCTTATCGAGGCCCAGGTCGGCAGCATCGTCTTCAACGGCGACGCGAACACCTTCTACGCCGGCTCGCGCTTCGGCGGCGCGGGGCAGGTGCGCAACACGGGCCAGTCCACGTTCAACGGCAGCTTCCAGTCGGACAACTTCGTGCATGCCGCGGGTGTCCTGACCGGCGTCGGCGCCGTGCTTTCCGGCGGCGTTGCCGGCCCGGCGGGAGCGATGGGCTGGACCGGCGGCGACCTGTACGGCGACTGGAAGATCGCTTCGGGCAACACGCTAACCGCCGGCACCGGCGGCGCGCTGCGCCAGGTCGGCTCGAAGCTCACCAACGATGGCACCGTGCGCTGGGACACGGCGACGACGCTGCAAGGCGGCAACAGCTCGGTGCTGACCAACACCGCGCTGATCGAGGTGCGCCAGAGCGCGGACTTCCAGTGGAACTTCGGCGGCCGGCCGACGCTGACCAACGAAGCGAGCGGAACGATCCGCGCGACCAACAGCGCCACGCTGAACATCGGCAACTACGCGCTGACCAGCAACGGCGGCAAGTTCGAGGCCGACTCCGGCAGCGCGATCGTGTACTCGGGCGACAGCAACCGCTTCAACGACGGCACCAGTTTCGCCGGCGAGAACCGCATGACCAACCAGTCGCGCTACGTCGGCACGATCGCGTCGGACAACCTGCGCTGGATCAGCGGCACGCAGTACGGCGGCGACGGCGTCACGCCGGGGTCGAAGGCGATCTTCTCGGGCCAGGTGTCGTGGGAAGGCGGCGACCTACAGCAGAACTTCGAGATCAAGAGCGGCGCGACGTTGACCGCAACCGGAGCAACGGCCAAGCGCCAGATCGGATCGAACCTCACGAACAACGGCACCTTCAACTGGTCCACGAGCGCCACGCTGCAAGGCGGCAACAGCTCGGTCTTCACGAACAACGGCCGCTTCGACATGATGGCCGACGCCGCGGTGACATGGAATTTCGGCGGCCAGGCCAGCCTCGTGAACAACGGTCTGCTCGTCAAGACGGCCGGCGCCGGCACGAGCGACCTCAGTACGCTGGCGTTGACCAACAACGGGACGATGGACGTGCGCTCGGGATCGATCAGGCTGCCGGCGAACTTCGTCAACGGCGGTACGCTGAAAGGTACCGGGGCGTTCGAAGTCGGCGGCACGTTGACCAACAACGGCCATGTCGCGCCGGGCGCGTCGCCGGGGACGCTGACCGTCAACGGCAACTTCGCCCAATCGTCGGCAGGCAGCTTCGACGTCGAGCTCGAAGGGCTGGCGAGTCACGACCTGCTGCTCGTCAACGGCAACGCCGCGCTCGACGGCACGCTCGCGCTGGCCTGCTACGGGCTGTGCAGCTTCGCCGTCGGCGACGAGGTCGTGATCCTCGACGCCACCGGCGCGCTGAGCGGCACGTTCGCCGGCCTGACGATGAGCGGCTTCGGCAGCGGTGCCTTCGACGTCGTGTACGACCTCGCCGAGGCCCGCGTCCTGCTGCACGTCACCGAGGCCGTGACGCCGCCGGCCGTGCCGGAGCCCGGGACCATTGCGCTGATGACGGGCGGCCTGCTGGCGCTCGCAGGAGCAGCGCGGCGTCGGCGGACGCTCTGACGAGCGCGGCCACGAGAGCGACGCCGCGGCGCGGCTCGTGATCGAACCGGGTGCCGGTGGCGCGGCAAGCGCGGGACTCGCCTGCGAATGCGGCGCGTCGGCGCGCCGCCCGCGTCACGCCATCGGCTCGGTGAGATGGCGCCGGTTCGCCGGCGCCGCGTACGGCTCGGGCCAGTACTCGGTCAGCCGCGCGATGCGCCCTGCGGCGACCTCGAAGAACGAGATCGCGGTGGCGCGCTGCACGCCGTCGGTGATCGCGACCTCGGTCACGACGCGCGTGCCCTGCGCGACGAGGCGCTCGATGCGGAACTGCCACGGCCCGTGCGCCGGGTACTCGGCGTTCATGCGCGCGAAGTTCGCGCCGCCGCGGATGCGCTCGGCCGACTGCGGCCACTCGAGGACGAAGTCGTCGGCGAGCACGCTGCGCACCGACTCGAAGTCGTTGCTCGCCATCAGGCGCCAGAACGCGCGCGCCACGTCCTCGGGCGTGGCCGGTTCGGCGGGCGGCGGCGCGGCGCGGTCGCCAGGGCGCTCCATCGCCACCTGCGAGTGCGCGAAGCCGATCCTCTCGTAGAAGCCGGCGACGCCTTCGCGCCCGGCGCGCAGCACCCAGGTCAGCCGCCGGTCGCTGCCCATCGCAGCCTGCACGAGCGCGCGGCCGACGCCGCGCCGGCGGTGCGTCGCGGCGACGACGAGCATCGACAAATAGCCGTTGCTCATGCCGTCGGTGAGCGCGCGCAGGAAGCCGATCACCTGCGCTTGCTCGATCGCGACGAGCGCAAGCGGCGAGCGCGCGAGCAGGCGCTCGAACTCCGCGCGGCTCGCGACGCCACGCTCCCAGCCGTTGGCCAGCAGCAGTGCCCGCGCGGTTTCCGTCTCGGCCGGCGCGATCGCGCGGATCGTCACGCCATCGTGCGGGCTCGTCACTTCGGCTTCCATCCCAGCCCCTTGGCGTGCAGGCTCTGCACGTACAGCCGGTCGCCGGTCTCGGTGACGGCGGTCGTCTCCGGGTAGGCGCCCGACGGGTCCTGCAGGTCGGCGACGACGGCGCCGTCCTCGGTGAACGCGAACACGTGGCCGTAGGCCGGCGGCACGGGCCACAGCGACCGCGGCAGGCGCAGTGTCATCTCGCGTAGCCAGGGCTTGCCCGCCATGCCGTCGATGGCCGCGCTGCGCGGCTTGGTCAGGCCGACCCAGATGCGGCCTTCCTCTCCGCGCATCAGGTTGTCGGGGTAGCCGGGCAGGTTGTCGAGCAGCACGCGCGCCTGCGCCGAGGGCCCGGCGGCGAGATCGAGGTTGCGCGCGTCGATGGCGATCTTCCAGACGCGGTAGCGGCCGGTCTCCGCGACGAACAGCCAGCGTTCGTCCGCCGACAGCGCGACGCCGTTCGCGAACGACAGGCCGCGTGCGACGACAGCCGTCTTGCCGCTCGCGGGGTCGTGCACCAGGATGCGCCCGGTCGCCGACTGCTCCAGGATGTCGAGCACGCTTGCCTCGAAGGTGCCGCCCCAGTCGGCCGGGCCGAACCGCGTCGACGCGTCGCTGAAGTAGACGAGCCCGCTGCGCGCGACGACCACCGCGTCGGCATAGCGGATCGGCGCGCCGCCCCACTTGTCCACGAGCACGCTCGCCTTGCCGTCGGGTGCAATCGAGAGCAGCCCCTTGACGGCATCGGCGGCGATCATGTTCGCCGCGGCGTCGAACGAGAAGCCGAGCACGCGCCCGCCGGTGTCGGCGAACACCTGTTGCCCCGAGCCGTCGGCGGCCATGCGCAGGATCTTGCCGCTCGCCGTCGCGGCGTAGAGCTTGCCGTCGGGGCCGAATGCGACATGCTCGGGCCCCACCTCGCCGCCGAGCGCGATCACCTGCAGCCCGGCCAGGCGCTGGTTGACCGCGTGTGCGCCGACGTAGCCCGGCGGGGAAGGCACCGCCCAGGGCAGCGCGCGGATGGGCACCGGCCACAGCACGAGGTAGGCAGCGAGCGCGAGAACGGCGAGCGCGACGATCCAGGTGATCCATTTCAGCATGCGAGTGCTCCGATGCGGCCGGCGCAGCATGCCATGGATGCGCGCCGGCGCACAGCCTCGGAGGGCGGTCTCAAGTGCCGCCCGCACGGCCCGCGACGCGACGCTCGACGTGCTCGTCCGGTTCCGGTGGCTGCAATCCCGACTTCGTGTCAACGTCGCTGCCGTGATCGGTGCCGGGCCGGGTGTCGGGCGGCGTACAGCGGGTCGGGTCGGCGAAGCGCAGCCAGCCGGCGACGACGAGCGCCGGGATCGCCAGGAAGCCTGTGTCGCCGCCGCCCGCCGCGCGCACCGCAAGCCCCGCCACGACGCCCAGCGCCACGCAGGCGAGCAGCCAGGCGATGCGCGCGCGCGGCAGCGGATGCATGGTCAGCGCATCACGCTGCCGCGGCGGCCATCGGCGCCTCGCCGTAGGGCGCGGCGCGGAACTCCGCGAGCGTCTCGGCCTGCGCCGAGAACGCCGCGAGCGCCGGGTGCGCTGCCGCGGCGGCGATCTCGGGCAGCTTGTCGTGCACGAAATACCAGGCGACCGCGGCGCAGACGCCGGCCTGGTCGATCGTCGCCGACGTGCACGCGAGCGGCTTGCGCTCGAGCTCGGCGTCGAGCGCGCCGAGCGCTTCGAGCAGCTGCGCGCTGACGCGCGCGATCCACGGCGCGTGCAGCTTCTCCGGCGGACGCAGCCCGCGCTCGTAGACGATCTGCGCCGTCTTGTCGCACGCCGCGAGCGCGAGGCCGATCACGCGCAGCGCGTGCAGCCGCTCGGGCAGCGCGGCGGGCATCAGGCTCTTCGGGCGCGCGAGCGCCTCGGCGTAGTCGATGATCAGCGACGAGTCCATCAGCACCGTGCCGTCGTCGCACACCAGCGTCGGCGCGCGCACGACCGGGTTGATCGCCGCGAACTGCGCGTAGCCGCGAAACACCGAGATCGACGCGTGTTCGAACGCGATGCCGAGCAGCTGCAGCGACACCGCCGAGCGGCGCACGAAGGGCGAGTCGAGCATGCCGATGAGCTTCATGCCCCGGATGCTACGCGGGCCGGTGTGCGCAGAGAAGGTCGAGGTCCGGCGCCGGGGACGCTCAGAACCAGTAGTCCGCGACGCACTTGCCGTCGCGCGGCAGATCGTCGAAGGTGTCGAGCCCGTCGAAGTGGTCGATCGGCACCTTGGCGATCGGCCCCGGCTCGGTCAGCCGCAGGTTGACGGCGATCCGGCGCCGGCCGTCGTCGCCGGAGGCGCGGGCGCGCCAATACGCGACGCAGCCGCACGCCGGGCAGAAGTGGAACTCGATCGACCGGCCCCGGACATAGGCCGTCGTCGGTCCGAAGACGCGGATGCCTTCGTCCTCGTGGTCGTAGGCCCAGAGCACGCCGTAGCGTCGGCAGACGGTGCAGTTGCACGCCGTCGCGCCAGAGGGCAGGGCGTCGAGTTGCCAGGTGACGGCACCGCAGTGACAGCTTCCTTCGAGCATGTGTCCTCCGATGAGGGGCGGGTGCGGGGCGGCGCAAGCGCAGCGCGGCGGCCGCGCGCGCCGTACGACGTCATCGGTTCGCCGCCGGCGCCACCGCGAAGACCTCGACCGGCCCCGCCTTGCCCTTGAACGCGACGGCGCCGAGCGCTTCGACCGCGATCGCGTCGCCGATCGCGCCGCGCGTCGCGCCGTCGATCAGGATCGCGCGCTGCGCGAGCTTGGTGTGCGCCTCGAGCCGTGCCGCCAGGTTCACGGTGTCGCCGATGCAGGTGTACGTGGCGCGCTGCTGCGTGCCGGTGTAGCCGGCGACGACTTCGCCCGACGCAATGCCGATGCCGATCGCGATCGGCACGCTGCCGGTGCCCTGGCGCTCGACGTTGAGCAATTCGATCATCTCGATCATGTCGAGGGCCGCGCGCACCGCGGCGCCGGGCGGATCGTCGAGCGGCAGCGGCGCGCCGAAGATCGCCATCAGCCCGTCGCCGATCATCTGGTTGACGACGCCGCCCTGGCCGCTGATCGCGTCGAACATCAGCGTGTAGTAGGTGTTCAGCAGCTCGATCGTCTCTTCCGGCGGCTGCGACTCGACGAGCGCGGTGAAGCCGCGGATGTCGGAGAACATCACCGTGCCCTGCACGCGCCGCCCGCCGAGCGAGAAGCCCGACTGCTG
>JAYRNW010000031.1:0-15862 GCA_041911995.1 Casimicrobiaceae bacterium | reverse complement strand
GCGCCAGACGCCGCGGCGCGTCGACCGCTGGTTCCGCCGGCTGCAGCTCGTCTCGGCGAGCCTCTACAGCTTGGGCCACGGCGGCAACGACGCGCAGAAGACGATGGGCATCATCGCGATGCTGCTGTTCTCGGCCGGCGCCAGCGGGAAGGAATTCAACGTCCCGTTCTGGGTCGTGCTCGCCTGCCAGGCGGCGATGGGCCTCGGCACGCTGTTCGGCGGCTGGCGCATCGTCAAGACGATGGGCATGAAGATCACCAAGCTGCAGCCGGTCGGCGGGTTCTGCGCCGAGACCGGCGGCGCGATCACGTTGTTCATCGCCACGGGGCTCGGCATCCCGGTGTCGACGACGCACACGATCACCGGCGCGATCGTCGGCGTGGGCTCGGTGCGCAACGCCGCGGCCGTGCGCTGGGGGGTCGCCGGCAACATCGTGCTCGCGTGGGTGCTGACGATCCCCTGCTCGGCCGCGATCGCCGCGGTCGCGTGGTGGGTGGGGTCGCGCGTCCTCTAGTCGCCCGCTCAGGCGCTGCGGAACCTCCTGTAGCACCCGTCGCGCGCGGCGGCCTCCCGATCCCGCGGCTCGACCAAACGCCCGATGGATCCTCTCCAGCGCCCTTGTTAGCATTTTCGCGAACATTTCGCTGTTTAGCGAAGATTTCGCTATTTCGCTAACAAGGCGCAAAACGGGGTATCCACACGGACTGACCGCGATGACGAAGCCCGCCGAAACGCTGGAGCGAGCGCTCGACGCGATCGAACGCGCCAGGCGCAAGCCGCGACACCTCGACGACGACAGGATCCTGCGGCAGCTCGTCGTCGCGATGGTCGCGGCACGCCGCCGCACCGGCATGACGCAAGGCGAGGTCGCCGCGCGGATGTGGACCACGCCGAGCACGGTCTCGCGCCTCGAGAGCGGCCGCTACGCGCGTCCGTCGCTCACGACCCTCGAACGCTACGCGCACGCGGTCGGTTGCCGCGTCCACATCGCGCTCGAACCCGAGTAAGCGGCTCAGAGCCGCAGGCAGGTCACCGGCCCCGGGACGTTCTTGAGTTCTCGCGTGCCGGCCGCCACCGGCGGCGGATCGACGGTCCCGAGCTGCGCGACGAGCGTGTCGGTCGCGAGGATCTCGCCGGCGGCGGCGGCCTCCGCCAGTCGGCTCGCGAGGTTCACCGTGTGGCCGTAGATGTCGGTGCCGCGCACGTCGACGTACTCGCCCCAGTGGAGGCCGCTGTGCAGCGGCAGCGGCGGGAGCGCGAGCGCCTCCGCCCCGCGCGCGAACGCCGCATGGAGCTCGCGCAGCGCGGCGGCGGCGGCCGGTGCGTCCGCGAACGCGAGCATCGCGCCGTCGCCGGTGAACTTGACGACGCGCCCCTCGTGCGCTTCCGCGAGGCGGCGCGCCTCCTTCTGCAGCAGCGTCGTGGCGAGCAGCGCCGCCTGCTCGTCACGGGCGGAGAGCGCCGTGAAGCCGCTGATGTCGACGACCGCGACCGCGCCGACGTGGCGATCACCCGTCGCGAGCAGCCGCGCGGGCATCGTGCGCTCGACGAACCGGTTGACCCACTGCTCCGCCGCGCGCCGCATCGGGACGAACGTCGTCGCGACCGCCGCGCCGGCGAGGATCGCGCCGCTCTCCGCGGGGAGCCCGAGCCGGCGCACCAGCTCCAGCGCGAGGAACCGCTCGACGAGCACGAACACGAACGTGACGCCGAGGCCCACGATCGTCCACAGCGACACCTTGCGCAGCGCGAGCCGCGGATCGACGAGCCCGCGCGCGAGGATCGACGCGCCGAGCGCTCCCAGCAGGAGAGTGGGAATCAGCGTGAGCGGCAGGATGAAGCCCGCGACCATCCCCACGTTGCTGATCCGGTCCGCGGCCTCCGGGAACAGCAGCATGAGCGGCGTCACGAGCAACCATGCATACATGTACCCATAGAACGCGACGTGGTACGCGAATGCGCCCGCAGCGCGCAGCCACTCGACGCGTCGCCGGTCGCCGTCGTCGGCCGAATCGGCGTGGTACGCGACGAGGTCGCCCACGCACTCGATCGGCCTTTGCACCGCCACGAACCCGACCATCAGGGCGAGCGGTGCGGTAAGGGAGGCGACCATCGACATCAGGCGGGCGGGGACCACCCCCACCAGGATTGCGGCGGCGAACGTGCCGGCCCACCACAGTCCGGCCCCGGCGAGGCTCATGCGCAGCAGCCAGGACCCGAGTCCGCCCTTCCGAAGGCTGCCGGTGTCCGCCATCAGCGTGCAACGCTTGGGCAGAAGCACCTTCCGCGTGTCCCGCATGCGTCGCCGCCAGGCGAGGAAGAGCGATCGCCCCTCGGGCACCGACGCGTCCAGGCGTTCCTGGCCCCGGCGGTGCACCTCCTCCAAATCGGCCGGCGCCGGATACGTCAGCCAGAACCGGACCAGCAGCCACAGCCCGATGCCCTGCAGCGCGAACCCCGCGGTCGCGACGACCAGCGTCACGCCCTGCGTGGCGAGCAGCGACGGAAGGCCGATGGCGTCGCGATCGGGCGCGGGCGGCGCGATCCACGCGGCGAACGGCGGCAGCGTGGCCACGACGAACAGCGCGGCGAACGCCGCGGCGAGGCACGCGAGCGCGAGGGCGAGCGCCTGCGTGTCCGCCAGGCGGGGGGACCGGGCGGCGATCAGGAGCGCCAGCCCGGCGGCGAGCGCAATGGCCCAGACGATCGACCCGACCAGCAGCAGCGCGAGCGCCCCCATCCGCTCGCCGGTGAACAGGCGCAGGATCACGGCGACGGGACTCAGCGCCGCAACGTAGCGCTCCTGCCCGGGGAGCTGCGCGCCGTCCGCGATCCAGGCGGCGATCGCGGCCAGCGCCAGCGCGCCGAGCGCCACCGTCGCCACCCGCACGAACGCCGGCGCAATCGCGGCCGGCAGGCACGCGACGTCGGCGAGCGGGGGGCGCGCGCCCATGCTCGTTCGCCCGCTACTTCCGCGGCACCGTCTTCGCCGCCGGATCGAGCACCGCCGACTTGCCGTTGGCGGTGAGCGTGCCGCGCGCCTCTTGCGCGGTCGCAGGATTCGCGACCAGGCAGGCGGCGAGCGCACGGGTGGCCATCGTTGCGTCCGGGCAGGCCGTACGCACGGCGGCGCTACTTCTTCCCGAGCCCCAGGCTCTGCGCACCCTCGGTGTAGAGCCTGATCTTGTCCTTCATGAACGCGTCCATCTGGTCGGTGCCGACGCTGATCAACTCGAAGCCGCTCTTGTCGGCGAGCGTCTTCATCTCGGGGTCGGCGTTGAGTGCCGCCCACAGCTCGGCCATGCGCTTGCGCGCTTCGGGCGGCGTCCCCTTCGGCATGCCGATGCCGCGGTACGCGCCGTCGACCCAGTCGACGCCCAGCTCCCTGAACGTCGGCACGTCGGGCAGCAGCGGATGGCGTTTGTCCATGGCGATGGCGAGCGCGCGCACCTTGCCCTTGTTGTTGATCGCGAACGCCGTGTACGACATCGCGCCGTCGACCTGCGCGCCCAGCACGGCGGTCGTCATGTCGCCGGTGCCCTTGAACGGCACGTAGATCGTCTTGATGCCGAACACCTTGTCGAGGCGCTCGTGCGCGGCGTGGTTGGCCGAGTTGAGGCCGGAGCCGCCGAGGCTCATCTTGCCGGGGTCCGCCTTGGCCGCCTTGACGAAGTCGGCGAAGGTCTTGTGCGGGCTCTGCTCGGGCACGACCAGCGCGTCGGGCGTGTAATGGAACCAGTAGACCGGCGTCACGTCGTCGGTCTTGTACGCGACCTGCCCCTCGATCGGCTGGAACACGATGTGCGGCAGGTTGATGCCGACGACGTTGAGGCCGTCGTTCGGCAGCGTGTTCATCTGCGACCACATGAGGCCGCCGCCCGCGCCCGGCTTGTACTGGATGATCGTGTCGATCGCGGGGCACTTCTTCTTGAGCACGATCTGCTGGTGGCGCGCCGACAGGTCCGACTCGCCGCCCGGCGGGAACGCCTGCCAGTACAGCACGTTCTTGTCCGGGCACGGTTGCGCCACCGCCCAGGGTGCCGCCAGCGCGACGACCAGCGCCGCCATCGTCCTTCTCATCGCCGTTCCTCCCGTGTGGATGCGTGGCATCCGGTGATTGTGCGTCAGGCCGCGCGCGGCACCGCGCCGTCGGCGGCCGCGATCCGCGCGCACACGGCGGCGGTCACCTGCGCCGTCGTCGCGGTGCCGCCGAGGTCGCGCGTGTGCAGCGCCGGGTCGGCGGTCACGGCCTCGATCGCCGCCATCAGCGTCGCGGCGGCCGCGGCCTCGCCCAGGTGCTCCAGCAGCAGCACGCAGCTCCAGAAGGTGCCGATCGGGTTGGCGACACCCTTGCCCATGATGTCGAACGCCGAGCCGTGGATCGGCTCGAACATGCTGGGATGACGGCGCTCGGGGTCGAGGTTCGCCGTGGGCGCGATGCCGAGGCTGCCGGCGAGCGCCGCCGCGAGGTCGGACAGGATGTCGGCATGCAGGTTGGTCGCGACGATCGTGTCGAGCGACGCCGGCCGGTTCACCATGCGCGCGGTCGCCGCGTCGACCAGCTCCTTGTCCCACGCGACGTCCGGGAACTCGCGCGCGACCTGCGCCGCGATCTCGTCCCACATCACCATCGCGTGCCGCTGCGCGTTGGACTTGGTGATCACGGTCAGCCGCCGGCGCGGCCGCGACTGCGCGAGCCGGAACGCGAAGCGCATGATGCGCTCCACGCCCGCGCGCGTCATGATCGACACGTCGGTCGCGGCCTCGATCGGGTGCCCCCGGTGCACACGCCCGCCGACGCCCGCGTATTCGCCCTCGGAGTTCTCGCGCACGATCACCCAGTCGAGGTCGCCGGGCGCGCAGCGCGCGAGCGGCGTGGCGATGCCGGGCAGGATCCGCGTCGGCCGCACGTTGGCGTACTGGTCGAAGCCCTGGCAGATCGCAAGGCGCAGGCCCCACAGCGTGACGTGGTCCGGGATGTCGGGGTCGCCGGCCGAACCGAACAGGATCGCGTCCATGCCGGCGAGCGCGGCGAGCCCGTCGTCGGGCATCATCGCGCCGTGCCGGCGGTACCAGTCGCCGCCCCAGCCGAAGTCGGTGAACGCGAACACGATGTCGCGCCGGCGCTCCGCCAGCGCCTCCAGCACGCGGCGCCCGGCCGGCACCACTTCCTTGCCGATGCCGTCGCCGGGAATCGTGGCGATCCTGTAGGTCTTCACGAAGCCTCCTGCTCTTGCCGACGCCGTGCGCCGTGCGGGCCGACCGGCCCGGCGGTCAGGGCTTGACGTACGCGTACCCTTCGGCCTGCGCCTGCGCGAGCGCGACCACGCCGGCCGGCACCACCTTGACGAACGCGGGCAGCGACGCGACGGGAATCTTCTTCTCGTCGAGCGCGTTGTGGCAGGCCTCGATCGGCACGCCGGCGCGCGCGACCGCCGCCATCTGCGTCACGAGGTCGTTGCTCCCCTGCAGGCCGTAGACGCCGCCGCCGTCGGTGACGATGCGCACCTTGAGCGTCGGGAACTGCGCCGTGAGGTTGCGCGCGTTCGACAGCGCCGGCGGCCAGCCGTCCGGGTCGCTGACGTGCAGCACGATCTTGAGCGATCCGGGCGACGGCGCCGATTGTGCCGCGGCCGCGCCGGCGGTGAGCAGTCCCGCGGCCGCCAGCGCGCCGTTGCGCAGCGCAGTACGGCGCTCGCCGTCCACCGCAGTGCCATCCCTGTCGTCGTGTCGCATGCCGGTCTCCACCGCTGGAAGGGATTCATCGTACCGCAAGTCGCGCGCCGGCCGCGGCCGGCCCCGGACCCGGAATCCCGCGCGGAATTGACTTTCGGCAAGGCCGGCGCGCCCGCCGCGGCGTGCAATGCAGGTTCCGGCGCTCCGGCGCGGCGAACGCGCGGGGCCTCGTGAGCGAGGTGCGCGCAGCGCGCTTCGGGAGGAAATCTCATGGGCGACCAACCCGTCGGACCGATCTGCGGGGCCAACCTCGGGACCGGCTGGATCGACGAGGGCACGCGCTGCCGCGCGCGCTCCGGCGCGCCCGGCCCTGCCCGCTTCGTGCTGCAGCTCGTGATGGGGGCGAGCCCCGCGCTCGCGAAGGAGGACGAGGCGCAGCTCGAAGCGCGCGCGATGATGGAGTACGACATCAAGGTCATCGCCGAGTCCGGGCTCGCGCAAACCGAGGCGGGCAAGCAGATCGTCAAGCTGCTCCGGACGCTCAACGAGCGCAAGGGCATCTCGTACGGCGGCACCATCGAGGGCAGCCGCGCCGACTGGGACGGCCAGACCATCAGGATCAGCGACGACTACCGCGGCCGCATGATGCCGACGATCATCGAGCTCGTGCACGAGGCCTCGCACGCGCTGTGGCGCCGGAAGCACCCGCGCCCGGCAGCCGCGGACGCGCGCCGCGCAGACGACGTCGCCGACGAGCTGCTGGCGCGCGAGAACCAGCTGCGCATCTACGTCTACCTGCGCGACAAGCGGGGCTTCCCCGAGGACGAGCTGATGGAACGGCGCCTGCGGCTGCAGGCGGCGGGGAAGCTCGCGCAGGCGGTCGAGGACGAGTTCCCCGCGCTGTCCACGGCCGACGCCGGCGCGCCGTAAGCCGCGCCGGCGGCGCAACGCGCCGTCAGTGCGCCTGGTGCAGCCGGTCGAGCTTCGCCGCGTAGAGGTCGTGGTCGCGGCGCGTCGTGCTGTTCTTCATCGCGAGCTCGAGGTGCCGGCCGGCGTCCTCGTTCTCGCCCAGCCCCAGGTGCGCGAGCGCGAGCCAGAAGTGGAACTCGTGGTAGTCGGGCGCGCGGGCGACCTCCTTCGCGAACGCGTCCCTCGCCGCGCGCAGGTCCCCGGCGCGCATCGCCGCCATCCCGCGGTTGAACCAGGAGAACGGCGGCTCGGGGTCGATCCGCTTGAGGGTCGCGGCGAGGCGCTGCGACTCCTCGGTCCGGTCGAGGTCCGCGAGCACGACGACGAGGTTGGACATCGCCTGCGTGTTCGCGGGCTCCTGCGCCAGCACGTGGCGCAGCACCGGCTCCGCCTGCGCCGCGTTGCCGTGCCGCCGGTACACGACGGCGAGCGTGTTCCACGCCGAAAGGAACGACGGCGACTGCACGACGGCCTCGCGCGCCCACCAGTACGCGTCGTCGACGCGCTCCCGCGCGAGTGCCTCGACCGCGCGGTTGTTCATGTACATCGCGACGATGACGTCCTCGCCGATCGGGCGCGCGCGCTGGCCGCGCATGTCGTCCGGCGGCAGGAAGTCGATCGTCATCCCTTCGCTCTCGGCCGGCTTCCTGCCGACGCGGTGGCCGAAGCCGCCCTCGTCGGTCTTGCGCCGTCCGAGCGTCAGGTTGACGTGGCCGATCGACACGTAGATGTCACCGGCGCGGGACAGCGCGTCGTCGACGAACACCTTCTGGAACTCGACCGGCAGGTCGAGCGCCCGCGCGAACGCGGCGGTCATGATGACGAGCGACAGGCAGTTGCCCGAGCGCGCGGCGAACGCCTGCGCGGCGTTGCGCGTCATCGCCGAATCGTATTCGAGCTTGAGCTCGCCCTTCGTGAACAGCGTGTCCACGAGCGCGACCTGGCGGCCGCGCGTGCGCGCGCGGTCGGCGATCGTGCCGTCCACGTAGCCTTGCATCTCCGGCGACAGCGCGAAGATGTCGTCGGCGCGGATCCGCTCCGACGGCGCCGCGAACAGCCGGTCGTGGAACAGCCGCGACTCCGTCTGCGGCGGCGCGGCCGCGCAGGCCGCGAGCAGCGCGGCCGCGAGCACCGCCGTCCATCGCTTCATCGGGCGCCTCCGTTCTCCGTGCCCTGCCGGACATTCTAGTCCCTCGGCCGGCGCGGGCAAACCCGGCCGACGCCGGGGCCGGCGGCCGTCCCGGTGCCCCGGACGCCCTCGGCCGGCACGCCCTTCGTTACAATCGCGCATCCCCCACGCAGTCCGCGGCGCGCGTCACGAGCGCCCACCGCGGCGTCCCGGCGGCCGCCATGTTCGCGTACTTCGAGTCCCGCATCCGTCCGACCGTTCTGCCCACGAGCGCGCCGCCACAGGGCCTCGTCGCGTTCTACTGGCACTTCGTCCGCCAGACGCGGTGGCTGTTCGCCGCGATGTTCGTCACCGGCCTCGCGGTCGCGCTGATCGACACGCTGATCCCGGTGTTCATCGGCAAGATCGTCACGCTGATGGAGGCGGCCGACCGCGCCGCCGCGTTCGCCGCCGCGCTGCCGATGCTGGCCGGCATGGCGGCGGTCGTGCTGGTCGGCCGGCCGCTCGCGCTCATCGCCGACAGCCTCGTGCGCAACAACGCCGTCGTCCCCGGCGTCACCAGCCTCATCCGCTGGCAGAGCCACTGGCACGTCGTCCGCCAGAGCTGGCCGTTCTTCCAGAACGACTTCGCCGGCCGCATCGCCAACCGCGTCATGCAGACGAGCAACGCGCTGCGCGAGTCGGTCGTGTCGTCGATCCGCGCCGTCTGGTACATCGGCGTCTACGGCGTGTCGGCGCTGCTGCTGATGGCGGCGGCCGACTGGCGCCTCGCGCTGCCGACGCTGCTGTGGTTCGGCGGCTACGGGTTCTTCCTCCGCTACTTCGTGCCGCGGATGCGCGATCTCGCGAAGGCGAGCTCGGAGGTGCGCTCGCTGGTGATGGGCCGCGTCGTCGACAGCTACACGAACATCCTGACCGTCAAGCTCTTCGCCCGCGCCCGCGACGAGGACGCGTACGTGCGCGAGGCGATCGACGACCACGCGGCCGCGATCGCCGCGCACATGCGGCTCATCACGCGCTTCATGGGCACGCTCGCGACGATGAACGCGCTGCTGCTGGTCGCGACCGCCGGCATCGGCATCGCGCTGTGGGCGCGCGGCGAGTTCGGCGCCGGCGTCGTCGCCACCGCGCTGCCGCTTGCGTGGCAGATCGCCAACGTCGCCGGCTGGGTGAGCTGGGAGGTCACCGGCATCTTCGAGAACATCGGCGTCGTGCAGGAGGGGATGGAGACCATCGCCGTCCCGCACGCGCTCGCCGACCGGCCGGGCGCGCGCGAGCTCGCCGTGCCGCGCGGCGAGATCCGCTTCGAGCACGTGACGTTCACGTACGGCCGCAGCGACGGCAAGCGCGTGCTCGACGACCTCACGCTCGTCGTGCGCCCCGGCGAGCGCGTCGGCCTCGTCGGCCGCTCCGGCGCCGGCAAGTCGACGCTCGTCAACCTGCTGCTGCGCTTCCACGAGCTCGAGCGCGGCGCGATCCGCATCGACGGCGAGGACGTCCGCAACGTGACGCAGGAGAGCCTGCGCGCGGCGATCGGCATGGTCACGCAGGACACGTCGCTGCTGCACCGGTCGATCGCCGCCAACATCGGCTACGGCCGGCCGGGCGCGTCGGCCGCCGAGATCGAGAGCGCGGCGCGCCGCGCGCATGCGCACGAGTTCGTCGTCGACCTCCAGGACTGGAAGGGGCGCACGGGCTACGACGCGCACGTCGGCGAGCGTGGCGTCAAGCTGTCCGGCGGCCAGCGCCAGCGCATCGCGATCGCGCGCGTCGTGCTGAAGGACGCGCCGATCCTCGTGCTCGACGAGGCGACGTCCGCGCTCGACAGCGAGGTGGAGCTCGCGATCCAGGAGCAGTTGAAGGACCTGATGGAGGGCAAGACGGTCATCGCGATCGCGCACCGGCTGTCGACGATCGCGCGCATGGACCGGCTGATCGTGCTCGACGCCGGGCGCATCGTCGAGGAAGGCACGCACGACGCGCTGCTGCGGGCGGGCGGCCACTACGCGTCGCTGTGGCGCCACCAGTCGGGCGGCTTCCTGCCGCACGACCTGCCGCCGGACGACGCGCCGCTCGTCGACGACGGGCCGGTCGACGAGATGCGCGCGGCCGAGCAGCCGGAGCCCGGCACGCTCGACGAGCCGGTGCCGACGCGCACGTAGCATGCGGGCGGCACGCGCCCTCGTCGCGACCGCGGCCGCGGCGAGCCTGGCCGCGTGCGTGACGATCGCCGACGCGCCGCGCGCGGTCGTCGACGGCCCGTTCGCCGTGCCCGTCGTCGCGCCGGACTGCGCCGCCGCCGCGCAGGCGGCCCGCGCCGCGCCGGCCGCGGCCGCGGGGGTCGACCCGGCGGCGATCCGGGTCGCCACGTGGAACGTCCACAAGGAGGACGACGACGGCTGGCAGGACGACCTCGCGCGCTTCGCCGCGGGCAGCGACGCGCTGCTGCTGCAGGAGGTCGTGCTGCAGCCGCCGCTGCAGGCGATCCTGCGCGACGCCGGCCTCGCGTGGGTCATGGCGAGCGCGTTCGTCTACCAGGCGGCCGACGTCGGCGTGCTGACCGCCACGCGCGTGCCGCCGGTGGCAAGCTGCACGCAGCTCGCCGTCGAGCCGCTGCTGCGCATTCCGAAATCGGCGGTGATCGCGTGGCTGCCGGTGGCCGGCGCGCGCACGACGCTCGCGGTCGCCAACGTGCACGCGATCAACTTCTCGCTGTCGCTGCCCGCCTACGAGGCGCAGCTCGCCGCCGTCGCCGACGCGCTCGCCGCGCACGACGGACCGATCGTGCTGGGCGGCGACCTCAACACGTGGTCCGCCGAGCGCCGCGCGGCGCTCTCCCGCGTCGCCGACCGGCTGGGCCTCGCGGAAATCGCGTACGCGCAGGACGGGCGCGCACGCTTTCTCGGCCAGCAGGTCGACCACCTGCTGGTGCGCGGCCTCGCGGTCGTCTCGTCCGCGACGACCGCCGTCGCGTCGTCCGACCACAACCCGGCGGCGGCGGTGCTGCGCCTCCCGTAATTGGGGTCAGAGCGGTAACACCGGGGCCGCGGAATCCGGCACCCTATCCAACGATGTGTGGCCCGGTGTTACGGCTCTGACCCCAATTACCGGGGGCGCCCGGCTATCCCCCGAGCCCCACCCAGCGCAGCACGCCGCGCAGCCCGTACGCGACCGCGCCGGCCGCCGCCACGCCGCCCGCCCACAGCAGGACGAGCCACGCGACGCGGCGCGCCCACGCGCGCCGCCGCGCGCCGCGTGCCGCCGCCGCGCCCCCCGCCATCAGTGGTACGCGTCCGCCGCGTCGGCCTTGCCGCGGAACACCCAGTAGCCCCACGCCGTGTAGCCGAGGATCATCGGGATGATCAGCAGCGCGCCGACCAGCGCGAATCCCTGGCTCTGCGGCGGGGCCGCCGCGTCCCAGATCGTGATCGCCGGCGGGACGATGTACGGGAAGAGGCTGATGCCGAGCCCGCTGTAGCCGAGGAAGATCAGGAACAGCGTCAGCACGAACGGCCCCGCGTGCGGCGCTCCGCCCAAGCGCACGAGCAGCCGCCACGCGGCGAGCGCCACCAGCAGCGGCACCGGTGCGAACCACACGACGTTCGGGAACGTGAACCAGCGCTGCGCGATCTGCGGGTGCGCGAGCGGCGTCCACGCGCTGATCGCGGCGATGAACGCCAGCAGCACGAGCGTGAGCGGCCGCGCGAGCGCGATCATCCGCCGCTGCAGGTCGCCCTGCGTCTTCATGACGAGCCACGTGCAGCCGAGCAGCGCGTACGCGGCGACGAGGCCCACGCCGGTAAAGACGGAGAACGGCGTCAGCCAGTCGAGCGGGCCGCCGGCGTACGCGCGGCCCGCCACCCGAACGCCGTCGATGAAGCCGCCGAGCGTGACGCCCTGGAAGAACGTCGCGGTCACCGAGCCGCCGATGAACGCCTTGTCCCACCAGTGCCGCGTGGCGTCGCCCGCCTTGAACCGGAACTCGAACGCGACGCCGCGGAAGACGAGGCCCAGCAGCATGAAGGTGAGCGGCAGGTAGAACGCGGAGAGCACGACCGAGTACGCGAGCGGGAACGCGGCGAGCAGCCCGGCGCCGCCGAGCACGAGCCACGTCTCGTTGCCGTCCCACACGGGCGCGACGGTGTTCATCATCACGTCGCGGTCGACCTTGCCGCCGAAGAACGGATAGAGGATGCCGATGCCCAGGTCGAACCCGTCCATCACGACGTACATCATCACGCCGAACAGGATGATGACGGCCCAGACGAGCGGCAGGTCGATGCCCATCGCGCTCACCCTTTCGCCGCCGCGCCCACGGCCGGCGCGGCCGACAGCGGCCGCATCGGCTGCCGCGGCCGGCCCGGCCCGCCGCCCTCCGGCGCCGCCGCGTCCGGTCCGGCCGCGATCAGCCGCAGCATGTAGACGAAGCCCGCGCCGAACACGACGAAGTAGACGACGACGAACAGCGCGAGCGTCACCGAGACCTCCGCCGGTCCGTGCGGCGACACGCCGTCGGCGGTGCGCATCACGCCGTAGACGACCCACGGCTGGCGGCCGATCTCCGTCGTCGTCCAGCCGGCGAGGATCGCGACGACGCCGGCCGGCCCCATCGCGAGCGCCATCCGCAGCAACGGCCGCGACGCGTACAGCGTGCCGCGCCAGCGCGCCCACGCCGACCACAGGCCGAGGACGATCATCAGCACGCCCATGCCCACCATGATGCGGAACGTCCAGAACACGATCGTCGCGTTCGGCCGGTCCGCGCGCGGGTAGTCCTTGAGGCCGGGGAACTGCCCGTCCCACGAATGCGTGAGGATCAGGCTGCCGACGTGCGGCAGGTCGATCGCGTAGAGCGTGCGTTCGGCCGCCATGTCCGGCCAGCCGACGAGCGTCAGCGGCACGCCCTCGCCCGGCCGGTTCTCCCAGTGCGCCTCGATGGCCGCGATCTTCGCCGGCTGGTGCACGAGCGTGTTGAGCCCGTGCTGGTCGCCGACGAACGCCTGCAGCGGCGCCACCAGCAGCATCATCCACATCGCCATCGACGTCATCGTGCGGATCGCCGCGTCGTCGCGGCCGCGCAACAGGTGCCACGCGCCCGCCGCGCCGACGACGAGCGCCGTCGCGAGGTACGCGCCGACGACCATGTGCACGAGCCGGTACGGGAACGACGGATTGAGGATCGCGGCGACCCAGTCGACCGGCACGACGCGCCCGTCGACGATCGCGTAGCCGGCCGGCGTCTGCATCCAGCTGTTCGACGCCAGGATCCACGTCGCCGAGACCAGCGTGCCGACGGCGACCATCAGCGTCGCGAAGAAGTGCAGGCCCGGGCCGACGCGCTTCCACCCGAACAGCATGACGCCGAGGAAGCCCGCCTCGAGGAAGAACGCCGTCAGCACCTCGTAGGCGAGCAGCGGGCCGGTGACGCTGCCGGCGAAGTCGGCGAAGCGGCTCCAGTTGGTGCCGAACTGGTAGGCCATCACGACCCCGGACACGACGCCCATGCCGAAGTTCACGGCGAAGATCTTCAGCCAGTGCCGGTAGAGGTCCTGGAAGACCTGCCGGCCCGTGCGCAGCCACAGCGCCTCCAGCACCGCGAGGTAGCTCGCGAGGCCGATCGTGATCGCCGGGAAGACGATGTGGAACGCGATCGTGAATCCGAACTGGATCCGGGCGAGCAGCAGCGCGTCGTCAGCGGCCATCGTCGCGAGCCTCGCGGAGAGCGCGCAGGCGCCGGACCGCCGGCGGCGCGCCCGCGTATGCTAGCCGCAGTGCGGTGCCGCCCGCAACGGGTGAATTTCGCGCCGGCATGCCGCGCAACGCGATCTGTCCAACCTGCCCGCCGACACGGGCGCCCCGGCCGACGCTAACATAGCCGGACTGCGCGCGATCGCGGCAACGGCGGGACGACGATGAGGAAAGCGCTGGTATTCGGAGCAAGCGGCTACGTCGGCACTCACCTGGTGCCGCATCTCGTGGCACGCGGCATTCCCGTGCGGGCCGCGGCGCGGCGCCGCGCCGCGCTGGAAGCGCGCGACTGGGCCGGCGTCGAGCTCGTTGCCGCCGACGCCCTCGATCCCGCCACGCTCGAGCCGGCGCTCGAAGGCGTGGACGTCGCCTACTACCTCGTGCATTCGATGGCCGCCGGCCGCGCCTTCCCCGTGCTCGACCGCGATGCCGCGGCCAACTTCCGCGACGCCGCGGCACGCGCCGGCGTCGCGCGCATCGTGTACCTCGGCGGATTGAAGCCTGCCGGGGGCGCCTCGCCGCACCTCGCCTCGCGCGGCGAGACCGGCGACGTGCTCCGCGCCGGGCCGGTGCCGGTGACCGAGATCCGCGCCGGCATCATCATCGGGCCCGGTTCCGCCGCGTTCGAGGTGATCCGCGATCTCGTGTTCCACCTGCCGGCGATGGTGACGCCGCAGTGGGTGCGCTCGCGCGCGCAGCCGATCGCGCTCGCCGACGTGCTCGAGTACCTCGCGCGCATTCCGGAGTTCCCCGAGGCGGCGGGCGCCATCTACGACGTCGGCGGCCCGGAGGTCCTCACCTACGAGGATCTGATGAGGCAATTCGCCGACCTCGTCGGGCGGCGGCCGGCGATCCTGCCGGTCCCGGTGCTGACGCCGCAGCTGTCGTCGTACTGGCTCGCGCTCGTCACGGCGGTGCCCACGAACGTGGCGCGCGCGCTGATCGACGGCCTCGCGCACGACGTGCTCGCCGACGACGCGGCCATCCGCGCGCTGATCCCGCTCGAGCTCAAGCCGTACCGCGTGGCGGCGGAAGCGGCGCTGGCGCTCGAGCGCAGTTCCGCGGCAGCGCCGCGCTGGACCGATGGCTCGATGCTGTTCCGCCAGAACCGTCCGGACTTCGCGTTCTACGGAAAGCGGATGACCGGCGAGGCGATCGCGGCGGCGCCGGCGGCCGCCGTGTGGCGCGAGGTCGCGGCGATCGGCGGCGACAACGGTTACTATTTCCTCGACGGGCTGTGGCGCGCCCGCGGCTGCGTCGACCGGCTGACCGGCGGTACCGGCATGACGCGCGGCCGGCGCGATCCGTCCGACGTCGTCGTCGGCGACGCGATCGACTTCTGGCGCGTGGTCGCCGTCGATCCGGGCCGGCGCCTGACGTTGCTCGCCGAGATGAAGCTCCCCGGATCGGCCGCGCTGGAGATCGAGCTCACGCCGGAAGGCCCGGCGTGCACGCGCGTGCAGGTCACCGGCTATTTCCATCCGGCCGGCGCGCCCGGCCAGCTGTACTGGTACGCGCTGGTGCCCGCGCACGCCGTCATATTCGCCGGGCTCGCGAAGGCGATCGGCGAGCGCGCGGCCGCCGCGCGGCCGCGCGCAGCGGAGCCGTCGGCTCCTGGTTGACAAAAGTCATGGCGGGGGGCGGCGGGTCCGCCCTACATTCGAAGGCCGCCATGCTCCGCCGTCTTCCACCCGTCGTCCGCGGCACGCTCGCCGCCGCGCTGCTCGGACTGAACACGCTGTTCTGGTGCGGCGCGCTGTTCGCGCTCGCGCTGGTCAAGGTCGTCGTGCCCGCGAAGCCGGTCCGCAAGGTCGTCGACCGCGCGCTCAACGGCATCGCGACGCGCTGGGTCGCCGGCAACAGCGCGTGGATGCGCGCGACGCAGCGCACGCGCTGGGACGTCGCCGGCATCGATGGCCTCGCGTACCGCGGCTGGTACCTCGTCAACTGCAACCACCAGTCGTGGGTCGACATCCTGGTGCTGCAGCGCGTGCTGAACCGGCGCATCCCGCTGCTCAAGTTCTTCCTGAAGCAGCAGCTGATCTACGTGCCGGTGATCGGGCTCGCGTGGTGGGCGCTCGACTTCCCCTTCATGCGGCGCCATTCGGACGCGTACCTCAAGAGCCACCCGGAGAAGCGCTTCGACGACATCAACACGACGCGGCGCGCGTGCGAGAAATTCGCGCTGGTGCCGACGTCGGTGATGAACTTCGCCGAGGGCACGCGCTTCACGCGCGCCAAGCACCGCGCACAGCGCTCGCCGTACCGGCACCTGCTGAAGCCCAAGGCCGGCGCGCTCGCGCTGGCGCTCGACGTGCTCGGCGACCGGTTCGACGCGCT
>JAYRNW010000030.1:0-17348 GCA_041911995.1 Casimicrobiaceae bacterium | reverse complement strand
GGTACGAGCAGCGCATGGACCGGCCGATGCTCGCATTCGGCGTGATAGCAGCGCAGATCACGAGCGTACGCGTGGGCCTGATCGATGTCCGCGTCGGATGGCCGCGCCTTGCCCTTCAACTCGATGACGACGATGTTCTCGCGCAGCAGGAAGATCGCGTCGGCGCGTCGGGATTCGAGCGGCAGTTCGTATTCGAGAATCGCCGTGTACCGCGCGGCGCCCTCGCGCACCTCGCGAACTTCTTCGACTTCCGACTGCAGCCGCGGCACGGAATCGTCCCAAGCACGAATCTGCTCGCGTGACGCGTCGGTCAGGAAAGCCTTCAGCCGGGCGACGACGGCATTCGCCGGCGTCGTGGCAAACCGCTGGAAGTCCGAATCCCAGCCGCGACGTGCCTCGCCGGTCGGATCTGAGGGATTGGCCACGGTCGATTCGGAAGCAGTCGAGGTGCGCGCCGAATCTACCAGGTCTGGTGCATTCGGACCAGGCGGCCATCTGTGCAGGAAGTAGGGTCAGAGACGACTTTCCGGCACCTATCCGCGGCGGCTGTCGACGTCATACGCGGCCCCGCACGACCTCCTGGTCAGTGGTGCCCCCACTGCTTGCGCGCGATCGCCCGGAACTCCGGGTAGACGAGCGGGCTCGTCTCGTAGAAGCCGTCGTCGTCGAGGCCCAGGAGCGAGCCGTTGTAGACGAAGTTGACGATCCACAGCGTCGAGTCGGCCTTGTATTCGACAGGCGGAACGGTGGGCGTGGACTGCAGCCCGTACGTCGCGGCGAGCAGGCCGTACTTCTCCATGACGTAGAAGAACGTCGCGAACCAGTGGTCCGGATACCACGGTTGCGCGCGGAAGTAGCTCGCGAAGCGCCCCTTCGCGATCGGCTTGCCGTCGGCCGCCTGCTGCATCAGCACGTTGAGCCACTTGTAGAGCGGCATGTCGGCCGGATAGCCGTTGCGTGGGCCCCAGTCGCCGAGCGGCTCGTTCGCGTGCGCGCTCCACAGGTTGACGAGCGAGAACTCGGTCGAGACGATGTCCTTCGTCACGCCCTTCGCGTTGCGCACGAAGTCGATGTCCGCGTCGGCCTCGGCCAGCGACGCGACGTGCAGGTGGAGGTCGAGGCCCTCGACGTCCTTGTTGGACTTCACGACGTCGATGACCGTCGTGAGGATCGGATCGTTTTTCAGCGTGCTCGCCTTGTTGAGGGCGCCGGCGAAGATCCGGAACGTCCAGCCCTGCGCGGCGCGCAGCTTCACCAGCTCGGCGACGAGCAGCTCGAGGTACTGGCCGTACTTCGCGGCGTCGGCGACCGGCGTCTCGAACATCGGCTCGTTGCCGACGATCAGCACGTCGACGTACGCGCCCAGGTTGCCGGTCAGCAGCCGGTCGTGGATTGCCGTCAGCAGGTGCTGCATCTGAAGCGTGCCGACCGCGGGGACGCCGGCGCACTCGGCGGGCTTCGCCTTGTCGCAGCCGACCTTGAAGTCGGTCTTGAGGCTCAGGATGGTCTTGATCCGCTCGCCGCGGACCTGCATGCCCTTGACCTCGACTAACTTGTTGACGGCGAGGACCGCCATGATGTCGGCGTTGCCGGACACGACGTCGGGCGTCTGCGCGATGTTGGCGTCGAGCACGCCGGTGATCACGCTGGGATTCGCGGCGGCGAACTCGAGGTAGTTGCGCTGGACGTTGACGAACGCCCGCACCCATTTCGCGCCCGACTTCGCGACGAGGCCGTTGTGGATGTCCGGCAGGTACTGGTTGTAGTTGGCGCCGAGCTCGGTGGCCGGCGCGGGCGGCGCCGCGAGCAGAAGCAGCAGCAGGACGGTCGGGACTCGCATCGTGGCGCTCTCCGTTGTGGTCGACCTTCCCGGTCGAACGCGACAACGTGAGCAACGAACGTGCCATCCGCCGTCGCGAGGGGCGCGCCGTGCAGCGTTCGCCCCGGGGAAACTTGCCGTATGATCGCCGGACCGCGGCTGGCATGCCGGGCGAAGCCGCCGCCGATGCCGCGGCCCCGATTTGTCAGGCGCGATCCGCCGCCGACCGTGTCACGGCGACAGGGAGACATCGCAGATGAGCGCATTCCTCCGATACCGCACGGCATGGGTCGTGGCGGCGGTCTTCGCGTGCTGCGACGCGAGCCTGGCCGGCCTCGCCGAAGGGCTGGACGCGCTCCGGCGCAACGACTACGCGGCCGCGGCGAAGGAACTGCGTCCGCTGGCGGAGCGTGGCGACGCGGAGGCGCAATATCGCGTCGGCCTGATGCACGAATTCGGCAAGGGATTCCCGCAGGACAAGGCGCAGGGCATCGCCTGGTTCCGCAAGGCCGCGGCCCAGGGCCACTCTGCGGCGCAGCAGGAGCTCGGCGTGATCTACTCGACCGGCGACGGCGTGGCGCAGGACGACGCACAGGCCGCCGCGTGGTTTCGCAAGGCGGCCGACCAGGGCAACGCGACGGCGCAGTACAACCTCGGGCTGCTCTACGCCAAGGGCGCCGGCGTGAAGCGGGACGACCGGGAGGCGATCGACTGGATGCGCAAGGCGGCCGCGCAGGGCCTGCCGATCGCCTTGTACAAGATCGGCGTCGCCTACGAGAACGGCGAGGGCGTCGCGAAGGACGCGGTGCTCGCCTACGCGAACTACGCGATCGCGGCGCGCGGCGGCAACCGGGAATACGCGGCGCAGCGCGATGCCGCCGCCGCGCGGCTCACGCCGGCGCAGTTGAAGTCGGGTCAGGCGCTCGCCGAGGGGTGGACCGTCGGCCAGCCGCTGCCGACGACCGTTGCGGCCGCCGGCACGACCGCCGCAGGGACGGCGACCGCGAAGGCGCCGGCACCCAATCGATGCACGGCGACCGGCACCATGGGCGGCGAGAAGTTCGCGCTCAGGTACTGCACCGCATCGGTGATGGGCGACGCGCACAGCGTGGCGATCTGGTTCAGCGAGGACGCCATCGCGCCGGCGGAAGCGGAATCCTTCGCGCTGTCGTCCTACGCCGACGCGGCCAAGGGCGGCCGGCAGCGGACGCAGATGCAGGTCATGTTCTGCCCCGGCGGAGGGACGGCGACGGCCTCACCGGCCGCGGTCCGCTCGATCGACCTCAACACCAACCACGCGAAGTCGCCGCTCGCCGGCGTGCAATGGGTCGTCGAGGCCGGCAAGGACTTCAAGGTGGAGAAACTGGCCGGCGAGGTCAAGCCGGGCGGAACGCTGTCGGGCCGGATCGTCGGCCGCCGCGACAACACGGCGTTCACGCTCGACTTCGAGGTCACGCTGCCCACGCGGGACGCCGCGGCCGGGATGGCCTGCAAGTAGCGGCGGCGTTGCCGCGGGCGCGGCTCGCCACCCGACGTCGCAGCCTCGCTGACGCGCCGAATGTGGGGTCAGAGACGACTTTCTCGCCGGCGCCGATACACGGGCCGACCACGACTTCCGGATGATGGCGTGCCGCGCGCGTCATGGTGCACCCTACCGCGATGCCCCGCCAGCCTCGCTTCTGGTACCCCGGTGCCGTCCTGCACGTCATCCATCGCGGCAACAATCGCGCGGCGATCTTCGACGACGACCGCGACCGGCGCTGGTATCTCGCGGCGCTCGCCCGGTCGGCGCGTTTGCACGGCGTCGACATCCACGCGTACGTGCTGATGACGAATCATGTTCACCTGCTGGCCTCGCCTGGGTCGTCCGAAGGACTGCCGCGCGCCATGCAGACGCTGGGGCGTGGCTACGTCGGTTGGTACAACCACCGCCATGGGCGCACCGGCACGCTGTGGGAAGGACGCTACAAAGCCACGCTGGTCGACTCCGAGGGTTACCTCCTCGCCTGCATGCGCTACATCGAACTCAATCCGGTGCGCGCGGGGCTCGCCACCGCGCCCGGCGCCTATCGCTGGTCGAGCCACCACGCAAACGCACATGGTGCGCCCGACGCGCTCGTCGCGCCGCATCCCGTGTACGTCGCGTTGTCAGCCGACGAGGACAAGCGCCGGCAGGTCTACGGTCAGTGGTGCGGCCAGCCGCCGACCGCCGACGAGTTGCGCGCAATACGCGAGTCGACGCATTTCGAGTGGGTGCTCGGCGGCGAAGCCTTCCTCCGCTTCTCCGAAGCCGCGACCGGGCGGCGCGGGAAGCGGGCATCGATGGGTAGGCCGCCTCGTTCCGCCGATCACGTGCCGGCGCCGCGGGTGGACGCGAAAGTCGTCTCTGACCCTACATAATCAGCAGCCGGCGACGCACTTGCCGTTGCCGTCGAACTCCATCGTCCGCCCCGACAGCGCGAGGTAGACGGGCCGGTCCTTGACCAGCGCCATGAACGCGGCGGTGCGCGACAGCGGCCGCAGCTTGCCGCCGGACGTCGCGGCCTCGTTGACGTGCGACGCGATCACCGCCGCCGGGCGCACGAGCTCGTTGGCGATGTGCGCGGCGGCCGGCGGGTTCACGGCGGTGAGCCCGAGGTTCAGCATCATGACGCTGGCCTTGTGGTAGTCGCCGACCAGCGTCTTCATGTCCGTGTGCATGCCGGTGTCGCCGGACAGGTACACGGTGAGGCCGTTCGTGAAGCGGACGACGTAGCCGCTGGGCGGCCCCAGCGTGAGGCTCGCGTTGTCCGCCTCGAGGTTCTTGCGCTCGGGGTCGGTCAGCAGCGCACGCGGCACCGTGCTGTCGTGTGACGCCGGCACGGCGGTGATCTCGACGGCGCGTGCGGCGTCGCCGACCTTCACCGTGCGCGCGCCACCGAGCTGCATGCCCGCGATGCACGGCGCGGCCTGCGGCGCCACGACGTCGGGCCCCGCCTGCGGGCAGGCCGGCACCGGCTTGCCGCGGATGTTCTCGACCTTGCGCGCGACGAAGTTGGCCATCGGCAGCAGCATCACCAGCGCCGAGTTCTTCGCCGCGGCGATCTCCGCCGTCGTCGAGTTGGGCGCCGCGGACACGAGCTCCGGGTTGTCGCAGGTGCCGCCGTCCTGCGCCTTCAGCTTCTGGTCGCCGATGTGGTCGCCGTGCGCGTGCGACAGCAGCACGACGTGCACGGCGGCCAGCCGCGGATCCTCGGCACCGGTCACCGAGTGCCCGGCGTCGTAGAGAATGCGCACGCCGGTCGGGTCCTCGAAGAGCGTCGCGCGGTCGCGCGCGCAGAGCTCGCCCGTGTGCGAGCCCAACGGCGTGACCTTCACGTTCTGCGCGGACGCCGCGGCGGCGCACGCCGCGAACGTCGCCAGGACCAGACTGCGCTCGAGCATCGCCCTCATCGTTCGTCTCCCCGCTTCCGTCGCCCGGAAGGAGACGCGATGGTAGCCGATCCCGCGCGAATCCGGACCTACTTGCCGGCGCCCGTCGTCGTCGGCGCCGTACCTGCCGGCGTCGGCGCCGCGCCTGCCGCCGCCTGCCCGACGCCGCGGCAGCGGCCCTCGATCTCGCGCACCGCCATGACGCCGCCGTGCGCGTCCTTCGGCGCCGCGGCCATCTGCGCGACCGCGCCGCGTGCGCACGCGAGCGCGGCGTCGCCGGGGCTCGCGGCGAGCGCGCGGTCGAACGCGCTGCGGGCCTCCGGCAGGCGGCCCAGCCGCACGTTAGCGAGGCCGACCTGGCGCAGGGCTTCCACGTCCTGCTCGTCGCGCGCGGCGGCCTCGCCGAACGCGCGCAGCGCGCCGGCCGCATCGTCGACGTCGAGGTGCGCGCTGCCGAGGTTGCGCCACATCCGCCCGTCGGCCGGGGTGAGCTCGACGGCCTTCTTCGCGGCCCCCAGCGCGTCCTCGTACTGCCGCAGCTGCGCGTATCCGGCGCGCAGCTCGTTCCACGCTGCGGGGTTGGTCGAATCGCGCCGCGTCCACTCCACCGCGTAGAGCACGAGCACGTTCCAGTTGCCGGCGTCCTTCAGCTCCTGGATCTTCTGCATGAAGTCGGGCGCGACGGCCGGCTTGGCGGGCGCGTCGGCGGCCGCTTTCGGTGCCGCGGGCTTCGGCTTGGGCGCGACGGCGACCGACGCCGTGATAGAGGCGCCGTCGTCGCCGGAGGGCCACAGCAGCCAGCCGCCGACCGCGACGACGATCAGCACGCCGCACGCCGCGGCCGCGATCACCCACTTGCCGCGGCCGCGCAGCCAATCGCGCCGCCGGTCGGCGGCGTCGGGTTCCGGATCGGCATCCGCGTCCGCGTCGGCGTCGACGTCGGGCTCCGGCAGCGACGCCTCCGGCGCGGGCGCAGCGGCCTGCGCCGCGGACTCGGCCTGGCGGTGGCGGCGCTCCCGGTCGAGCAGTCGCAGCGCGGTGGCGCGCGCCTTCAGGTAGATCGCGGCAGCGGCCTCGCGGTCGTCGCCGGCCTGCGCGACCGCACGGTCCCACAGCGGCTGGTCGATGTGCCCTTCCGCGTACTGGCGGGCCGCTTCCCTGGCGAAGCGATCGCCCGGCGGCACCGGGTCCGGCGCGAGGTGACGGGTCTTCTCCACCGACGCGATTTCGATTGCTTCCGGGGCGGCGGAGACCGGTGCCGCCACCGCGCGGCCGCCCTCCGACGGATCGAGGGGGACGAGTTCGAGCGAAGGTGGTTCGTTCATGCCATCAAACAAGCAAGAAAAGGGCCAAGCGTCGGTTTCGCGGCCAAACGACCTGAAACCCTAAGTCAGCCCGGCAGCGCCACGGCGGTGCCGCTCGCGCCGGACTGCGCGACGGCCAGCGTGGCCTCCAGCGAACGCGTCGCGTCGGCGGCCGGGGACAGCGGCGCCTCGCGGCCTTCGACGACGGCCAGGAAGTGGCGCATTTGCAGCGCAAACGGGTCGCCGGCGTGCAACGCGGCGCGTTCCTCGGTCAGCTCGTCCTGCCAGCCCTTCGCGTTCCGGTAGTGCCAGAACGCGAGGCGCGGCAGCGTCAGCGACGCCTCGGTCCCGGACAGCAGATGCGAGTCGACGTCCTGCCGCGGGAAGCGCTCGGCCTCGCCGGCCGCGAGGTCCCAGTTCCACGGCGCGACGGCCGTGTCGGAGACCGTCACGGTCCCCAGCGCGCCGTTGCGGAAGCGCAGCAGCACCGCCACCGTGTCCTCGACCTCGTAGCCGCGGATCGCGTTCGACGTCATCGCCTGCACGCTCGCGACGTCGCCGAACAGGAAGCGCAGCTGGTCGACGTCGTGGATCAGGTTGATGAGGATCGGCCCGCCGCCCTTCTCGCGCCGCCAGCGCGTCTGGAAGTAGTCGGCCGGCTTGTACCACGTGGAGAGCGCGGTGAGGCACACGGGACGCCCCAGCCGGCCGCCGGCGACGATCGCGTGCGCCCGCCGCATGATCGGATTGTGCCGGCGCTGGTGCCCCACGATGGCCGGCAGCCTTGCCGCCGCCGCCGCGGCGACGATGCGGTGCGCGTCCTCGACGGTGTCCGCCACCGGCTTCTCGACCAGCACCGCGACACCGCGCTCGAGGCAATGGATCGCGATCGCCACGTGCGTCGCGTTGGGGGACGCAACGACCGCGGCGCGCGGGCGCACGGCGTCCAGCATGGCGTCGAACTCGGCGAACCAGCGGACGCCGGCCGCCTCCGCCACCTGCTGCGCCGCCGGCGCCGGGTCGGCGATGCCGACCAGCTGCAGGCCCGGCTCGCGCAGCACCCGGTCGATGTGCGTGCGGCCGACGAGGCCGGCGCCGATGACGGCAATGGGCAGGCGGGTCATGGCGGTCATCCCGGGACGGGCGAAACCCGGACGATACCGCACTCGCCTGCTGCACCGCGCCATCGATTCCTTTGATCTTCTGCAAGGTGGGCGCCCGCGGCCGCGTCCACAGTACGTCACTTGCGATCGGCGCCCCTCGCGGCCGTGCCGCGGCCGCGGCGCCCGATCCCGACGGAGACCGGTTCTTGCTGCAGATCGTCATCCAGGGCCGCGGCGGACAGGGCGCGCAGACGGCGGGCAACCTGCTCGCGATGGCGTTCTTCGCCGAAGGCCAAGCCGTGCAGTGCTTCGCGAGCTACGGCGGCGCGCGGCGCGGCACGCCGGTGAGCTCGTACCTGCGCGTCGACGAGCGTCCGATCCGCGTCCGCTGCGACATCGAGCGCGCCGACGCGATCCTGTGCTTCGACGCGAGCCTGCTCGCGCCGCCGCTGCTCGCGACCGCGCACGCGGGCACGCTGATCGTCGTCAACTCGTCGCGGACGCCGGCGTCGTTCGCCGCGCAGCTCCCCGGTTACCGCGTGATCCCGGTCGACGGCCTCGCGATCTCGCGCCGGCACGGCTTGGGCCGCATCGTGAATTCGGCGCTGTTAGGCGCGCTCGCGCGCGCGATCGGCGCGCCGCAGCTCGCCGTGCTGACGAACGCGATCGGCGAGGAAGCGCCCAAGCTGCACGACGAGAACATCGCCGCCTGCGAGGACGGCTACCGCGCGGCGGATGCGCAACTCGCCGAGGCCGCGCTCACGTCATGAACGCGAATCCGCCGATCCCGCCGACCTGGACCACCGGCTCGACCGAGGTGTTCAAGACCGGCACGTGGCGCGCGGCGCTGCCGATGCACATCCACGCGCCGTCGCCGTGCCACGCGGCGTGCCCGGTGAACGGCGACATCGCCGAATGGATCGGCCGCGCGCGCGAGCACGACCTGCGCGGCGCGTGGGAGATCCTGACGCGGCACAACCCGTTCCCCGCGGTCGCGGGCCGGATCTGCCACCATCCGTGCGAGGCGGCGTGCAACCGCGCCGGCGTGGACGGCGCGCTCGCCATCTGCCGGCTGGAGCGCTACGTCGGCGACCACGCGCTCGCGGCCGGCTGGGCGTTTGCGCCGGCGGCCGCGCAACGCGCCGAGCGCGTCGCGGTGATCGGCGGCGGGCCGTCCGGACTGTCCGCCGCGTACCACCTGCGGCGGCTCGGTTACGCGGTGACGTTGTTCGAGGCGCAGCACGAGCTGGGCGGCCTCATGCGCTCCGGCATCCCGGCGTACCGGCTCGCGCGCCGCGTGCTCGACGGCGAGATCGCGCGCATCCTCGCAATGGGCGTCGACGTGCGCATGGGCGAGCCGCTCGCGACGGCCGAGGACTTCGCACGCATGCGCGCCGCGCACGCCGCCGTGTACGTGGCCACCGGCGCCCGGCGCCAGAAGCGCCTGCCGGTGCTCGACTACGCGCAGCCGTGGGTGCAGGACGGCGCCGCGTGGCTCGCGCAGGCGAACGCCGGCGCGCCGCCGGCGCTCGGCCGCCGCCTCGTCGTGATCGGCGGCGGCAGCGCGGCGATGGACGTCGCGCGCAGCGCGCGCCGCGCGGGCCACGCCGTGACCGTGCTCGCACTCGAAGCGGCCGCGCAGCTGCCGGCGCAGCGCGAGGAGGTGGCCGAGGCGCTGGAGGAAGGCATCGCGCTCGTCGACGGCGCGATGCTGGTCGCCGCGCAGGCGCGCGTCGCCGACGGCGTCGCGCTCACCTGCGTGCGCGTGCAGTTCGCGCCGGGCGCGCAGCGCGGCCAGTTCACGGTGACGCCGGTGCCCGCCAGCGAGTTCACGCTGGTCGCCGACGCCGTGGTGCCCGCGATCGGGCAGGACCCCGACCTCGCGGCGCTGCGCGGCGCGCTCGCCACCGACGGCACGCTGCTCGCGGTCGACGCGCGGCAGGCGACGAACGGCGACGGCGTGTACGCGGGCGGCGACGTCGCCAGCATGGCGCGCTTCGTGACCGAGGCGATCGGCATGGGCAAGCGCGCCGCGCGGGAGATCGACCGCCTGCTGCGCGCGCGCACCGGCGACGCCGCGGCCGGGACCGCCGTCGAAGACGAGGACTCGCTGGTGCCGCTGGCCGCGATCAACACGCACTACCACCCGGCGCAGGCACGCGCCGCCGACGCTCGGCTCGACGTCGCGCGAAGGCTCGCCGGCGACGCCGAGGTGCAGTTGCCGCTCGACGTCGCGCAGGCGCTGGCGGAAGCCGAGCGCTGCTTCTCGTGCGGCACGTGCATCCACTGCGACAACTGTGTCGTCTACTGCCCGGACCTCGCGGTGCGGCGCGACGGCGACGGCTACGTCGTGCTGACCGATTACTGCAAGGGCTGCGGCCTGTGCGTGCGCGAGTGCCCGACCGGGTCGATGACGATGGTCGAGGAGGCGCGGTGAACGCCCGCGACGACGCGTACGCGCGCGAGCGGACGATGCTGCTGACCGGCAACCACGCGGTCGCGTGGGCGGCGCGGCTCGCGCGGCCGAAGGTCGTGCCCGTCTACCCGATCACGCCGCAGACGCCGGTGCTCGAGCTCATCACCGAGTTCCAGGCGAGCGGCGAGTTCGACGCCGAGGTCATCACGCCCGAGTCCGAGCATTCGGTGATGGCCGCGTGCATCCCGGCGTCACTGGCTGGCGTGCGCGTGTTCACGGCGACGGCGTCGCAGGGCCTGCTGCTGATGCACGAGCTGCTGCACTACGCGAGCGGCGCGCGGGCGCCGATCGTGATGGCCAACGTCAACCGCACGCTCGCGTCGCCGTGGGCGTTCTGGCCCGACCAGACCGACAGCCTCGCGCAGCGCGACACCGGCTGGATCCAGTACTACACGGAGAGCGCGCAGGAGTCGCTCGACACCGTGCTGCAGGCGTTCCGCGTCGCCGAGTCCGTGCTGCTGCCGGCGATGGTCAACCACGACGCGTTCTACGTGTCGCACGCGCTGGAGCCGGTGCGCGTGCCCGACCCGTCGCTGGTCGACGCGTACCTGCCGCCGTACGCGCCGCCGCACCGGCTCGACACCGAGCACGTGGAGTCGTGGGGCAACGTCGTCACGCAGGACATGTTCTGCCGGCACCGGCAGGCATTGGGCGACGCGATGGACCGCGCGCTCGTCGCGGTGCGGGAAGCCGACGACGCGTGGGCCGCGCTGACCGGCCGCAGCTACGGCGCGATCGAGCGCTACCGCTGCGACGGCGCGCGCACGCTCGTCGTGACGATGGGCAGCATGTGCGGCACCGCGCGCGAGGCGGTCGACGCGCTGCGCGACGCCGGCGAGCCGGTGGGGCTCGTCAAGGTGCGGCTGTTCCGGCCACTGCCGGTCGCCGCGCTGCGCGACGCGCTGTCCGGCGCGGCGGACGTCGTCGTGCTCGACCGCAACTACTCGCCCGGCCACGGCGGCGTCCTGCACCAGGAACTGCGCGCGGCGCTGTACGGCGTGGCCGCGCCGCCGCGCATCCACGGATGCCTGGCGGGCGTCGGCGGCGTCAACGTCGCGCCGGGGCGCATCGTCGAGTTCGTGCGGCGCGCCGACGACGCGGGCCCCGCGTCGGTCTGGGTGAGGTGAGCGCCATGCGCCGGTTCGAGATGACGCAGGAGGCGATGCTGTGCTCGGGGCACGCCGCGTGCCCGGGCTGCATCGACGCGCTGTCGGTCCGGCACGTGCTCGCCACGCTCGGGCCGAAGACGATGGCCGTCGTGCCGCCGTCGTGCATGGCGATCATCGCGGGGCCGCAGCCGTACAGCTCGCTCAAGATCCCCGTCTACCAGCCCACGCTCGAAGCCAGTGCCGCGGCCGCCTCCGGCCTGCGGCGCGCGCTCGCCGCGCGCGGCGAGCGCGACACGCAGGTCGTCGTGCTGGCCGGCGACGGCGGCACGTACGACATCGGCTTCCAGTGCCTGTCGTCGGCGGCCGAGCGCAACGAGGACTTCATCTACTTCTGCCTCGACAACGAAGGCTACATGAACACCGGCGCGCAGAAGTCGTCGTCGACGCCGCACCTCGCGAGCACGGGGTCGACACCGGCCGGCAAGACGTCGCGCAAGAAGAACCTGATCGAGATCATGGCCGCGCACGAGGTGCCGTACGCGGCCACCGCGAGTGTGGGCCACCTGCCCGATCTCGTGCGCAAGGTCGAGAAGGCGAAGGCGCTGCGCGGTACGCGGATCATCACGCTGCTGATCCCGTGCCTCGACGGCTGGGGCCTGCCCGACGACGCCGGCCTCACGGCCGCGCGCTACGCGGTCGAGTGCGGCGCGTATCCGCTCTACGAGGTCGAGGACGGCCGCCGGTACACGCTCAACCACCCGACGCGGACGCGGCCGGTGCGCGACTACCTCGCGCTGCAGCGCCGGTACCGGCACCTGTCGGACGCCGACGTCGACGCGCTGCAGGCGGAGGTAGACGACGCGTGGGAACGGCTCGCGCGGCGCGCGGAGGCCGTGGTGTGATACGGGCGGGTTCCGCCTCGCCTCGCCCGCCGCCGTTGCGCTACCACGTCGACCCGGACATCGCGCGCGCCGCGACGCTCGCGCCCGCGTTCTACGCCGACGCCGCGGCGTACGCCGCGTGCCGCGAGCGCGTCTTCGCGCGGACGTGGCAGTGGGTCGGCGACCTCGCGGACGTGGCGGATGCGGGGATGCTCGCGCCGCGCGACCTCCTGCCGGGCGTCCTCGACGAGCCGCTGCTGCTCGCGCGCGACGGCGCGGGCGCGCTGCGCTGCCTGTCCAACGTCTGCACGCACCGCGCGAACCTCCTCGTCCGCGCGCCGTGCCGCGCGAGCGAGATCCGCTGCGGCTATCACTCGCGCCGGTTCGATTTGGCCGGGCGCATGACGTTCATGCCCGGGTTCGACGGCGCGCACGACTTCCCGTCCGCGGCGGACGACCTGGCGCAGGTGCCGTTCGCGACGTGGGCCGGGCACGGCTTCGCGGCGCTCGACCCGGCGGCGCCGTTCGCCGATTTTATCGGCGACCTCGCCGCGCGCCTGGCGTGGCTGCCGGTGGAGCGCTTCGTCCACGATCCGGCGCGCGACCGCGACTACGCGATCGCCGCGCACTGGGCGCTGTACGTCGAGAACTACCTCGAGGGCTTCCACATCCCGTTCGTGCATCCGGCGCTGAACGCGCAGGTCGACCACGGCAGCTACGCGACCGAGCTCTTCCGCTACGCCAACCTGCAGGTCGCGCTCGCGGCGCCGGGCGAGCCTGCGTTCGCGCCGCCGCCGGGCACGCCCGACCACAGCCGGCGCGTCGCCGCGTACTACGGGTGGATCTTCCCGAACCTGATGCTCAACTTCTATCCGTGGGGGCTCTCGGTCAACCGCGTCGAGCCGGCGGGGCTCGACCGCACGCGCGTCGCGTTCCGGAGCTACGTCTACGATCCCGCGCTGCGCGACCGTGGGGCCGGCGGCGCGCTCGACCGGGTCGAAGAGGAGGACGAGGCGATCGTCGAGGCCGTGCAGCGCGGCGTGCGCGCCCGCCTCTATCGCGGCGGCCGCTATGCGCCGACACGCGAGCGCGGCGTCCACCACTTCCACCGGCTGCTGTGCGCGTTCCTCGCAGCGTGAGGGTCAGCGGGCCGCGCGTTCAGTGCGCCGGGTGGAACACCCAGGAGTCCATCGCGAGCGCGCCGGCCTCGTAGCCGTGCACGATGCGCTCGGCGCGCGCGCCGTCGCCGGCCGCGCCCCACGCGACGTGCAGCGGCAGGAAGTGCTCGTCGGTCGGATGCGCGCGCACGGCGTCGGGTGCGCGCTCGCGGTAGTCGACGAGCGCGTCGGTGTCGTTCGCGGCGAGCCGCGCCTGCACCCAGTCGGCGAACTGCTGCACGTAGCGCAGCGGCTCGTGCCGCCGCTGGTTCGTCATCCAGTCGCGCAGGTTGTGCGTCGTGTGGCCGGAGCCGACGATCAGCACGCCCGCCTGCGCGAGCGGCGCCAGCGCGCGGCCGAGCGCGACGTGATGCGCGGGCCCCAGGTCCGTCTGCACGGAGACCTGGACGACCGGCACGTCGTGCGCCGGGTACATGTGCAGCAGCGGCACCCAGGCGCCGTGGTCGAGGCCGCGGCAGCCGTCCACACCCGCGGTGATGCCGGCGGCCTTGAGCCGCGCGACCGCCTCGGCGGCGACGTCCGGCGCGCCGGGCGCCGGGTACGTCAGAGCGTAGAGCTCGGCCGGGAAGCCGCCGAAGTCGTGGATCGTCTGCGGCCTGGGGTTGCCGGTCAGCATCGGCAGCCCGGTCTCCCAGTGCGCCGACGCCATCAGGATCGCGCGCGGCCGCGGCAGCGTGCGGCCCAGGGTTTCCCACGCGTGGCCGGCGGCGCCCGGCTGCGTCGCGTGCGTCGGCGCACCGTGCGACAGGAATACGGTCGGAAGTTGGTTCATCGCTTCACCCGATGCGGAAGTCGCGGGCGCCGCGGCCGGCACGCATCCGGCCGCGGCGTCCGCAGCGCGGTCACGCCGTCGCTGCGGCGCTCTCCTTGACGAGACCCTCGGCGACGAGCGCGCGGTGCACGGCCGGCCGCGCGGCGACACGCGCCTGGAACTGCAGCAGCGCAGGCCACGGCGAGAGGTCGACCTTCAGGATCGGCGCCCAGTTGAGGACCGTGAACAGGTACGCGTCGGCGATGGTGAACGCCTGCCCGGTCAGGTACGGCTGCGCGGCGAGCGCCTGCGCGAGGTACGCGAAGCGCGTCGCGAGCCGCGAACGCTGCTGCTCCTTCGTCGCGTCGGGCGTGGCCGGATACCAGAGCGGGCTGAACTGCTTGTGCAGCTCGGTCGCGACGAACTCCAGCCACTCCATCACCCGGTAGCGGTCGATGCCGCCGTACGCCGGCGCCAGCGCGCCCGGCTTGCGGTCCGCGACGTACTGCAGGATCACTGCGATCTCCGACAGCCGCGTGCCGTCGGGGAGCTCGAGCAGCGGCACGTAGCCCTTGGGATTGATCGTGTAGTAGTCGGTGCCGTCGGCGAGCTTGTGCGTGCGCAGGTCGACCTTCACGGTCTCGTGCGGCAGGCCGGATTCGACGAGGGCGATGTGGGGGGCGAGCGAGCACGCGCCGGGCGAGTAGTAGAGCTTCATGGGGACTCCGGAAACGGGAAGGGAAAATAGCACGCGCGTCCGGACCGCGTGGCCCGGACGTGCGGTGCCCTGTTACGCGCGCTGCAGCGCGGGGACCGATTGCGGCCGGCGCAGCGCGTACGCGCCGTCGCCGAGCAGCGCCTGGACGAGCAGCGTCACCGTCCAGAACGCCGGGTATTCCCAGCCGCCGTTCGCGGCGCTGAAGAGCCAGCCGTTGCCGGCGTGCGCCCACGTCGCGCCGATCATCACCGGGACGAGCGCCAGCGCGACGGCGCGCGTCTGCACGCCCAGCACCAGCATGACGCCGCCCACCAGCTCGACGGCGAACGTGACGTAGCCCAGCACGGGCGGCAATCCCAGCGACCCGAAGAACTGGGCGGTGCCGGGCAGCGTGAAGACGAAGTACTTGAGCAGCGCGTGGGCGACGAACATCGTGCCCAGTGCGACGCGCAGCAGCAGCGCGGCGGTCGCGGTCATCCGTGCATCGTTCATGGGGGCTCCTTGGCCGAGGTCGGCGCCGGGGTGGCGCGATGGCGTGCATCTTCGTTCATCGTGAATTATGGATAAAGATGACTCTGCTTGAAATATTGTTGCATTTTACGCAATAATATGGACCCACCTTCCCGCGACCCGCATGGACCGCTTCCACGCCATCGCCGCCTTCGTGAAAGTCGTCGAGACCGGCAGCTTCGCGCGCGCCGCCGAGCGCCTCGACGTGTCGGTGTCGTCGGTCTCGCGGCAGGTCGCGGACCTCGAGGCGCACCTCAACGCGCGGCTCCTGAACCGCACGACGCGGCGGCTGTCGCTCACCGAAGCCGGCCGCGCCTTCCACGAGCGCTGCGTGCAGCTGCTGGCCGACCTGGAGGAAGCCGAGGCGTCGGCCGGCGCCGGCGCCCTCGTTCCCAGCGGCACGCTGCGCATCTCCGCGGCCGTGACGTTCGGCACCGGCTATCTCGCTCCCGCCGTCGCGGCGTTCCTCGTCCGCTACCCCGAGATGCGCGTCGCCGTCGAGCTCTCCGACCGCGTGGTCGACCTCGTCGACGAGGGCTTCGACGCAGCCGTGCGCATCGGCGCGATCGGCGGGCAGAACCTCGTCGGCCGCCGCGTCGGCGCGTCGCAGCTCGTGTGCTGCGCGGCGCCCGCCTACGTCGCGCGCCGCGGCGAGCCGCGGACGCCGGAAGACCTCGCGCGCCACGCGTGCCTCCTCTACGAGTACGCGCCGCAGCGCGACACGTGGACGTTCGGCGACCGCAAGGGCGGCGAGCGCCGCGTCCGCGTCGCCGGGCCGGTGCACGCGAACAACGGCGCCTTCCTGGCGGCACTCGCGGCCGAAGGGATGGGCATCGCGTACGAGCCCGACTTCATCGTCGGCGGGGACCTGGCCGCCGGGCGGCTCGTGCCGCTGCTGCGCGCGTTCCCGCCGCCCGCGACGCCGATCCACATCGTCTACCCGAGCCGCCGGCACCTGTCGGCGAAGGTCCGCGCGTTCACCGAGTTCCTGCTCGCGCGCTTCGCGCAGCCGGCGTGGGCGCTCGACCTCGAGTCCCCGCGCCCCGCGGCCCGGCGACAACGCTAGGCGGTATCGTGGGCCTGTGTAGACCGAAACACCCGTTCGCGCGTTAAAGGCGCGCGGCCCGGACCGGGTCGCGCCGTCCGGGAGTCGCCGTGCTCGAATCGCTGCAGTCCGCCCTCGCCTCCAACCAGCTCCTGTCCGGGGGCCTCATGCTCGCCGCCGTCGGGCTCGTCGCGATGTGGCTGCGCGAGTTCCCGGTCAAGCTCGTCCGCTGGGCGAAGCACTTCGTCGTCACCACGCTCGCCGTCGACAGCCGCGACGAGCTCATGTTCCCGGCGCTGGTCGAGTACATGGACAGCCGCGAGGCGCTGCGCCGGATCAACAACTTCACCGTCCGCGCCGTCCGCCAGCAGGGCTCGTCGTACCAGAGCCTGCACGACGAGCTGCAGCAGGGCGGCCGCCCGGTTCCGGTGTTCTCGCCAGGCGAAGGCTTCCACGTGTTCGTCCTCGACGGCCGGCTCATGTGGATGAAGCGCGACGTGCAGATGGGCGTCGCCGTCGTCGAGAAGATCGCGCTGTCGACGTTCGGCCGCGACAAGCGGCCGCTGGAGGCGCTCGTCCACGCGGCGATGGCGCACCGGATCGAGCGCGAGTTGAACCGCATCGCGATCTACGTGCCCAGCCCGTACAACAACGAGTGGACGCGCGCGCGCCTCGGCAACAACCGCAAGCTCGACTCCGTCGTGCTGAAGGACGGACAGCGCGAGGCGATCGTCGCCGACCTCGACCGCTTCTTCGCGTCGCGCGAGCGCTACGAGACGCTCGGCATCCCGTGGCGCCGCGGCTACCTGCTGTACGGCCCGCCGGGCACCGGCAAGACGTCGCTCGTCACGGCGCTCGCCTCCGAGCTGTCGCTCAACGTGTGCGTGCTGAGCCTGGCGTCGCCCAACGTCACCGACGAGAAGATCGGCAGCCTGCTGTCGTCCGTGCCGCGGCGCTCGGTGATCCTGATCGAGGACGTCGACGCGTTCTTCCAGCAGCGCAGCAAGGCGGACTCGCAGGTCAAGGTGTCGTACTCGGGCTTC
>JAYRNW010000029.1:0-5368 GCA_041911995.1 Casimicrobiaceae bacterium | reverse complement strand
GATCCACTCGTTCCACACCGAGGGCTCGGGCGGCGGCCACGCGCCCGACATCATCCGCATCTCGGCGCTGCCCAACGTGCTGCCGTCGTCCACCAACCCGACGCTGCCGTACGGCATCAACTCGCAGGCCGAGCTGTACGACATGATCATGGTGTGCCACCACCTCTCGCCCGACATCCCGTCGGACGTGGCGTTCACCGAGAGCCGCATCCGCGCCGAGACCATCGCGGCCGAGAACGTGCTGCAGGACATGGGCGTCATCTCGATCTTCTCGAGCGACTCGCAGGCGATGGGCCGGATCGGCGAGTGCTGGCTGCGCTGCATCCAGACCGCCGACGCGATGAAGGCCGGCCGCGGCAAGCTGCCGGAGGACGCCCCGGGCAACGACAACTTCCGCGTGCTGCGCTACGTCGCCAAGATCACGATCAATCCCGCGGTCGCGCACGGCATCTCGCATGTGCTGGGCTCGGTGGAGGTCGGCAAGATCGCCGACCTCGTGCTGTGGGAGCCGGCGTTCTTCGGCGCCAAGCCCAAGCTCGTCATCAAGGGCGGCGTGATCAACTGGGGCGTGATGGGCGACCCGAACGCGTCGCTGCCGACGCCGCAGCCGACGTACTACCGGCCGATGTTCGGCAGCTTCGGGCGCCTGCTCGCCGACACCTGCGTCACGTTCGTGTCGCAGGCGGCGGAGGCGGCCGGCGTGGCCGAGCGCCTCGACCTCGCCCGGCAGGTCGTCGCCGTGAAGAACACGCGCAGGATCGGCAAGCGCGACATGGTGCGCAACGCCGGCACGCCGAAGATCGAGGTGTCGCCCGAGACGTTCGCCGTCACCGTCGACGGCGTCCACGCCACCGTGCCGCCGCTGAAGACGGTTTCGCTCAACCAGCGCTACTTCTTCAGCTAGCGCGCCGCCTTGATCCTGGTCGAGACCATCGTCGGCAACGCCGCCGATCCGGCGTGGGCGGCGCGGCTCGCGGCGGCCACGATCGACACGCTGGCGCTCGACCACTGGGAAGCGCAGAAGAACCGCTTCCGCAAGACGACCGCCGGCGGGCAGGAGATCGCGGTGTCGCTGGACCGCGGCACGTTCATGCGCGACGGGGACATCCTGCTGTGGGACGCGGGCGCTGCGCGCGCCGTCGTCGCGCGCATCAGCCTGCGCGACGTGATGGTGATCCACCTCGACACGCTGGCCGCGGAGGCTCCGGAGCACGCGATGCGCACGTGCGTCGAGCTGGGCCACGCGCTCGGCAACCAGCACTGGCCGGCGCTGGTCAAGGGCACGCGCGTGTTCGTGCCGCTCACCGTCGACCGCAAGGTGATGGCGTCGGTGATGAACACGCACCGGTTCGAGGGCATCCGCTACGAGTTCGTCGCGGGCGGCGACGTCGTGCCGTACCTCGCGCCGCACGAGTCGCGGCGCCTGTTCGGCGGCGCCGAGGGCCCGGTGCACGGCCACACGCACGACCGGTACGCGGCCGTCGACCCGGAGACCGGGCACGTGCACGGGCGTGCGCCGGTGCGCGCGCAGGGCCGCGCGCAGCCGGGCGGCGAACCGCCGGCATGAAGCCGCGCGACGACGGCGCGGCGTCGCCGGTCGCGGCCGTGCAGATCGCGCGGATCCTGCAGTTCGGGGACTCTTTGTTCCCGGTCGGCGGCTTCGCGTTCTCCGGCGGGCTCGAGTCCGCGGTCCAGCAGCGTGTCGTGACGGACGCCGCGACGCTGCTCGCGTTCGCGCGCACGGCGATGGAGCAGGGCAGCCGCGGCGACGGCATCGGGCTCGTCTGCGCGCACCGCGCCGCCGCGGCCGGCGACGTCGACGCGCTGCGGCGCATCGACGCGCGGGTCTACGCGCGCAAGCTCTCCGACGAGACGCGGACGATGACGGTCCGGATGGGCCGCAAGTTCACGGAGCTCGCGGCGCAGGTCACGGGCGCGCCGCTCGTCGCCGCGTGGCACGAGCAGGTCGCGTGCGGCGCCACGCCCGGTTGCTATCCCGTGGCGCTCGCCGTCGACTTCGCGGCGCAGGGCCTGGCGGCGCGCGACGCGTTCGTCGTGCACCAGTACGGTGTCGCGGCGATGATCCTGAGCGCGGCGCTGCGGCTGATGCGCATCGGCCACGTGGAGACGCAGCGGATGCTCTACGCGCTCAACGCCGACGTCGACGCGGCGTGGGCGGACGCGGAAGGCGCCGCGCTCGACGACATGGCCGGCTTCGCGCCGCTCGCCGAGATCCTGGCGGCGGTCCACGTCAAGGCGCACGTGCGCCTGTTCATGAACTGAAACGCGCGGCGGACGACGCCCCGGGGAGAACGCGCAGCATGAAGAAGAAGGTCACGCGCATCGGGGTCGGCGGCCCGGTCGGCTCGGGCAAGACCGCGATCGTGGAGGCGATCACGCCGCGGCTCCTCGAAATGGGCATCAAGGTCCTCATCATCACCAACGACGTGGTGACCACCGAGGACGCGAAGCACGTGCAGCGCACGCTGAAGGGGATCCTGCTCGAGGAGCGCATCCTCGGCGTGGAGACCGGCGCCTGCCCGCACACGGCGGTGCGCGAGGATCCCAGCATGAACCTCGCGGCGGTCGAGGACATGGAGGCGCGCTTCCCCGACGGCGACGTCGTGCTGATCGAGAGCGGCGGCGACAACCTGACGCTGACGTTCTCGCCGGCGCTCGTCGACTTCTTCGTCTACGTGATCGACGTCGCGGCCGGCGACAAGATCCCGCGCAAGAACGGGCCGGGGATCACGCAGTCGGACATCCTCGTCATCAACAAGACCGACCTCGCGCCGTACGTCGGCGCGAGCCTCGACGTGATGGCGCGCGACTCGAAGCTGATGCGCGGCGACAAGCCGTTCCTGTTCACCAACTGCCGCACGGGCGAGGGCATCCCCGCGCTGGTCGACCTGATCCGCAGCGACCTGCTGTTCGACCTCGCGCCGCCGCCCGCCCGGCCGGGCTGATGGGCGCCGTCGAGCGCGGACTGCCGCCGGCGCTGCAGCCCGCCGGCGCCGGCCCGGGTGCGCCGCCGGCCGGGTTCGCGCGCTTCGCCGGCGAGCCGCCGCAGATGCGCAGCGGCGCCCCCGGCAAGAACGGGTTCCTGCGGCTGGGGTTCGAGCGGCGCGGCGAGCGCACCATCCTGGCGGAGCTCGACTCGCGCGCGCCCTATCTCGCGCAGCGCGCGCTGCACTGCGACGAGGCGCTGCCGGACATGCCGTGGCTGTTCGTGATCACGACCGCCGGCTGCGTGCTGCAGGGCGACCGGATGGCGCTCGACGTCGCGCTCGCCGAGGGCGCGCGCGCGCACGTCACCACGCAGTCGGCGACCAAGGTCCACGCGATGGACGCCAACTACGCCGTGCAGACGCAGTCGTTCGCGCTCGCCGCCGGTGCCTATCTCGAGTACCTGCCCGAGCCGCTGATCCCGCACCGGGAGGCGCGCTTCGCCAGCGACACGCGGATCACGATCCACCCGAGCGCGTCGCTCCTCTGTGCGGAAATCGTGCAGCCGGGCCGCAAGCACCACCGCCCCGACGAGTGCTTCGGCGCCACGCTGCTCTCGCTCGCGACCGCGGCGGCGCGGCCGGACGGCACGCCGCTCTTCTCCGAGCGGCTGGTCGTCGAGCCCGCGCGCCACCCGGTGCGGCAAACCGGCGTGATGGACGGCTTCGACGTCTTCGCCAACGTGGTCCTCTGCACGCCGCCGGAGACGGCGGCGCGCGTCCACGCGCGCGTCGGCGCCGAAGTGGATCACGCGCAGGGGGTCGCGTTCGGCGCCTGCCGGCTGCCGAACGAGGCCGGCCTCGTGTACAAGGTGCTGGGGCGCGAGACCGCGCAGGTGCGCGAGGCGGTGCGCGGATTCTGGGCGGTGGCGCGCCAGGAGATCGCCGGCGCCGCCATCGGGCCGCAGCCGCTGTGGCGCTGAACGATCGACCGGAGGGCCACCGATGAACAAGGTGCTGTCGGCATGGGAAGCGCGCTGCGCGTCGTCGCGGGCGCTGCGCTTCGTGGACGTCAACCTGCGCGGCGTCGCGCAGGTGATGTTCCAGGACAACCCGCTCACCGGCGCCGTGTTCCTGGCCGCGATCGCGTGGGGATCGTTCGCCGCCGGCGTGCCGGAGGTGCTGGCCGGCGCGGTCGCCGCCGTCGTCGTCGCCACGCTCACCGCAATGTGGCTCGACGTCGACGAGGCAGGGTTGCGGGCCGGCCTCTACGGGTACAACGGCGTCCTCGTCGGCATGGCGCTCGCCACGTTCATCGCGCCCGGGCCGATGCTCTGGGCGTACGTCGTGCTGGGCGCCGCGGTGTCGGTCGTGGTCACGCTCGCCACCGCCGGCATGATGAAGCCCTGGGGCATGGCCGCGCTCACGTTCCCGTTCGTGATCACGGCGTGGCTGCTGCTGCTCGCGACGTACGGCTTCTGGGGGCTGGCCGGGCACGCGCTGCCGGCGGGCGCCGTCGTGACGCCGTTCGAGCCGGCCGCTGCGATGGACGTCGGCCTGTCCGACTTCGCGCTCGGCGTGCTGCGCAGCATCGCGCAGGTGTTCCTCAAGGGCAGCGGCGTGGCCGGTGTGGTCGTGCTCGTCGGCCTCGCCGTGAGCTCGCCCGTCGCGGCGGCGTACGCGCTCGGCGGCGCGATCCTCGCCGTCGTCACCGCGCACCTGTTCGGCGCCGAGAGCGACCTCGTCGTCGGCGGGCTGCTCGGCTTCAGCCCGGTGCTCACCGCCGTCGCGCTCGGCGCCGTCTTCCACCGGCCGGGCTGGCGCACCGCCGCGTACGCGGCGCTCGGGACGGTGTTCACGGTCTTCGCGCAGGCGGCGTTCAACGTGGCGCTGACGCCGCTCGCCATCCCTGCGCTGACCGCGCCGTTCGTGCTGGTCTCGTGGCTCTTCCTGCTGCCGAAGCAGCGCTTCGACGATGCGGCCGGCGGGCGCGAGCCGGACCCCGGCGACGTCGGGCGATGAACGCGCAGGCAGGTGGCGACGTTGCGGTCGCGGCGACGCCGGATCGCGTGATTCTCGGCGTGGTCGCCGCGTACGCGGCGGCGTTCGTCGTCTTCGGCTTCGCCGTCGACGGTCCCGCGCAGGTGCTGCGCGGCCTCGCGGACATCCTGACGACGCGCGATGCGCTGCTCACCGACTACTTCGGCATCGGCGGCATCGGGGCCGGCTGCGTGAACGCCGGCCTCCTGACGCTGTGCGCGTGCGGCGTCTATCGCATCACGCGCGCGCCGATGAGCGGATCCGCCGTCGCCTGCCTGTTCCTCGTGCTCGGCTTCGGCCTCTTCGGCAAGAACCTCGTCAACGTCTGGCCGATCGTGCTCGGCGTGTGGCTGTACGCGCGGTTCCGGCGCGAGCCGTTCGCG
>JAYRNW010000028.1:0-2340 GCA_041911995.1 Casimicrobiaceae bacterium | reverse complement strand
CACCCGGTCTTCAGGTCTTGTGAGATGTCGCCGGCCTTGCTCGCGGCGATCGCGACGATGGTGCCGACCGTGAGCACGCCGGCGCGTGCGCCCGCGTCGACCCAGCCGGCCGCGGCGAACACCGACGCAGTGCCGAGCAGCGTGACCAACGTGATGCCGGAGGTCGGTTGAGACGACACGCCGACGATGCCGACGATCCGCGCCGCGACCGCGACGAACAGCACGCCGAACACGCCGACGCCGGCCGCGAGCACCGCGCGCTGTCCGGGGTCCATGCCGCCCGCGAACACGCCGGGCACCAGCGCCGCGGTGATCACCACGGCGGCGATGCCGCCGAGCACGAACGAGCCGGGCAGGTCGCGGTCGGTGCGGTCGCTGCCGGCCGCGAGCGAGGCCCCACCGGCCCGCACGCCGCGCGCGACCGCGGCGAACGCACCGGCCATCGTCGGCAGGCCGCGCAGCACGGTGAGGATGCCGGCCGTCGCGACGGCGCCGGCGCCGATGTAGCGCACGTAGCGTGACCAGATGTCGCCGGCGCTCATGTCGGCGACGAGTCTCGTGGTCTCCGGGTAGAGCGGGGCGGCGAGGTGCATGCCCATCCACGCGATCAGCGGGGTGATCACGACCGCCGAGATCAGCGCGCCGGCGACGCACACGGCGGCCTGGCGGTAACCGAGGATGTAGCCGACGCCGAACAGCGCCGGCGCGATCTCGAGCGCGAGCTCGGCCTTCGGCAGCACCGGCAGCGCGACCACCAGTTCGCCGGGCGCGAGGTAGGCGAGCGACAGCAGCAGCTTCACCGCCGCGCCGACCGCCATGCCGCGGAAGATCCACGCGCTGTCGCGCGCGCCGTCGGCGTCATCCGCGTTCGTCGCGCGCAGCACCTCGGCGCAGGCCGTGCCCTCGGGGTAGGGCAGTTCCTTGTGCGCATCGACGATCAGGATCCGCCGGAGCGGGATCATCGCGGAGAGACCGAGCAGGCCGCCGAGGAACGCGAGCGCGACCACCTGCGTGTACGGCGGGATCGCGCCCCACAGGAACAGCGCCGGGATCGTGAAGATCGTTCCGGTCGCGAGCGAGGTCGAGGCCGACGCGACCGTCTGCGACAGGTTGGCCTCGAGGATCGTGCCGCGGGTCTGCAGCAGCCTGAACACGGCGACCGTCATCACGGCGGCCGGGATCGAGGCGGACACGGTCATGCCGACCCGGAGCCCGAGGTAGGCGTTCGCGGCACCGAAGACCAGCCCCAGCACCACGCCGACCACGACGGCCTTCAGCGTGAACTCGGCGACGTTCTCCTGCGGTTGCATCGAGGGATCATGGACGAGGGGCCGGTCGCGACGCAACGCGGCGTCGCGGATGCGGGAGAGTCCCGATGCCATCCCGGCGGGCCGGGTGCACACTGTGGCCGGGCTCACGGGAGACCCGATGCCTCGTCGGTCGACGCTGGTCCTGCTCGCTGCGATCGCGCTGTCCCCGGCCGGCGCGGTGGCCGCGGGCGAATCGGGCGCCCCGTGCGACCCGGGGGTGACCGAGCCCGGGGTCGTGGCGCGGTACCGGCCCGGCGCGCTGCTGCTGCGCGCCGACGGTGACGAGCGTGCACCCGCGCTGGCGGCGCACTGGCCGGCCGGCGACGGCTCCACGGAGACCACCCAGGCCGCCCGACTCGAACCGGTCGACCGCGACGAGGTCGCCGACCTCGGCCGCGGCTCCTGGGTGCTGTTGCCCGTGCGCGCACGGATGCAGTGGGACGCGCTGGTCGGTGACACGCTGCGCGACTTCGCGCCGACCGCGGTGGGCGAGGCGGCGCTGGTCGTGCTGCAGGGCGACGAGTTCGCGTTCTACGTCGACGCCGACGGCGTACTGCGGATCCACTCGCACGAATCGAAGCCGACCGCCCGGCGCGTCGTCCGCGTGGTCGGCGAGGCCGCGTTCGCCGCGCGTGCCGCAGCGCGAGTGCGCGAACGCTACCCCGGCTGCACCGAACTGTTGTTCGCGGCAGGCGACGAGCGCGATACGTCCTATGTGCTGTTCGACGCGGACCGGCGCGTTTCGGTGCTGGTTGCGGCGCCGGCCGGCGCGGGCAACGGCGTCGGCAACCTGCTGCGTACCGCGTCGCGCGTGCCGGAGACGCTGATCCTGCGCGGCCAGGCGCTCGGCGTGCTGGCGCGACCGGTCAGTTCCGCGACGCGCCTCGTCTGGCTGACGGCGCAGACCGCGGCGACGCTGCCGCCGCCGCTGCCGGTGGCGAGCGGGGCCGTCGGGCCGGTCGCCGACCGGCCGCCGATGAGCCCCGAGCGCTGGGAACGCCGGCTCGACGACCTCGGCCTGCCGGCCCGT
>JAYRNW010000027.1:0-6060 GCA_041911995.1 Casimicrobiaceae bacterium | reverse complement strand
TCGCGGTGTCGGCCTGGATCGTCAGGCCGCCGGGCAGCGCGCCGCCGGCGCCGCCGTCGCCCCCTGCGCGGGCGTCGAGGTGCCGAGCTGGTTGCCGATCGCCGACGGCGCCGTGGGCGCGGCGGGCGCGTCGCTGCCGCCGGTCAGCAGCGCGCGCAGCGTCTGCGCGACGCGCGCCGCCTCGGCGTTCCGGAGGTACACGATGAACATGTTGCCGCCGGGGCGCCCCGGCGTGACGAGTTGCTCGATCAGCGCCTTCACGCGCGCCGCGCGCGCCGCGTTGTCCGAGCGCAGCATCACGCTGTTCGACCGCGGGTCGGCGACCAGCGTCACGCGCTGCGCCGCCTCGCCCGGCGGCGCGCCGGCCGCGGTGGTCTCCGCGCCGAGCAGCCGGTTGACGAGCGGCACGAGGTCGAGCGCCGACGCGTGCTTCAGCGTGACGATCAGCGGCTCGCCGGCCGGCGGCTGGTCGAGCGACGCGATGATCTTATCGATGCGCCGCAGGTTCTCCGCGTAGTCGGTGATGACGAGCGCATTGGTGGCCGGGTACGCGGCGATCGTGTTGTTGGGCGTGATCAGCGGCCGCAGCACGTTGACGAGCTGCTGCGCCGACTCGTAGCGCAGCTGCAGCACCTGCGTCTGCAGCCGGTCGCCGCCGCCGGCCACGGCGCCGCCGCCGACCGCCGAGCAGTGCGTCTTGGCGGCGGTCTCCAGCACGAGCGTGGTGACGCCGTTGCCCTCGACGGCGACCACGCCCTGCAGCCGCAGCGCGGACAGGAGCGTCGGGTAGACGAGGCTCTTCGGCACCGGCCGCGCCGAGATGATGTTGACGGTGCCCTTGATCTTCGGGTCGACGACGAAGTTGCGGCCGGTGATCTCGGCCACCGCCTTGACCACGGCGTCGATGTCGGCGTTGACGAAGTTGAGCGTGACGGTGTCGTCGGCCGCACCGGCCGGCGCGAGCGCGACTGCCGCCGCCAGCACGCCCGCGACGCGGACGAGGCGCGCGGCGCTGCGGCGCAGCACGCGGAGGAAGCGCATCGGACGTGGACCGGGGACGGGCTGGTCGGCCATCGGCAGCGACATGCGGCACGCCGGTCACGGCCACGGCGGCGCGCGTCGCGCGAAGGCCGTGGCGCACGCCGCATCACCGCGGGAATTGAGCCGCGCCGATGATAGCATGGGGTCATCCGGCGGCCGGCGCTGCGAGGGGCGCACCGGCAGCGCACCGCCGGGCATGAATGAATCCGGGGACGGCCGTTCGCGCATCCAACCGTCGATTGCCGCCGATTCGGGAGTATTCATGATCCGCCACGTCTCGCCGCTGGTCCGCCGCCTGGTGCTGGGGGGGGCCGTGCTGGCCGCAACCCTCGTCGTCGCCGTTCCCGATGGTGCGGTCGTCCGCGCCGCCGCGCAGTCCCCCACGCCGTCCACCAGCCCGTCCGCCGCGCCGTCCGCGACCCAGGGCAACGCCAAGGCCGACGCCAAGTCCGCCGCCAGGAGCAGCGCCGAAGCCGCACGCGACGCCGCGCGCGAAGCACGGGCCGCCGCGCGCGAGGCCGCCGCGGCCGCCAAGGCCGCCGCGCGCGAGGCGCGCCGCCAGGCGGCCGACGCGAGCGTGGACATCGACGTCGACCTCGCCGACCCGCAGGCGGGCCGTCACAAGGGCATCCGGATCGGCGTCGCCGGCGCCGACCGCGAGTACGACTCGTTCGACCAGGTCCTCGACCGCGAGCCCGAGCTCGCCGTCGGCGTGGTCGCGATCGTGTTCATCGTGTTCCTGACGCCGATCCTGCTCATCGCGCTCGTCATCTGGTACAAGATGCGCAAGACGCGGCTGCAGAACGAGACGATGCTGAAGCTCGCCGAGAAGGGCGTGCTGCCCCCCGCCGAAGCGATGCAGGCGATCGGCGCCGGGCGCGCCGACGCCGCGATCGGCGTCGCGGCGGCGCCGCTGACCGAGCAGGCGCGCGCGATCCGCAAGCACGCGGCGTGGTCGGACCTGCGGAAGGGCGTGCTGCTCGGTGCGGTCGGCCTCGCCATCACGTTCTACACGATGATCAACGAGCAGTCCGCGAACTGGTTCGGCCTCGTGCTGCTGTTCGTCGGCATCGGCTACGGCGTGCTCTGGTACTTCGAGGACCAGCAGGCAACCGCGATGCGGAGCGCGGCTCCCGGGCCGGGAGACAAGCCCAATTGATCGCGGGATCGCAGGAGACCTCCGCGTGCGCACATCCGCCGGCCGGCCGTCGCGGCACCTCCGCCGGACCGCGGCGCGCGTGAGCGACGCCGATGGCCGAGCCGCCGGTTTCCGACGCGCAACTGATCGCGCGGGCGCTCGTCGCGGACGACCGGCACGCGTTCGCCGAGCTCGTCCGGCGTCACCAGTCGACGGTGCGCGCGTGCCTGCGCAAGCTGACGGCAGGCAACCACGCGCTGGCCGACGACCTCGCGCAGGACACGTTCGTCCTCGCGTGGAGGAACCTCAAGTCGTTCCGGCAGGAGGCGCGCTTCTCGACGTGGCTGTACCGGATCGCGACCAATTGCTGGCTCGCCGACGCGCGCAAGCGCAAGGAAACGCTGCTCGGCGACCGCGCGGACGCGGTCGCTGAGGACGAGGACGCGATGCCGCACATCGACGAAATCCACGCCGACCACGCGCGCGGAACGACGCTCAAGGTCGACCTCGAGCGCGCGATGGCCGTGCTGTCCGACGCGGAGCGGGCGGCGATCGTCCAGTGCTACCATAACGACCTCACGCACGAGGAGGCCGCGTACGTGCTCGGGTGCCCGGTGGGCACCGTCAAGACGCACGTGCTGCGCGGCAAGCAGAAGCTGAAGGCGGCGCTCGCCGCCTACGGAACCTCCGCATGACGACGAGCGACGAACGCGACCGCGGCCCGACCTCCGTCTCCGGCGACGCCGGTGCGGACTGGCTCGACCGCCTGCTCGCCGACGACGCCGCCGCGCACCGCGATGCGTACGTGGCGGACGACGGCTTCGTCGCGCGCGTCATGGACCGCCTGCTGGCGCCGGTCACCACGCCGGCGTGGCGCCGGCCCGTCGTGGTCGGGCTCTGGAGTGTCGCCGCCGCGGGGCTCGCCGTCGCGGCGCCCGGTGCCGTGCTCGACGTCGCCCGCGAGGCGTACCGTCTGCTCGCCGCGTATCCGGTCTCGCTGTCCGGCATCGCCGGCGCCGCCGCGGCGATGGTCGGCCTCACGTGGGCCGCCGCGGCCTTCGCGCTGCGCGCGACCGACTAGGGGGTCCCCCCCGAAGCGCGCTATCGCGCGCCTCCCCCCAGGGGGCCCGCGCCCTTGGGGCGGCCCGGCGGGCGCGGCGTATTATCGACCCGCGTCGCGTCCAGCGTCGGCCAAAACGGCCTCGACCGCGAACGAGCGCCGCGCGCCGTCGCGGTGCTGCGCGGCCATCGTCGTGTACGCGGCTTCGAGCGCACGCGTCGTGCGCTCGGTGTCGAACAGCGCGCTCGCGCGGCCGGGTCCGGCGAGATGGGCCTCCAGCCGCGCGACTTCGCCGCGGTCGCGCGCGAGCGCAATCGCCTTCGCGACGTAGGCTTCGGTCGTCGCGGTCGTCATCTCCGGCAGCCCTACGGCACGGTTCAGGCTCGCGCCGACCCGCCCCGCGAACGTCGAGCCCAGCAGCGTGAGCACCGGGCAGCCCGCCCACAGCGCATCGCTCGCCGTCGTGTGCGCGTTGTACGGCCACGTGTCGAGGAAGACGTCGGCGTGCCGGTACAGCGCGAGGTACTCCGCGTTGGGCCGGTGCCGCGCGAAGACGACGCGGCCCGCGTCGATCCCGCGTGATTCCGCCTCGCGCCGCAGGTTCGCGATCGCCGGCGCGTCGTCGGACTTCGCGAGCAGCCACAGCACCGCGTCCGGCACCGCCGCGAGGATCGCCATCCACGCGTCGAACACCTCGGGATTGATCTTGTACGTCTGGTTGAAGTTGGCGAACACGAACGCGTCGGCCGGCAGCCCGAGCTCCGCGCGCGGCGGCGCGGTCCCGATCGCGCGCTCGCGGTCGTTGACCTGGTAGGAATCCGGCAGCACGGCGAGCGCCTCGCCGTAGTCGCCGGCGTGCTCCGGCGGCGTGACGACGGGGTCGCCGATCAACCAGTCGACGAGGCCCCCGGCGATCGTGCCCGGATAGCCGAGATAGTGGACCTGGATCGGCGCCGGCCGCCGCGCGAGCACGATCGGCGCCGCGTCCAGCGTATGGCCCTTGAGGTCGACCAGGATGTCCACCGCGTCGGCGCGGATCGCGTCCGCCACCGCGTGCGGATCGCGGCCGCGCAGGTCGACGAAGCGGTCGAACGCGCGCACGAGCCGCGCGCGCATCGGGGAGCGGTCGTCCGGCCCGGTCGAGTACGCGAACACCTCGAACCGCGACCGGTCGTGCCGCTCGAAGAGCCCCGCCGCGAGGAATGCCGTCGCGTGGCTGTGGAAGTCCGCCGACAGGTAGCCGATGCGCAGCCGTCCCGGCGACAGCACGCGGCGGCGCGGCAGCGGCGTCACGCCGGCGAGCGGCGCGGCCCACGTCTGCGCGCACTTGCGCTGCTCGGCGCGCGACGACGGCAGCGCGAGGAACGCGAACGGCGAGAGACCCGGTGTCGCGGCGTCCACCGCCGCGCGGTAGCGGCGCACGAGGTCGCCGCGCTCGCGCCAGTCGGCGAGCCGGCCGCGGAGGAACGCGAGCTGCCCGAGCGCGGGGCCGTGCAGCGGCTCGACGCGCAGCACGTGCTCGTATTCCGCAGCCGCGCCGGCGAGGTCGGACAGCCGGTTCTCGAGCAGCCCGGCGAGCTCGTAGCGCAGCGGCACCGACATCGGGGTGCGCGCGAGTGCGGCCTCCAGCGTCCGGCGCGCCTTCTCCGGCGCGCCGATCCCGAGCTCGACCTGCGCCTTCACGCCCGCATAGCCGGCCTCGTCCGGCGCGAGGCCCGCGGCGCGCGTCGCGGCCTCGAGCGCCTCCAGCATCCGGCCCTGCGGCTGCAGCGCCAGCGCGAGGATGAACCACGCCTTCGCGTGCATCGGGTCGCGCACGGTCAGCTCGCGCGCGAGCTGCTCGGCCTCCGCATGGCGCCCGGCGGCGTCCAGCGCGCCGGCGAGGTTGGCGAGGATCTCGGGCGACCGCGGGTCGAGCTGCGCGGCCTTCTCGAACACCTCGAGCGCCGCGCGCCAGTGGCCGATCCTCTGCAGCACGAGCCCCAGGTTCGACCACGCATCGGCATCGCCGGCGTCGATCGCCACCGACGCGCGAATGCGGTCGAGCGCGGGACCGAGCTCGCCCTTCTGGAAGTGCGCGACGCCGGAATAGTGAAGCGCGGCCGCGTGCCGCGGCTCCACCTTCAGGATCGCGGCGTAGCAGGCGAGCGCCTCGTCGAGCCTTCCCTCGCGATGCAGAGCGCTTGCACGTGACCAATTCGCATTCGCTTCGCTCATACGCGAATTGGTCCCGAAGAAGTCAGCACGGAAACCTTCGGGCGGCCGGGCGGTTTCCGTGCGAAAAAGCCTGGAAGCGCGCCGATCGCAGGTCGCTTCGTGCCTTTTCCGCGCGAAAGGCGCTCGGCCGCCCGGAGCCTTTCGCGCTGACTTGCTCAGGGACGAAAACGCGATGCGCGCAGCGCATCGCGTTTTCGTCACTCATCCTTCAACGTGAAGTTGATCTCGACCTCGCCGACGTAGCGCTCGCCCTCGGCCTTGAACTTCCAGTTCTCGAGCGCGGCGCGGACCACCTTGTCGAACACGCGCGGCGGCTCGGAGGACGTGATGTTCACGTCGGTCACGTTGCCCTTCTCGTCGATCTGCAGCCGCGCGACGACGCGCCCCTTCGCCACGCCGGCGCGGATCGCGTCCTTCGGGTACTGCGGGTCGTCGCCGGCGATGCGCACGATGCCGCGGCGGATGGCGGGCTTGGGCGGCGCCTGCACGACCGGCGGCGCCGGCGGCTCGATCTTGTATTCCGTCGGCGGCGGCGCGGGGGTCACGGCCGTGATCGTCGGCGCTGTCGACGTCACCGGCGGCGCGACGTCGGGCGGCGGCACGT
>JAYRNW010000026.1:0-8424 GCA_041911995.1 Casimicrobiaceae bacterium | reverse complement strand
TCGTTCTCGCCGGTCCGCCGCGTCAGCTACGCGGTCGAGTCCGCGCGCGTCGAGCAGCGCACCGACCTCGACAAGCTGGTCCTCGACATCGAGACCAACGGCGTCGTCGAGCCGGAACAGGCGGTCCGCTACGCGGCGTCGGTGCTGGTCGAGCAGCTGTCGGTGTTCGCCGACCTGAAGGGCAGCGAGACGCCGGCCGCGGAGCGCGCGTCGCCGCAGGTCGACCCGATCCTGCTGCGGCCAGTGGACGACCTCGAGCTCACGGTGCGCTCGGCGAACTGCCTCAAGGCCGAGAACATCTACTACATCGGCGACCTCATCCAGCGCACGGAGACCGAGCTGCTCAAGACGCCGAACCTCGGCCGCAAGTCGCTCAACGAGATCAAGGAAGTGCTCGCGTCGCGCGGGCTGTCCCTCGGCATGAAGCTCGAGAACTGGCCGCCGGCGGGGTTGGATCGTCCCTGAAAGGCGTCCGCGGGTTCCTGCAGGCGCGCAGCGTTGGAGTTGCGCCTTTCAGGGCCGAAAGCAGTCAGCCGAAAACCGGATGGCGAAGCCACACGGTTTTCGGTGGCAAGTGCAGGTAAGGACGTGTGCGGACCGACAGCCTACGGCTCGAGACGCACGCATGCGTGAGCGACGGTCGAGCGTCGTCTCGCGACAGGAACAACAATAATCGTATCGGCACGGATGCCGTGCCCATCGCTTGAAAGGAATGCGACCATGCGTCACCGTCACGGACTGCGGAAGCTGAACCGCACCAGCAGCCATCGCCTCGCGATGCTGCGCAACATGACCAATTCGCTGTTCACGCACGAGGCCATCCGGACCACGCTGCCGAAGGCGAAGGAGCTGCGCCGCGTCGCGGAGCCGCTGATCACGCTCGCGAAGGTCGCGACCGTCGCGAACCGTCGCGTCGCGTTCGACCGCCTGCGCGACCGCGACGTCGTCACCAAGCTCTTCAACGAGCTCGGCCCGCGCTACCAGGCGCGTCCGGGCGGCTACCTGCGCATCCTGAAGTTCGGCTTCCGGCAGGGCGACTCCGCGCCGATGGCGCTGGTCGAGCTGGTCGGCCGGCCGGAAGCGGCGGCGCCGGCGGAAGGCACGAAGAGCGCGTAGCGACGCGCGCCGCGGCGGGCGTCCGCGCGCGCAGCAGCGAGGCAGGCGCGCCGCCGGCGCGGGCGCCAGGCGAGAGGGACCGGGCGACACGCCCGGTCTTTTTTTTGCGCGCGTGCGGCCGTCGTGTAGCATCCGGCTAATGCGGATCTTCCCGTGATGACCGAAACCATTCTCGTGACCGGCGGGGCGGGCTACGTCGGCTCGCACGTCGTCGTCGAGCTCGCGCGCGCCGGGTACGCGCCCGTCGTGCTCGACAACTTCGCCAACAGCACGCCGGCGGTGCTTCCGAGGCTGCAGGCGCTGACGGGCCGCCCCATCCCGTGTGCGACCGCCGACGTGCGCGACGTCGCCGCGCTGCGCGCCGTCTTCCACGACCACCCGATCACCGCGGTCGTCCACTGCGCCGGCCTGAAGGCGGTCGGCGAGTCGGAGGAGCGGCCGCTCGCGTACTACGACGTCAACGTGGGCGGTGCGATCGCGCTCGCCGAGGTGATGGGCGAGGCGGGCGTCGCGACGCTCGTGTTCAGCTCGTCGGCGTCGGTCTACGGACAGCCGGACGACCTGCCCGTCACCGAGGACGCGCCGTTGCGCCCGCAGAGCGTGTACGGCCGGACCAAGCGCGTCGTCGAGGACTTCCTGCGCGACCTCGCGCATGCGAACGCGAACTGGCGCATCGCGATCCTGCGCTACTTCAACCCGGCCGGTGCGCACTCGTCCGGCATGCTGGGCGAGGCGGCGCGCGGCCGGCCCAACAACCTCGTGCCGCTGCTGTGCAAGATCGCGGGCGGTGAACTGGCCGAGCTCGCGATCTACGGCGGCGACTGGCCCACGCCCGACGGAACGGGCGTGCGCGACTACCTGCACGTGCAGGACCTCGCGGAAGGGCACGTCTCCGCGCTGAAGTATCTGGCGAAGGCGCAAGGCGCGATCACGCTCAACCTGGGCGCCGGCCGCGGTCATTCGGTGCTGGAGGTCGTGAAGGCGTTCGAGACGGCGTGCGGACGCCGGCTCACCAAGACGATGGCGCCGCGGCGCCCGGGCGACGTCGGGTCCTACTACGCGGATCCGTCGCGCGCCGGCCGCCTGCTGGGCTGGCGCACGACGCGCGACCTCGACGCCATCTGCGCGGATGCGTGGCGGTGGCAGAAGAACGGAGGACGGTACTAGGTGCGGTCGATCGCCTACGAAGCACCGACCCGGAATCAGGGCGCAGCCCGCGTTCGCCTGGGTGGTGCGTCGCTTCCGGCATCGGAGGGGGAGAGCCCCGGCGCCGGCCGGTAGCGGATCAACTCGGATGTCTGGCTGAGCCTGGAACCGATGACGTATTTCTCGGTGACGAGATCTTCGAAATGTTCCTTCGCGAACCACTTGATCTCGGGGCAGTACCAGCGCACGTTCTTCCCTGCGATTGTCCTGGATGCGCTGGCCGCGCTAAGCGTGGCCTCGAGCCGGAAGCAGTCGAACGTGCCGGCGGGCACCGTAATCCTTTCGTACGCCGCGACCGTCACCGATCCTCGGTCCTCCGCGCCGGGATCGGCGAAGCGCCGCGTGAACGTCCAGCTGTCGCCGACCTTGAGCGGAAAGCGCACGAGTTCCCGCGGGTCGCCCTCGGGGGTCCCGCCGACGAAATTCAACGACCGGTCGAAGTACTCGACAGTGCCGTTTCCGTGGCGCACCGCGAAGCGGTCGCCTGAAACGAGGGCGTCGATCGTCCGCCGCCATCGCCCCGAGGTGCCGTCGGACTCGCGCTTGAACTGGAATTGCCACATGTCGCCGGGCGCGTAGTCCGGCCGCTCGAAGACTGGCTGCGCGGCGATCGGACGGCTCGCCACGAGGTACAGCGCGAGCGCGGTGATGGAGGCGGGGAAGGCGATGGCGAAGCGCATGGCGCAGGACTCCGCAAATTCGCGCAGCGCATCAATCTAGGCGTGCGACGTGTTGCTGTCAACGCGCGGGCACGCCATGGGGGTGGTCGCCGCCTTCGGATCGCGACCGGCATCGCGGCCGGCATCGCGACCGGCATCGCGACCGGTGATCACGACGCCGCCATCGCGGCGACCTTGATCGCCTCCACGCGGATCTGCTCGGTGAGCTGCGCCTTCAGCGCCGAGAACTCGGGCGTGGTCTTGACCGTGTAGCGGCGCGGATGCGGGATCCCGACGGCGACGTCGGCCTTGATCCGACCGGGGCGCGCGCTCATCACGACGACGCGGCTCGCCATGAAGATCGCCTCCTCGATGTCGTGCGTGACGAAGAGGACCGTCTTGCGCTCGGCTTCCCAGATCGCGAGCAGCAGCTCCTGCATCAGCGACCGCGTCTGGTTGTCGAGCGCGCCGAACGGCTCGTCGAGCAGCAGGATCTTGGGGTCGTTGGCGAGCGCGCGCGCGATCGCCGTGCGCTGCTGCATGCCGCCCGACAGCATCTTCGGGTAGTGGCGCTCGAAGCCGGCGAGGCCGACCTTGTCGATCCAGTGCCGCGCGACCTCCTGCTGCTGCGCGGCCGGCATGCCGCGCTCGCGCAGGCCGAAGCAGACGTTCTCGCGCACGGTGAGCCACGGGAACAGCGTGTAGCTCTGGAAGACCATGCCGCGGTCGACGCCGGGCCCGGTGACCGGCGCGCCGTCGAGCAGCACGCGGCCGGCGGTCGGCGTGTCGAGCCCTGCGACGATGCGCAGAAGCGTCGACTTGCCGCAGCCGGACGGCCCGAGGATCGTGATGAAGTCGTTGTCGGCGACGCGCAGGCTGATCGGTACCAGCGCCTCGGTCGGCGGGCCGCCGTGCACGCCGGGGAACGTGCGCGTCACGCCGTCGATGACGAGTTTGCTCATGTGGGGCGGGAATTCGTCACAACGAGGCGCAGAGGCGCAGAGAACAACAGACCTTCGCTTCCCTCTGCGCCTCTGCGTCTCTTTGTGAAAGCCGTGGTGGCCACAGCTACACCAGTGCCCACGGGAACGCCCTCTGGTTGCCCCACTTGAACGCGAAGTCGGACACGAGGCCGATCAAGCCGATCACGATGATGCCGAAGATGATCTGGCCGGTGTTGAGGAGCGCCTGCGAGTCGGTGATCATGTGGCCGATCCCGGACGACGCGCCGATCAGCTCGGCGACGATCACGTACGTCCACGCCCAGCCGAGCACGAGGCGCAGCGTCTCGGCGATCTGCGGGGCCGCACTGGGCAGCAGCACGCGGCGCACGATGCCCGAGGCGTCGGCGCCGAGCGTGTACGCGGCCTCGACCAGGTCGCGCCGGGTCGAGCCGACGATGACGGCGACCATCAGCACGATCTGGAAGAAGACGCCGATGAAGATCACCAGGAGCTTCTGCGTCTCGCCGATGCCCGCCCACAGGATCAGCAGCGGAATGAACGCCGACGCGGGCAGGTAGCGGGCGAACGACACGAAAGGCTCGAAGAACGCCTCGACCGGCTTGTACGCGCCCATCGCGATGCCGAGCGGCACGCCGACGACCGCCGCGAGCACGAAGCCGCCGAGCACGCGCCACACGGTGACGGCGACGTCGATCGCGAAGCCGTGCTTCGTGAACAGCGCCCAGCCCTCCGCCAGCATCGTCAGCGGGTCGGCGAGGAACGTCTTCGACACGAAGCCGCCGAGCGTGGCCGCACTCCACGCGGCGACGAACACGACGAAGAACGCGATGCCGAGCGTGACCTTCCGCGCCCGGCTCACGGGGACGAGCGGCTTCATCGCGCGTCGGGACGCCCGGCGCCGCCGTCGCGCCGCCGGGACGTCGTGGTTGGGCGGACTATTGGATGAACCGGGTGTCGGCCAGCTTCGAGAGGTCCGGGATCTGCCTGATGATGCCGATCTCCAGCAGCAGGTCGGCCGCCTCCTTCGAGAACTGCGCGTGCGGGCCGGCGAAGAACGCCTTGTTCGCCGCGCGGTCCTGCCAGCGCAGGTACTTCTGCGAGGCCTCGAACTGCTCGCCCGACTGCTTGACGTCCGCGCCCATGATCTCGAAGCTCTTCTTCGGGTCCTTCGCGATCATGTCGACCGCCTCGAAGTAGCTGTCGGCGAGCGCCTTCGCGGCCTTCGGGTTGTCGGCGAGGAACTTCGGCGTGCAGCCGAACGTGTCCATGATCATCGGGTAGTCGAGCGTCGTCGCGATGATCTTGCCCGCCTGTGGCGCGGCGCGCACCGTCGACAGGTACGGCTCGTAGGTCATCGCCGCGTCGTTCTGGCCGGCGACGAACGCCTGCGCGGCCGGACCCGGCTCGAGGTTGACGACGGTCACGTCCTTGACCGACAGGCCGTTCTTCTTCAGGAACCACGCGAGCGTGAAGAACGGCGCCGTGCCCGGCGCCGACGCCGCGACGGTCTTGCCCTTGAGGTCGGCGATCTTCTGCACGTTGTTGCGCACGGCCATGCCGTCGGCGCCGTAGCTCTTGTCGAGCTGGAAGATCTGCGTCGTGGCCACGCCGTTCGCGTTCCAGACGATCCACGTCTCGACGGTCGTCGCGGCGCACTGGATGTCGCCGGACGCGATCGCGAGGTGCCGGTCCTTCTGCGGGATCTTCGTCAGCGTCACGTCGAGGCCGTTCCTCTTGAAGATGCCGGCCTCCTTGGCGAGCGTCAGCGGAGCGAAGCCGGTCCAGCCGGAGTAGCCGATGGCGACCTTGGTCTCCTGGGCGGATGCGGGGGCCGCGGCGGCGAGCGCAGCGGCGAGGACGGGGACGGCAAAGAGGAAACGCATGGTGCAAATCTCCACGGATTTGTCGGGCGAACCCGCGAATCTAGGCGCAGGGGCGCGGTCCTGTCAACGCGCGGGTACCGCCGGGTTTACAATCCCCGACCGCGGCCCCATGTCGGCCGCGCGCCCGCCCCGCGACCATGCACGAACTGCTCACGCCCGCCGACTACCGGCGCATGCCGTGGAAGAACGGCGGCGGCCACACGCTGGAGATCGCGGCGGATCCGCCGGGTGCGGGCATGGCGTCGTTCGCGTGGCGCGTCAGCATCGCGGACGTCGAGCGCGACGGGCCCTTCTCGGTGTTTCCCGGCGTCGACCGGACGCTGGTGCTGCTCGCCGGCGCCGGCATGCGGCTCACCGGCGCCGGCGCGCCGCTCGCACTGCACGCGCCCTACGAACCGGTGCGCTTCGCGGGCGAGGCGGCGCTGCAGTGCGCGCTCGTCGCCGGCCCGACGCGCGATTTCAACCTGATGGTCAGACGCGAGGCCGCGGCCGGCGACGTCACCGTCGTGCGGGAGGCCGCGTGCGCGCTCGGGCCGGCCGACGCGTACGTGTGCCACGCGGCCGCCGACGCGTGCGAGTGCCTGATTGCCGGCTTTCCTCCCGTCGAGCTGCCGGCCGGGCACACGCTGGTGATCCGCGCCGGCCGCCGCGACGCGCGCGCCGGCCTCCACGTCTACCCGACGTCGGCGGCGTCGGTCGCACTGGTGGCGGTGATCCGGGCCCCCGGGACCCTCCAGTGAACCTCTTCGCGCACGACGCGCTGCTGCCGGACGGCTGGACGAGCGACGTCGCCGTCGACGTCGACGCGGCCGGCACCATCGTCGGCGTGACGGCCGGGCAGCGGCCGGACGGCCGCGAGGTCCTGGCCGGCCCCGTCGTGCCCGCGATGCCGAACGTGCATTCGCACGCGTTCCAGCGCGCGCTCGCGGGCCGCACCGGCCGCACCAAGGCCGGCAGCGACGACAGCTTCTGGACGTGGCGGCACGCGATGTACGCGTTCCTCGACCGCATCGACGCCGACGCGCTCGAGGCGGTCGCGGCGCAGGCGTACGTCGAGATGGCGAAGTCCGGCTACGCGAGCGTCGCCGAGTTCCACTACGTGCACCACGACCCCGAGGGGGTGCCGTACGCGGACCCGGCGGAGCTCGCGTGGCGGATCGTCGCGGCCGCGCAGACCGCCGGCCTCAACCTCACGCTGCTCCCGGTTTTCTACGCGCACGGCGGCTTCGGCGGGATGCCGCCGACGCAGGGCCAGCGGCGCTTCACGCACAGCGTGCACACGTTCGCGGAGCTCCACGACCGGCTGCGCGGGCGCGCCGCGGAGCACGCGTACGTGCTGGGCGTCGCGCCGCACAGCCTGCGCGCGGTGACCGCGGAGGAGCTGGCCGACGTCGTGCGGCTCGCGGCGCCCGGCGCGCCGATCCACATCCACGCCGCCGAGCAGTCGAAGGAAGTCGACGACTGCTACGCGTGGAGCCGGATGCGCCCGGTCGAATGGCTGGTGGCGCAGGCGCGCATCGACGCGCGCTGGTGCGTCGTGCACGCGACGCACATGACCGAGCGCGAGGTCGCCGCGCTCGCCGCGAGCGGCGCCGTGGCCGGGCTCGCGCCGACCACCGAGGCCGACCTGGGCGACGGCACGTTTCCCGGCATCGCGTACGCGATGGCGAGCGGCCGGTACGCCGTGGGAAGCGACGCGAACATCCAGATTTCACCGTTCGCCGAGCTGCGCCAGCTCGAGTGGTCGCAGCGGCTGCGCGCGCGCCGCCGCAACGTGATGCCCGCGAACGACGGCGCCACGATCGGCACCTCTCTCTGGGCAGCCGCCGCGCGCGGCGGCGCGCAGGCGCTGGCGCAGCCGGCCGGTGCGATCGCCGTCGGGCGCCGCGCCGACCTGGTCGTGCTCGACACGCGCGACGCGGCGCTGGCCGAGCTGCCGCGCGACGACGCGCTCGACGCGGCGATCTTCGGGCCGTGTCGCGCGCCGGTCCGCGACGTCGTCGCCGGCGGGCGCTTCGTCGTGCGCGACGGCCGCCACCCGCAGGAGGACGCGGTGCTCGCGCGCTACCGCGCAACCCTCGCGCGCATCGCGGGCATGCCGTGACGGTCACGCGCTTCGACCTCCTGCTGACCGACGCGCATCTCGCGACGATGCGCGACGGCGCCGCCGGCTACGGCACGATCCGCGACGGCGCGGTCGGCATCGTCGGCGACCGCATCGCGTGGCTGGGACCGCGGGCGGACCTTCCGCGCGACGCGGCGGCCGCGCAGACGCTGCACTGCGGCGGCGCGTGGGTGACCCCCGGACTGGTCGACTGCCACACGCACGCCGTCTACGCGGGCAACCGCGCCGGCGAGTTCGAGCGCCGGCTGCTCGGCGCGACGTACGCCGACATCGCGCGCGAAGGCGGCGGCATCCTCGCGACCGTGCGCGCGACCCGCGCCGCGGACGAGCGCGAGCTCGCCGCGCAGAGCCTGCCGCGCCTGGCCGCGCTCGCTGCGGAAGGCGTCACGACGATCGAGGTCAAGTCCGGCTACGGCCTCGACACCGCGGCGGAACTGAAGCAGCTGCGCGTCGCGCGCGAGCTCGCGGCC
>JAYRNW010000025.1:0-4369 GCA_041911995.1 Casimicrobiaceae bacterium | reverse complement strand
GCGGAAAGCGCCCGGCCGCCCGAAGCTTTCCGCGCTGACCCGCTTCGGACGCAAATCGCGACGCGCGAATGCGCGTCGCGATCTGCGGACGTTACTTATACTTCGCGTCGATCTCCCACACCGACTTCTGCACGAGCCGCTGCACCATCGTGTCGAGCCCCGCACCGCCCTGCTGCGCCTGGTTGATGCCGAGCGCGCCGCTCGACGTCGCGCCGACCTCCATCTTCTCCTCGGTATAGCCCTGCGCGAGCTGCTCGGTCGTCTCGGCGTTGATGATCTTGTAGCGCATGCCGATCACCCACACGCTGGTCGACTCGCCGCTGTGGACGGAACCGAGCGCGGTGCCGCCGACGGCGCCGGCCGTCGCGCCGCCGCGGGTGCCGGCCAGCGCGCCCGCCCATCCGGCCATCGCCCCGAGCGTGCGGCCGTCGAAGCCCTGCTGCGCCGAGGCCACCTGCTCGGTCTTCAGGATGTCGAACTTCACGACGTACTTCGTCGACTTGAGCTTCCCGATGCCGAGGTTCTTGCGTGCGAGGTTCGGGTCGCCCAGGTTGTACGCGAGCTCGAATTCGCGCAGCAGCGGGCCGAGGTTGGTCCGCTCCAGCACCTGGAAATTGGCGTTGGAGAGCTCGAGCTCGCCGTAGTCGGCGATGTTGTTGGCCGAGAACTTCTGCAGGAACGTCGCGTTGTTGCTCTTCACCTCGCCCGGGATGACGATGATCACCGGGCCCTTCTTGTTCTTGTTCGTGTAGTCGACAGACTGGTAGAGCGTCTTGTCGGCCGTCTGGTTCGCCTGCTGCGACGTGCGGCCACAGGCGGTCGGCGCCGCGCTCTCGAACTTCGGCTGGGCGAGGACCGGCGCGACGCACGCGGCGAGCGCGGCGACGCCGAGGGTGCGAAGGGACGAGCGGATGCGGGCAGTGGGCATGGCGGTCATGGAAGGATTGAGGAAAGCGCGCGGCGCGAAGGTTCCTATTTTGCCCGTTTCGCGGGCGGCGCGCCGAGCCCCGCGTTGCGGCAGTAGTCGCCATAGAGACGGGCGACGACCTCGTCCGCCTGCTCGTTGACGAGCGTCAGCGCCATGTCGGCGACGTTGGCGCCCGCGTACGACTGCGCGGCGGCGCCGACGTCCGACACGACGCGCCCGTTGGCGGCGGTCAGCGTGAACCCCATGCCCACGTTGACCTGGTTGACCGCGATGATCGGGTTCATCGTGGCCTCGGCGGTGATGAGGCCGCGCAGCACGAAGCTCGCGCCGAGCCGCTTGGCCGCCGATAGCGCCAGGTCCGGGTTGTTCCGGAAGTACGCGTCGATCTCGGCCTGCCGGATCTGCGCGTGGATCTCCTCCTGCGTATACGTCGACAGGCCGAGGCTGCGCAGCCGCGCGTTGATCGCCGCGAAGTGCGGCCCGTAGTTCTGCTGCTGCGCGCTCACGTAGCCGTTGCTCTGCCGCTCGCCGATGACGACCATGATCTTCTTGCCCTTGAGGTCGGCGCGGCACGGCGTGGAGAGCTCGGCCGCGATGCGCGCGTCGCGCTCGGCCTGCGCCGCCTGGTCGGCGTTGTCGGGCTGCGAGAACCGGAATCCCTGCGCATGGGCGCCGCCGACGGCGAGCGGCACGGCGAGGAGCACGAGGCAACGGGGCAACGATGGACGCATGGGACTCCGGAGCGCGGCGGGTGCGCGGCGCGCGCTCCCGACCATCGCAGATTATGCCAACGGAGCGCGGAAATCCACCTCGCGCGCCGCGGCGCGGACGAACGGGCGCGGCGCCGCGACGGACGCCGCACTGCGGCGACCACGCGCATCGCATCCACGGCCGTGAGGCGGGTGCCGGCGGCGCGCGGCGCGCCGGCGATCGTCGCGAGCGGCTCCCGCGCGCCCCACGAAAACCTGACGAGCGCGGTCGGGATTGCCGGGTCGGTCAATGCACGATCCGCAACGCGACCAGGAAGCGCGACACCATGTTGTACGCGGCCACCGTCGCGACGAGCTCGACCAGCACCTTCGCGTCGTACCGCGCGCGCAGCGGCTCGAACACGTCGTCGGGCACCACGACGGCGCGCGTCATCGCGTCGGTCAGCGCCAGCACCAGGCGCTCGTCGGCGGAGAAGTCGTCGGGCAGCGGCGTCTGCCGCACGGCGGCGATCTTCGCCGCGGAAACGCCGGCGCGCTCGGCGTGCGGGACGTGCGCGGCGAACTCGAACGACGCGCCGTTGAGCACGGCGACGCGGAGGATCGCGAGCTCGCGCAGCGCGGCCGGCACCGCGAAGCGGTTGCGCACGGCCGTCAGCATGCCCTCCCAGCCGGCGGCGAGCGGCGCGCTGTTGAGCAGCACGCGGTACAGGAGCGAGATGGCGCCCCGCTCCGCCTCGATCCGGCGCTCGATCTCGGCCAGCTCGGGGCGCGTGCCCGGCGTGACCGGCGGGACGCGGAGCTCGTCGGTCATGGTCCCTGGACTCCGTTGGCCTTGATGCGCTTCGCCCACTTGTCGGCGTCGCGCTTCGGCAGCGCCGCCGGCTCCTGCGGGCTCGCCGCCGACGGGTGGCACTTCGCCGCGGCGGCCGTCGTGGCGATCATGCGTGCATTGTGACCGGCGGAACGGCGCGGCGGAAGGGCGGCCGCTCCGGTCAGCGGATCACCAGCACCGGAACGTGCGCGTGCGTGAGGACCTTCTGCGTCTCGCTGCCGAGCAGCACGGCCGCGATGCCGCGCCGGCCGTGCGACGCCATGCAGACGAGGTCGCAGCGCCGGCGCTTCGCGACGGCGATCACCGCGCGCCACACGTCGTCGTTCTCGGCCACCACCGACGCGAATTCGACGCCGGCGGCGGCCGCCTGCTCCGCGACCGCCGCGAAGATCTCGTCGGCGTGCGTGCGCTCGGCCCGCTCGTGCGCGTCGGCCAGCGCCTCGCGCGACGACTCGAACGTGCCGTAGGGGCTGTCGTAGACCTTCGGATAGACGTGGAGCGCGACGACGGCGCCGCCGCCGACGGCCGCGAGCGCGACGGCCGCCTGCACGGCGCGCGCCGAGAGCGCCGTGCCGTCGACCGGCACCAGGATGTTGCGGAACATGCGTGCTCCTGCGATGCGGCGCCCGATCCCCTCGGGGCCCGTCGCCTGCCGCCATCTTAGCCGGTGCGCGCGAGCGCCCGCGCCAGCACGCGCACGACGTGCACGGCCTCGCGCGCGCCGCGGCCCCGCGTGCCGTCGGCGATCTGGTGGCGGCAGCTCGTGCCGTCCGCGACGATCAGCGTCGCCGGATCGGCGGCGCGCACCGCCGGCAACAGCGAGGCCTCGGCCATCCGCTGCGACACGTCGTAATGCGCGGCCTCGTAGCCGAAGCTGCCCGCCATGCCGCAGCAGCTCGACTCGACGACGTCCACGGCGAGCCCGGGGACGAGCTTCAGCACCGTCACCGCGGGCGCGACCGCGTCGAACGCCTTCTGGTGGCAGTGGCCGTGCAGCAGCGCCCGCTTCTCCGGCAGCGCGGAAAGCGGTAGCCGCAGCCGGCCGGCGCGATGCTCGCGCGCCAGGAACTCCTCGACGAGGAACGCGCGGTCGGCCAGCCGGCGCGCGTCGTCGGCCAAGCCCAGCATCAGGAACTCGTCGCGCAGCGACAGCAGGCACGAGGGCTCGAGCCCGACGACCGCGGCGCCGCGCGCGACGTGCGGCGCAAGCGCGGTCACGACGCGGCGCGCCTCGCGCTTCGCCTCGTCGATCAAGCCGGCAGCGAGGAACGTGCGGCCGCAGCACAGCGGCCGCGCCGGCGCATCGTCGCCGCCCGCGGGCCGCGCGATCGCGACGCGGTAGCCGGCGGCGCGCAGCACTGCGAGCGCCGCGTGCGCGTTCTCCGGCTCGAAATAGTGGGTGAACGTGTCGACGAACAGCACGACGTCGGCGGCGTCGCCCTCCGCGGCCGTCAGCGGCCGCGCGCGCTCGAACGTGTCGCGCCGCCAGCGCGGCAGCGTGCGCTTCGCCGACAGCCCCGACCAGCGCTCGGACAGACGCGCGAGCCCGGGCACGGTATCGCGCAGGTTCGCGAGCCACGGCAGCCGCGCCGCCCACGGCGCCCAGCGCGGAAGGTACGCGACCGCGCGCTCGGCGAGCGTCAGCGGGTGCGTGCGCCGCCACTGGTGCTGGAACTCGATCTTCATCTTCGCCATGTCCACGCCGGTCGGGCAGTCGCGGCGGCAGCCCTTGCAGGAGACGCACAGGTCGAGCGCATCGCGCACGTCCTGCGTCGCGAAGTCGGGGCCCAACTGCCCCGACAGCGCGAGCCGCAGCGTGTTGGCGCGGCCGCGCGTCGAGTGCACCTCGTCGCGCGTGACCCGGTAGCTCGGGCACATCGTCCCCGCGTCGAACTTGCG
>JAYRNW010000024.1:0-5450 GCA_041911995.1 Casimicrobiaceae bacterium | reverse complement strand
CGACTGGTTGAAGGCGGTGGCGGGCGAGTGCTGCGGCGCGAATTGCGACTGGTCGCGGTTGCTGGTGACGCCGACCACCCCCTTGCCATCATTCTCTTTCGCGCTCGCGCGCGCGCGGATGCCGAGGCCCGAGGCGTTCTCCGAGCGGAAATCCTCGTCGATGATGACGATGGGAAAGCGAAACTTCATCCGGCACTCCTGCGGCGGGCGGGCGACGAAGGAAACGGGGGCGCCCGATGCCCGGCGGCGCCCCACGCTTGGCCGGCATTGTGCGCCGGCCGGCGCCGGTTTGCCCGGCTTTGGGTCAAGGAACCCCCGCCCGGCGGGGGGCGGCGGTGACGTCCGCGCAACAACGCGCGCCGGGCGGCCCCGGTTGACGGCGGGAAGGCCGGGTCAGGCGTTGAGCGCGACGATGGCGCCGGCCCATGCCAGCAGGGCGACGCCGAGCGGGGCGCGCAGCCGCCGGCCCCACGGGAGGTTCTTCTCGGCCGCCATGACGGCGGCGAGCGCCAGCATCCAGCCGAGGTTGCCGGTGCCGACGACGAACATCAGCAGCATCAGCGCCCAGCAGCAGCCCACGCAGAAGAGCCCGTGGTCGACGCCGAGGCGCCACGCCTCGCGCGGCGGCGACACGCCGTGCCAGCGCGCCGCGACGAACGCGAACGGCGTGTGGCACGCCTCGAGGCACCGGTATTTGAGCGCGCTCCACTGGAACAGGCCCGCGCCGGCCAGCACGGCCGCCGCGAGCGCCCAGTCGTACGCGGCGAGGCCCGGAAACCGCAGCGCCGCCCGGCCGAGCAGCGCGTCGGCGGCGTGCGCGAGCACGCCGAACGCGAGCCACGCGGCGAAGAAGCCGGCCACGACCCGCGCGAGCAGCGGGCCCGCGTCGGGCCGGCCGCCGGTGATCCGGCGGAAAAGCGTCAGCACCGGCCACGTCGTCGGCAGCATCATCGCCGCGATCATCAGCACCCACGCGAGCGCGTGCAGCGCCGCCGGCACGACGACGCCGCCGGCGGGGACCGCCCGGCACAGCGCGGCGAGCGCGCCCGCCTCCGCCCAGCCCTCGTGCGCGAAGTAGCGGGCGTAGGGGCTCGCGCCCGCGGCGGCGAGGAGGCCCCAAGCCGCGGCCGAGGTCGCGACGAGCAGCGCCGCCAGCGTCCACGCGCGGCCGTCGCGCGCGGAAGCCGGTGCGGTACCGGCCTTCGTCGCCGTCGTCGCCATCCCCGGGCGGCGCGAGCGCGCGTTACGCCGAGAACACGAACGTGCTCTGCAGTGCGTTGTAGCCGACGAGGTCGACGTCGATCCCGAGGCTCTTCTTCTTCGCGCGGTACCGGTCCGCCTTGCCGACGAACACGGGCGCGCCCGGCACCGTGGAGAAGATGGTGTCGGCGAGCGTCGTCGTCTTGCCCGCCGCGCTGGTGTAGGGCGAGAGCTCGGCGTAACCGTCCTCGCCGATCTTGATGACGCCGTGGCCGCCCTGCACCGTGAACGTGATCGGCACCTTTTCGACGGACACCACCTCGCCGATCAGCTTCACGAGGTCGGCGACCGGCCCTCCCAGCTTGCCGGTGTAGACGTCCAGGATCGCCTTTTCCTGCGCGGGGGAGGTCTTGTCGTCCAGGTGCACCGCCACGCGCCAGTTGCCGGCCAGCACGTTGCCGGGAATGTGGCCGATCAGCGCGATGGTGCGGCCGGCGACGTCCACGCCGTCGATCGTGCCCTTGTCGAAATGCCATGCGGTGATGGCGTCGCAGGTGCCGTAATCCGGGTCCTCGCCGATCCAGCACGGGCACAGCACGCGGCAGTTGCAGACTTCGAGCAGGCGTCCCTCGAGGTGATAGGCCATGGCATTCCTCCCTTCGGTGCACGACGGGTGAACCGATGCCGGCGCGCGAGGCGCCGGCCGGCAGGCGTGGAAGCCTACGCCGTCGCCGCGCGTGCGTGGATGCGTATTTCTGCGTACCGGCCCGGGGCTCAGCGGCGGCCCGACGCGAGCTGCGCGGCGCGCGGGTGCGCGCGCAGCCGCGCCATCGCCCACACGCCCAGCGCCGGCCCGACGGCGAGCGGCGCGAACGCGTAGCGCCAGCCGACCGCGGCGACGAGGTACGGCATCAGGTGGATCGTCGCCAGCGTCAGCGTGAAGCCCAGCGCCGTCTGCACGGTGAGCATCGTGCCCACACGCGACCGGTCGGCGAGCTCGGCGATGGACGCGGAGAACTGCGCCGAGTCGGCGACGATGCTCACGCCCCAGACGATGCAGACGGCCGCGAGCCAGACGGGGTCGCCGCCGTAGAGGAAGCCGATCGTCGCCGCGCACGTGCCCGACACGGCCATCGCGGCGATCGTGATCGTCGTGCGGCCGAGGCGGTCGGCGAGCAGGCCCGCGACCACCGAGCCGATGCCGCCGGCGGCGATCGTCGCGAACGCCGTCAGCTTCGCGGCGGTCGGCGCGGTCTCCGCGGGCAGCGTGAGCGCGAAGCTCGCGGTCAGGAACACGCCGATCCACGCCCACATCGCGTAGAGCTCCCACATGTGGCCGAGGTAGCCCATGTTGGCGAGCCGCAGCGGCACGTCGCGCCACGCGGCCAGCACCGCGTGCGGGTCGAACGGCGGCGTGCGCCCGACGTTGGGGCCGATGCCGGCCTGGCCGATCAGCAGCGCGGCGGCGAGCGCGGAGCCCGACGCCACGGCCACGGGGATCCGCCAGTCGACGCCGCCAAGGGCGTTGACGAGGTGCGGCACGGCGGAGCCCAGCGTCAGCGCGCCGACGAGGATGCCGACCATCAGGCCCATGTCGCCCTTCGCCCACGTCGACGCGAGCTTCATGCCGACCGGGTAGACGCCGGCGAGCGCGATGCCGGTGACGAAGCGCAGCAGCGGCGGCGCGGCGGACGCGGTGTCGACGGCGAGCAGCAGCGCGTTGGCGGCAGCGCCGAGCAGCGCGCACGCGGCGAACAGCCGGCGCGGGTCGACGCGGTCGGGCAGGCCGAAGTACGCGCTCGCGAGGCAGCCGACGACGAAGCCCGCCTGCACGCCGCTCGTCAGCGCCGCCTGCGCGAACCCGGACAGCCGGTACTGCGCGACGAGCGCGGGGACGACCGCGGACGCCGAGAACCAGAGGCCCAGCGCCGCGACCTGGCAGAACGCGATGGTCGCGACCGACGCGAGCTTGGTGGTTGCCGCCATGCTGCCTCCGCGGGCCTGCGCTCCGCTTGCGGGAAGCGCAGCGTACGGGAAGGCGGGTGCGCCAGGCAATGCCCGGCGCGCGGAGAGCGGCTAGATCTTGGGCAGCGTGACGCCCTGCTGGCCCTGGTACTTGCCGCCGCGGTCCTTGTACGACGTCTCGCAGACCTCGTCGGACTCGAAGAAGATCACCTGCGCCACGCCCTCGTTCGCGTAGATCTTCGCGGGCAGCGGCGTCGTGTTCGAGAACTCGAGCGTCACGTAGCCCTCCCACTCGGGCTCGAAGGGGGTTACGTTTACGATGATGCCGCAATTGCTCACGAAGATCCCGGACTCGAGCGCGAAGTTGCCGGTCTCCGGCGCGGTGAGGCAATAGACGTCGTGATCGCCGGCCGATTCGCGGACAGCGACCACCTTGTGGTTGCGTAGAGGGGCAGTGCCGCGGAACTGCGAGATCACGTCGGGGAACCGACGGAACACCGTGCGGTCGCAATCGAGAAGACGGGCCGCGCCGCGCAGCGAGCCGGTCACCTCCAGCGCCGCGCGCACCCGCGCTTCGGTGATCTCGCCGCGCAGCCGAAGGCCGCGTGCGACGTCCGCCTGCCGACCGTGGCGCGTGCCGTCGTCGCGCGCCCACGCCTCGGCGCTCCAGCGTCCCTGCCGTAGTCGTTCGGCCGGATCCGAGTAGCGCCGCACCATCGCTTGCCGGTGGCGCTCGCGCGTCTCCGGCGTCGGGTTGCGTCGCGCCTCCCGCAGGCTCGCGCGCATCTGCGCGTAGCGAGGCTCCTTCCAGAACGCACGAGCGCGCATGGCTTGCGCCTCGGCGAATCGCCGCGCCCAATCCGGGTCGAGTGCGCGCCGTGCGAGCGCGTCGCTGATCGCCGCGCCGTGAGCAGCGGGATCGAAGTCCTCGCCGTAGCTTTCCGAGTTGTGCAGTCGAATGTGCTCGGATGCCGGCATCCGCTCGAGGTTGGTCGGGCGATTGTTGCGGCGATCGAAGTCGATGTGATGACGATGGGTGCCCGGCAGGTCCGCGTAGATCCCGCACCGGAGATTCCATTCGTCCGCGAGACGGTGCGTCGGCAGCAGAAATCCGTTCAGCGGCTGGTAGACCATTTCGTATCCGCGCCACAGGTCGCGATACAGCGGCATCAGCGACTGCCCGGGCCGAAGGTCGGCCGCCCGCAGCATGCGGCCGTCGCGCAGCATGAAGTCGTGGTCCGGAGTCGCACGAACGACCTCGCCGTGGTCGAGTTCGACCTCGAGCAGCGCGTCGCGCCCGACGAAGCGGGGGGCGTCGAGCAGCGCAACGACGACGCGGCCGTTCTCACCGACGCTGTAGCCCCAGAAGACCTCTCCGGCGTCGGCCCGGCGCGCCATGTCCTCCAGCGTTGCCGACGTGCCGTCGACGAGGGCGACGCGCGTGTCGCCGCGGAAGCAGCGTGCGTACGTGCTTTTGCCAAGGCACACGGTCAGCACGTTGCGCGGAATGCGGAAGTACTCGACGGTGCGCGCGAGCGCGAACGAGTTGGGCGGGATGATGCAGACGTCGCCGACGAAGTCGACGAACGACGCGGCGTCGAAGGCCTTCGGGTCGACGATCGTCGAGTTGATGTTCGTGAAGATCTTGAATTCGCGCGAGCAGCGGATGTCGTAGCCGTAGCTCGACGTGCCGTACGACACGATGCGCCGGCCGTCGACCTCGCGCACCTGCCCCGCCTCGAACGGCTCGATCATCCGTGCCGACTGCGCCATCCGGCGGATCCACTTGTCCGACTTGATCATCCCCTCGCCCCCGAACGACTGCCGTTGTTCCCGCGCTTCACACCGGCGTCACGTGTTCTGGACGACGATGCTCGGGAACTTCGCCGAGAAGTCGGCCGCCTTCTCGGCGACCGAGATCGCGACCTTGCGCGCGATGTCGCGGTAGATCTGCGCGACCCTGCCGTCCGGATCGGCGATCACGGTCGGGCGCCCGGAGTCCGCCTGCTCGCGGATCCGGATGTCGAGCGGCAGGCCGCCCAGGAACGGGACCTTGTAGTCGGTGCAGAGCTTCTGCGCGCCGCCCTCGCCGAAGATGTGCTCGGCGTGGCCGCAGTTCGAGCAGACGTGGATGCTCATGTTCTCGACGACGCCGACGATCGGCACGCCGACCTTCTCGAACATCTTGAGCCCCTTGCGCGCGTCGATCAGCGCGATGTCCTGCGGCGTCGTCACGATGACGGCGCCCGTCACCGGGACCTTCTGCGCGAGCGTGAGCTGGATGT
>JAYRNW010000023.1:0-2497 GCA_041911995.1 Casimicrobiaceae bacterium | reverse complement strand
GCCTTGAACCCGGTGCTGTAGCCGGCGGTCACGCGCCACGCGGGCGCCAACCGGTAGCCGACCGCGATGCCACCGGTGGTCTCGCCGCCGTACTGGCTCGAGCGGTCGTAGCGCAGGTTCGCCTGCAGCGCGAGCGCGTCGCGCGTCATCTGCCACACGCCCGTCACCGAATTCGTGTCGCGCGCGGTGACCGCGAACGCATCGGTCGTCGCGAGCCGCTCCTCGCGGCGCTCGGCGATCACCGCGAGCGTCCCCGCCGGCAGCGTGAAGTCGTTCTGCCACGTGTACTGCCTCTGCGTCGTCCGGTACGGATAGTCGCCGTATCCGGTCTGCGACACCGAGTCGTCGCTGCCTTCGCCGACCGTCACCGTCGAGTTCCACCACGCGGCAAGCCGGTTGCGGCTCGCCACCGACCACGCCTCCAGCGTCGTGACCGTGCGGTCGTCGAAGCCCGGGCCGCCGTCGTACTGGTTGTTCAGGCGATTGCGCAGGTACTGAACGGAAACGTCCTGCCCGGCGGCCCACGGCAGCACCGCGCTCACGCCAGCGTTCTCGCTCGCGTAGCCGTCGCGGTCGTTGGCGTAGCTCGAGTTGTCCGGGTTCACGATCGCGTTGAACCCGGCGCTGCGCGCGCCGCCGATCTGCAGCGAGAAGCGCAGCGGGCCGAGCGCGCCGCGCAGGCCCGCGCTCGCGGTCTTCGTGTCGTACGTGCCGTAGCCGGCGGTCGCGTTCGCGGCGAACGCCGCGCCTTCCGCGCGCTTCGTGAACACCTGGATCACGCCGCCGATCGCGTCGGCGCCGTACAGGCTCGACGCCGGGCCGCGCAGGATCTCGATGCGCTCGATCTGGTCGAGCGGGATCGCCTCGAGCGACGTCGCGCCCACCGACGACGAGCCCACGCGCAGGCCGTCGATCAGCACCAGCGTCTGGCCGCGGTTCGCCCCGCGCAGGAACGCCCCCGACGTCGCGCCCGGGCCCCCGTTGATCGTGACCTCGACGCCGGGCTGCCGCTGCAGCAGCTGGGGCAGGCTCTGCGCGCCGCTGCGCGCGATCTCGTCGGCGCCGATCACCGTCAGGTCGGCGAGCAGGTCGGCGATCGGCTGCGCGCTGCGTGCGGCGGTGACGGCGACGGGGTCGAGCGTGGTCGCGCGCGGCGCGGGCGCCGGCTGTGCGGCCGCGGCCGCGGTGGCCAGCACGACGGCCAGCGCCGCGCCCGGCCGCGCCCGGCGCGCCCGCACGGCAAACGAACGACGGAACATCGGTGAATCTCCGCGCGCACCGTGCATCCCCGCACGGCAGTGGGTCGGGTGGATGCGACGCGGACGAATGCGAGGCGCACGGCGGCGGGTGCGTGGCGACCCCGTGCGCGGGGCACGGGGACGTCACGCCCGTGGACCATGCACAGCGCCGCCCGCGCCGCGGTGGCCGGTCCCGCGCGCAACGTTCCGCGTGCGCGGCCGGAAGCAGGCCGGTCTCCGGGCTCGGCCTTGCGGATCGCCCGCCTTCCCGCCGCATCGGGCGCGCCGACGCGTCCCGGTTGCGATGGCCGGAGCGCGCGGCGCGCAGGTCGTTCATCTGCGCGGCAGTGGCATGTGGGGCGACCCTCGAACGGCCTTACCGTTGCGGGGGCAGCCGCGGCTTTCGCCCGCCGATTCGCGTCGGCGGACGGCACCGCGTTCCCGTTTCACCCGCCGCGAAGAAGCCGCGGCGGACACCTGCTCGCCTCGATTGTACCCGTTGCGCCGCGGCTCCGGAACGCGCGCGGCGCCGCCGCGGCAACCCTGCTATAATCCTCGCCCTTTCAACGACTTGGCCCCCACGGATTGACCGCCGCTCCGGGGCCGAAGCGCCAGTGCCGAAGAAGCTTTTCATCCGCACGTTCGGCTGCCAGATGAACGAGTACGACTCGGACAAGATGGCAGACGTCCTGCACGCGGCGGAAGGGTTGACGCTCGTCGCGCGGCCCGAGGACGCCGACGTCATCCTGTTCAACACGTGCTCGGTGCGCGAGAAGGCGCAGGAGCGCGTGTTCCACGACCTGGGCCGCGTCCGCGCGCTGAAGGCGCAGCGCCCCGACCTCATCATCGGCGTCGGCGGCTGCGTCGCGTCGCAGGAGGGCGCGGCGATCGTCCGGCGCGCGCCGTACGTCGACGTCGTGTTCGGCCCGCAGACACTGCATCGGCTGCCCGACCTGGTCGCGCGCCGCCGCGCCACCGGCAGAGCGCAGGTCGACGTGAGCTTCCCGGAAGTCGAGAAGTTCGACCACCTGCCGCCGCCGCGCGTCGACGGCGCCGCCGCGTTCGTGTCGATCATGGAGGGCTGCAGCAAGTACTGCTCGTTCTGTGTGGTGCCGTACACGCGCGGCGAGGAAGTGTCGCGACCCTTCGACGACGTGCTGACCGAGGTCGCCGACCTGGCCGACCAGGGCGTGATGGAGCTGACGCTGCTCGGGCAGAACGTGAACGGGTACCGCGGCGCCATGGAAGGCGGCGGCGTC
>JAYRNW010000022.1:0-4331 GCA_041911995.1 Casimicrobiaceae bacterium | reverse complement strand
TGGCGTGGGGCGCGGTGGGGGACCGGGGGCGCCTCGAGGGCTGCGTCTGTGCGGTCCTCTCGGCCGCCGAACGCGCGGCCTTCGCGGGCGGCGTGTTCGCCAGGCGCGGGTTGGTGCGGGGGGCGCGCCGCGCCGACGCGCGCTCCGCCCTCGCGTGGCTGACGGCGGCGGCCGCCGCGGCGCCGGCGGCGGCGGCGGCGCGGGCGGCCGACGCGTGGGACGGGGCGGACGCCACCGTCGTGTGGCGCATCGGCGACTCGCGCTGGTCGGCCACGCGCAACGCGGTCGCCGGCGTGCCGGTCGCGTACCGCACCGGCATGCGCAAGCCCGCCGCCGACGTCGTCGCCGACGTCGCGCGCCCGCTGCCCGCGGTCGAGCGGCTACCGCGTCCGCGTGCGCAGCGCGTCGTCGCCGCGGCGCGCGCCGCGCTCGCCGCGCGCTGCCGCGAGGTCAACGCGATGACGTACCCGAACGTCGACGAGGTCTGGTGGTGCGACCTCTCCGAAGGCGTCGCGCTCGCCGTCATCGGCATCGCGCCGCAGCGCCGGCTGACGCTGGAGACGAACACCGGCTACCTGCTGCTCGCCGACGGCGTTCCCGTCGGCTACGGCGGCGTGACGCCGCTCTTCCGGCAGGGGAACACCGGCATCAACGTGTTCGACCCGTTCCGCGGCGGCGAGGCGGCGTTCCTGTGGACGCAGATGCTGCGCGCGTTCCACACGCTCTACGGCTGCCGGCGGTTCGTGATCAACCCGTACCAGTTCGGCGCCGGCAACGCCGAGGCGATCGCGAGCGGCGCATTCTGGTTCTACTACCGGCTGGGGTTCCGGCCCGCGCTCGCGGCGACGCGCCGGCTCGCCGCGCGCGAGGCGCAGCGGATGGCGGCGGACCGCAAGTACCGCAGCGACGCCAGGACGCTGAAGGCCCTCGCGGCAGGCGACCTCCACCTCGATCTGCCCGGCTGGGATCCCGGCGACCACTTCGACGAGGCGCTGCTGCCGCAGGTCGGCGCGCTGGCGGCGCGCACGCTCGCGCAGGTGCCCGCGTCGTCGCGCGCGCAGGCCGTGCGGCGCGTGGCCGCGCGCGTCGCCGCGGACCTTGGGGTGGACGACTACGCGCAATGGGCCGCCGCGGACCGGCGGGGGTTCGAGTTCCTCGCGCCCGTCGTCGCGGGTGTGGCGGGCCTCCGCGACTGGGACGAAGCCGACCGGCACGCGGTCGCGGCGATGCTGCGCGCGAAGGGCGCGCCGCAGGAGCGCGGGTTCGCGCTGAAGTCGCTGCGCGCGGCCCGGTTCTTCGGGGCGCTGCGCGAGACGCTGCGCGCCGAAGCGGCGCGCGGCGGGGAAGCCTGAGGCACGCCCGCGGGCGCGGCTTCGCAGCGGCGCGACGGTGAAAGAAAAAGGGGCCGGCAGTCGCCTGCCGGCCCCAACACACTGCGATGCGTGACGGACGTTACGCCGCGTCGACCGAGATCTCCGACGACGCGGGCGCGGCGGCGGCCGCCGCAGCCTGCTCTTCCTCGGACATGAACGCGGCGGCCGCGGCCTCCGGCCCGGCGAGCTTCGCCTTCTTCCGGGTCGTGTGGTACGCGAGGCCCGTGCCGGCCGGGATCAGCCGGCCGACGATCACGTTCTCCTTCAGGCCGCGCAGGTCGTCCTTCTTGCCCATGATCGCGGCTTCGGTCAGCACGCGGGTCGTCTCCTGGAACGACGCCGCCGAGATGAACGAGTCCGTCGACAGCGAGGCCTTCGTGATGCCGAGCAGCATGTAGTGGTACTGCGCCGGCGTCTTGCCGTCCTTCTCCACGCGCTCGTTCTCGTCGAGCAGCTCCGAGCGCTCCACCTGCTCCTCGCGGATGAACCGCGTGTCGCCCGGCTCGGTGATGACCACGCGGCGCAGCATCTGCCGCACGATCACCTCGATGTGCTTGTCGTTGATCTTCACGCCCTGCAGCCGGTAGACGTCCTGCACTTCGTCGGTGATGTAGCGCGCGAGCTCGGCGACCCCCAGCAGCCGCAGGATGTCGTGCGGGTCGGCCGGGCCGTCGACGATCGTCTCGCCCTTGTTCACGACCTGCCCGTCGTGCACGGTCACGTGCTTGTCCTTCGGGATCAGGAACTCGTGCGCGACGGCGTCGAGGTCGGTGATGACCAGCCGCTGCTTGCCCTTCGTGTCCTTGCCGAACGAGACGGTGCCGGTGACCTCGGCGAGCATGCCCGCGTCCTTCGGCGAGCGCGCCTCGAAGAGCTCCGCGACGCGCGGCAGGCCGCCCGTGATGTCGCGGGTCTTCGACGTCTCCTGCGGGATCCGCGCGAGCACCTCGCCGACGGCGACCTGCTGGCCGTCCTTCACCGTGATGATCGAGCCTAACTGGAACGTGATGTTGACCGGCAGCTCCGAGCCCGCGAGCTTGATCTCCTCGCCGTTGTCGTCGAGGAGCTTCACCTGCGGGCGCACGCCCTTGGCCGTGCTCGTCACGCGCCGCTTCGGGTCGATGACCACCAGCGTCGACAGGCCGGTGACGTCGTCGACCTGCTTCGCCACGGTCACGCCTTCCTCGACGTGCTCGAACTTCACGCGGCCCGCGTACTCGGTGATGATCGGCCGGCTGGTCGCGTCCCACGTGGCCAGCACCTTGCCCGCCTTCACGGCGTCGCCGTCCTTCACCTGCAGCGTCGCGCCGTACGGCACCTTGTGGCGCTCGCGCTCGCGGCCGTTGTCGTCGTGGATCAGCACCTCGCCCGAGCGCGCGATGACGACGAGGTCGCCCTTGCTGCTCGTCACGTAGCGCATCAGCGCCGAGAACCGCACGGTGCCGGCCGACTTCGACTCGATCTGCGACGCGGCCGCGGTCCGCGACGCGGCGCCGCCGATGTGGAACGTGCGCATCGTGAGCTGCGTGCCCGGCTCGCCGATCGACTGCGCGGCGATCACGCCCACCGCCTCGCCGACGTTGACGAGGTGGCCGCGGCCGAGGTCGCGGCCGTAGCACTTCGCGCACAGGCCGTGGCGCGTGCCGCAGGTCAGCGGCGTGCGCACCTTGACCTCGTCGATGCCGAGCGCCTCGATCTGCTCGACCTCGTCCTCGCCCAGCAGCGTGCCCGGGTCGTAGAGCGTCGCCTGCGTCTCCGGATGGACGACGTCGGCGGCGACCACGCGGCCGAGGATGCGCTCGCGCAGCGGCTCGATGACCTCGCCGCCCTCGACCAGCGCCTTCATCGCCACACCGTTGGAGGTCCCGCAGTCGTCCTGCGTGACCACCAGGTCCTGCGTCACGTCGACCAGCCGGCGCGTCAGGTACCCGGAGTTCGCCGTCTTGAGCGCGGTGTCCGCCAGGCCCTTGCGCGCGCCGTGCGTCGAGATGAAGTACTGCAGCACGTTCAGCCCTTCGCGGAAGTTCGCGGTGATCGGCGTCTCGATGATCGAGCCGTCCGGCTTCGCCATCAGGCCGCGCCTGCCGGCGAGCTGGGGGATCTGCGCCGCCGAGCCGGGGGCGCCGGAGTCGGCCATCATGAAGTTGGAGTTGAACGACTCCTGCTTCGCCTGCCGGCCCTCGCGGTCGGTCACCTCCATCGTGCCGAGCTGCGCCATCATCGCCTTGGCGATCTCGTCGCCGGCGCGGCCCCAGATGTCGACGACCTTGTTGTAGCGCTCGCCCTGCGTGACCAGGCCCGACGTGTACTGCGCCTCGATCTCCTTCACTTCCTTCTCGGCGCGCTCGATGATCGTGTGCTTCTCCGCCGGGATCAGCATGTCGTCGGCGGCGAACGAGATGCCGCCGCGCGTGGCGAGCGAGTAGCCCGCCTGCATCAGCTTGTCGGCGAAGATCACCGTCTCGCGCAGGCCGCAGCGGCGGAAGCTCGCGTTGATGATCCGCGAGATCTCCTTCTTCTTGAGCGGCTTGTTGATGAACGAGAACGGCAGCCCCGGCGGCAGGATCTCGGAGAGCAGCGCGCGGCCGACGGTCGTGTCGTAGCGAGTGACCTTCTCCACCTTCTCGACCTTGCCGTCCGGCCCGGCCTTGACGTCGAACTCGCGGATGCGGACCTTGACCTTCGCGTGCAGCTCGGCCTGGCGCGACTCGTACGCGCGCGTGACCTCGGCCAGGTCGGCGAACATCTGGCCCTCGCCGGCTGCGCCGATCTTCTCGCGCGTCGCGTAGTAGAGCCCCAGCACGATGTCCTGCGACGGCACGATGCACGGCTCGCCGTTGGACGGCAGCAGCACGTTGTTGGACGCGAGCATCAGCGTGCGCGCCTCCATCTGCGCCTCCAGCGACAGCGGCACGTGGACGGCCATCTGGTCGCCGTCGAAGTCGGCGTTGAACGCCG
>JAYRNW010000021.1:0-12508 GCA_041911995.1 Casimicrobiaceae bacterium | reverse complement strand
GCCACGCAACTGCAGATCCTGGCGCTACTCGAGCCTGCCAACGACGCGTGGCGGCGCGACCTCGCGACCGTACGCGCGACCATCGCGCGCGATGCGCGGGCCGAAGTCCAGGCGGGCAACGCCGCGCTCGCGGCGGGCGACGTCGATCGCGCGAACCAGGCGATGCTGCGCGCGCTGGCGCTCGACCCGGCGCAGCCGGAGGCGCAGCGCGCGCTGCGCGAGATCGACCGCCGCCGCTTCTCGCGCATCCAGGCCGACCGCGCGGCGAAGGTGACGCTGCAGGACCAGGTCGCGACGGCCGGCGCGATGCGCGCGCAGGCTTCGCGCAACGACGCCGGCGACGGCTACGACGTCGAGCAGGCGCTGGAGCTCTTCCGCGCGGGCGACACCGCGGGCGGCCTGCGCGACCTGAAGGCCTACGTCGACGCCAACCCGGGCAACCGGGCGATGCGGCAGCGGATCGCGATCGTCGTCGCCGATCGCGCGCGCGAGCTCGAAAGCCAGGGCCAGCGCGAGCCTGCGGTGGCGCTCTACGACCAGGCGACGGCGTTCCGCGGCGACCCGAACGGCCCGTGGGCGGCGCGCGTGCCGCCGCTGCGCAAGGCGCTGTCGCAGGAGTACTTCGAGAAGGGATCGCGCGCGTTCCGCAGCGACGTCAGGCAGGCGATCGGCTACTTCGAGACCAGCCTGCGCTACGACCCCGCGAACGCGCAGGCCGCCGCCAAGCTCGGCGAGGCGCGCACCGTCGCGCAGAAGCTCGAGAAGATCAAGTGACGGTTCCAGACCGCTCGGCGCTTCGCGCCGAGCGTTCTGGAACCGAAGCAGTCAGCACGAAAGGCTTCGGGCGGCCGGGCGCCTTTCGCGGATCAACTGCAAGGAAGCGCGCCGATCAGATGCCGCTTCGCGGCCCTTCAGTGGCGCGCGTGTGCGGGCTGACAGCCTCCGATGGAGAAGACGCAGTGCGCGCTGCGCCCCCTCACCTCAACCCTCTCCCCACTCGCGGGGAGAGGGAGCGCGCCTCACGCGCAGCGCCGCTGCTCGAAGGGGCATTCAGCGCGCATGCGCGCGCTACCGAGCGGGGAGCGAAGCGACCTGCGGTCGGCGCGCTTCGTAGCCTTTGCCGCGGGGAAAGCGCCGGGCCGCCCCAAGCATTCCCCGGTGACTGCCTTCGGGCACGAATCACGCAGCGCGAAAGCGCTGCGTGATTCGTGCACGTCACTTCGCGCCGAACTTCTCGTTGAGCTTCTTGCGCAGGTCGAGCGCGCGCTCGCGCTCGAGCTTCGCCTTCTGGTTGGAAGGCTCCAGCGCGAGCACGCGGTCCCACTTGGCGATCGCTTCGTCGAGGTTCTGCCGCTGGAAAGCCTGCGTGGCCTCGCGCTCGTAGCGCCGCGCCAGCGCCTGCCGCGTGGCGTCGCGCTGCAGCACCGCGTCGCGATTGCCGGGATCGCGGATGGCCGCCTCGCGGAACGCGTCGTACGCGCCTTCGAGGTTGCCGGCCTTCTGCAGCTCGGTGCCCTGCTGCATCAGCGCCGCGGCGGCGCTGCGCGGCGTCGCCGGCTCGGCGGCCTTCGCCGCGGCATCCTCGACGGGTTCGGCGGCGGGTTTCACCGGCGCGGCCACCGGCCCCTTCCCCGGGACCTTGATCACCTGCCCCGCGGCGAGCCGGCTCGGATTCGTGATGTCGTTGTAGCGCGCGAGAATGTGGAACCGGTAGCGGTCGCCCAGGTAGACCTGCGCGATCTTCGACAGCGAATCGTCGCGCTGCACCGTGTACCGGAAGAAGACGGCCCCCAGTTCCTTCTGCGGGTCCGCCTTGATCTGGTCCATCATCTTCTTCGCGAGGTCGCTCGAGGGATCGAGCGCCAGCGACTGCTCGAGCATCTTCTGCGCGCCCGCTTCGTCGCCGTTCTGCAGCGCGGTGATCGCGTCGAGGGTGAGCTTCTGCGCCTGCGCCTTCGCCTGCGCCGGCGTGAGCTCCGGCTGCGGTGGCGGCGCGGGTTTCACCGGCTCGGGCGCCACCACGACCGGCGCGGGCGGCGGCGCCGGCTTGGGCTCGGGCGCCGGCGGTGTCGCGCAACCGGCGATGGCCAGCGCCGCGACGGCGGCTCCGACGAGGCGGAAGCCGGCGCGGGGCGTCAGGAGTGCGTTCATCTCGATCTTCGCGGACGACGATACCCGCATCCTACCCAAGGCGCGCAGCCGGCGGAAGCCGGAACGCGCACCGCCGGCTTGCCGGGCATCGAGCCGGGCGCGCGCCGGCTCCGGCGCTCCGCGGCCGCGCCGCACGCGCTCACCCGGCCCCTCGGACGTCGCCGCACCAGACGGCCACGGCCGAGAAGTTGTCCTGCCCCTCGCCGCCCTTCTGCACGACCTCGCGCTCCATCGTGGCCAGCCAGTCGGCCGGCGCCGCGGCGCACGCAAGCGAGGCCGCCATCGCGGCCTCGTCGATGTATTCCCAGAAGCCGTCCGTGCACAGCAGGAAGACGTCGCCTTCCGCGATGCGGAACGGGGTGCCTTCGACCGTCACGTCGAACGCCTCGTCGTGCCCCAGCGCCGCGAACAGGCGGCTGCGCTGCGTCGACGCGCGCAGCGCGTTCTGCGCGAGGTAGCCGGCGTCGACCATCTGCTGGACGACGCTGTGGTCCTTCGTCTGCGCGACGACGCGCCCGTCGCGGAAGCAGTACAGGCGCGTGTCGCCGACGTGGCCCCACACCGCAAAGTGCCGGATCGTGTCGATCGCGAGCACGGTGGCGGTGGCGCGCATCGCGGCGGCGCGCGCCTGCGCGCGCTGCTGCGCGACGATCGCACGGTGCGCGGCGCGCAGCGCCCCGTCGATGGCGGCGCCGCTGCACACCGGCGATTCCTGGAACAGCCCCAGGATGGTGCGCACGGCGAGCTTCGACGCGATGTCGCCGCCGCCGTGGCCGCCGGCGCCGTCGCTGACGACGCAGAAGCAGCCGCCCTCGCCGGTCCAGAAGCCGCACGCGTCCTCGTTGCGCTCCCGCCCGCCGGGATTGGACAGCACGGAAACGGCGAATTGCATGCGCGTGCAGCGCCGGTCAGGACGCGTCGGTGTCCGCTGCCTGCGCCGCCGGCGGCCGCGTCCGCGCCTGGTACGCGCGAAGGAATTCCTCGCCGAACAGGAAGTGGAAGTCGGTTTCCGCCTCCCGCGAGATCTCGCCGTAGAGCTCCTCGTAGAGGTTCCACAGCTTCGCCTTGTGCGTCATCGACAGCAGCGAGCCGCCCTGCTCGCTCTCGGTCAGCCGCGCCTCGAGCTTGCCCGGATCGAAGCGGGCGAGCACCGCGCCCAGCGCCGCGCGCATGCCGGCGACGAATCCCTCCTGGTGCGAGCGCAGGCTCTGACGCGCGTCGGAGAGGCTGCGCAACGGCGGCATGAACCCCTGGCCGCGCGGCGCCAGCAGGTGCGTGATCGCCGCCTCGATGCCCGGCGCGAACTTGAGCGGGTTGTTGTCGTGCGTCATCACGATGGTCGCGTCGGCGCGCACTTCCCGCTTGGCCTGCGCGCGCGCAGCCAGCAGGTCGAGCAGGCCGCGCATCGTCTCGCGCATGACGGCCCCGACGCCTTCCACGAACTCCGGCGTGAGGCCGGCGGGAAGGTCGAGGTCGCGCACCCCGGCCCCGCGCAGCAGCGCCGCCAGGAGCTCGTCGGCGTCCTGCGCCGCGCCGGGTCGTGGCGCTGCGGCGGCGGCGGCCGCCGGCGCACCGGCCGGCGCTGCGCCGGATACCGCCGCGCCCTTCGCAGCCGGCGCCGCGTCGTCGTCGGGCCCGGTGACGATCACCGTCGAGATGCGGCCGCGCGCGACCGGGCCGCTGCCCTCGCGCCACGAGAGCAGCGTGCCTTCGCGCAGGATCGTCGTCGTGTCGGCGTCGTCGTCGGCGACGGCCGCCGCGTCCGCCGGCGCGTCGACGCGCAGCGTGTAGGGGCCGATCTTGAGCTCGTCGCCCGCGGCGAGCGCCTGGTCGTGCCCGCGCCCGACCGGACGGCCGTTGACGATCACGGGCACCGTCGTGCCCTGATCGCGCAGCGTGAAGCGCCCGCCCGCGCACTCGATGACGGCGTGCGTGCGCGAGATGATCCGTTCGGGGTCCGGCAGCTGCAGCGTGCTGTCGGGCGAGCGGCCGATGGTGCCGCCCTTCTCGCCGAACTCGGCGCGCGCCGCCGGCTCGGCCGGACGATCCTTGAAGCTGACGACGGTGACGGTGAGCATGGACGGCGCGTGGCGTGGCGGCTGGAATCGGGTCGGGACGGCCGCATCCGGCGTCCGCGCGGCCGGCCGCGGTGCGGAAATCGCCGGCGGCCAGAGAATGGCCCGCGCCGTGCGCGCTCGTCAAGGGGCCCGCGCGCCGCGCGTTGCTGGCAAAATGCCGGCAACGCCGCAGCCCGCACGAGAGGACAGCCCCCATGACGGAACCACTGACGCACGGCGCCGCGGCGCCGCGCGGGGTGACCGGATTCGCGCGCGACGCGGGCGCCGGAATCTCCGCCGCGTTCGTGCTGGTCGCCATGATGCTGCCGCTGGGCCTCATCGCGTACGCGCCGCTCGGCGAGTTCGCGGTGGAGGCCGGACTCCGCGCCGCGCTGGCGGCCGCGATCTTCGGCAACCTCACCGCGGTGGTGCTCAACGGCGCGCTGCTGCCGAACGAGGTGCCGCGCGCGTCGTCGGTGTTCCTGTTCTCGGCGTTCATCCTGCGCCTGGCCGGCGACGCGGCGCTGCGCTCGTCGCCGTCGCAGGGCGTCGTCGAGATCCTGTTCCTGGCGGCGCTCTGTCTCGCGTTGACCGGCGTCATCCAGGTCGTCTTCGGTGCGCTGCGCCTCGGCAACATCGCGCGCTTCGTGCCGTACCCGGTCGTCGCCGGGCTGATGACGGGGCTCGCGATCTCGCTCGTCATCTACGAGCTGCCGGAGGTCCTGGGCACGCACGGCGGCGGCGGCGGCGCCGACGAGCACCACGGCGTCAACGGCTGGACGCTGCTGGTCGGAATCGTGACGATCGTCGCGTTCGTCCTCGTCCGCAGGCGGTGGCCGTCGCTGCCCTCGAAGCTGATCGGGCTCGCCGCGGGTACCGCGGTCGCGTTCGTGATCACGGTGGCGGTCCACGGCGACGTCGGCCCGCGCGTGCCGTTCCTGGGCAAGGTGCCGGCGCCCGACGCGCTGTTCCCGGCGCTGTCGGCCGAGGGCGTCGCCCTCGCGCTGCGGTTCGGCTACGACCTCGTGATCACGTCGTTCGCGATCGCCGTCGTCGGCTCGCTGGACAGCCTGCTGGCCGCCGTCGGCGAGGCGGACGGGCCGCTCGACACCGCGCACCACCCGAACCGCCTGCTCGTCGCGCTGGGCTGCGGCAACCTCGTGTCTTCGCTGTTCGGCGGCGTCCCGGTCGCGTACTCGTCGCACCACGTCTTCGCGCGGCACCACGTCGACAAGGGCAAGCTCGTGGCGAGCTTCGCGACGACGGCCACGCTCGTGCTGCTGCTGCTGTACGGCGCGCCGCTGCTGCAGCTGATCCCGGTGGCCGCGCTGTCGGCGATGATGCTGGTGATCGCCGTCGGCCTCATCGACCGCTGGGCGGGCTCGACGATCGACCGCGTGCGGCGCGGCCAGTACGACAGCGAGCTCATCGTCAACATCGCGCTGGTCATTCTCGTCGCGACGGTGACGATCGTGTTCGGCCTCGTCGCCGCCGTCATCACCGGGCTCATCCTGTCGATGGGCCTGTTCCTCGCCGTGATGAACCGGTCGCTGATCCGGTCCGTGCGCACCGGCGCGACGCACGGCTCGCGCCGCGTGTATCCGCCGGAGCAGGCGAGCCTGCTGCGCGTCGAGGGCCACCTCATCAAGGTGATCGAGGTCGACGGCGCCATCTTCTTCGGCACCGCCGACCGCCTGGGCTTCGAGGCGCTGCGCGCAGCCAAGGGCGCGCGCTACCTGATCCTCGACCTGCGGCGCGTCACGATGATCGACGCGTCGGGGGCGCTCGTGCTACAGAAGCTGCAACGCCTGCTGCGCGAGGACGGCGTGACGCTGCTGCTCGCGCACATCAGCGCGACGAGCCGGCTCGGCCGCGCGATCCGCGGCGCCGGCGTGTTCGTGCAGCGCCACCACGACGACTGGTTCGGCGACACGGACCGCGCGCTCGAATGGGCGGAGCGGCAACTGCTCGAGCACGCGCAGGCGGCCGCCAGCGACCGCGAGCTCGCGATCGGCGAGTTCGCGCTGTTCGCCGGGCTCGCGCCGTCCGAGCTCGAGTTCATGAAGCCCTACCTCGACCGGCAGCTCTTTCCGGCGCAGGCGGCGCTGTACCACGAAGGACAGCTGGGCGACCGCCTGTACCTGCTCGCCCGCGGCGCCGTCAGCATCGTCACCGAGGACCCGGAGGCCAAGGGCCGGCGCCGGCGGGTCGTCACGCTCGCGCCCGGCGTCATCTTCGGCGAGTCGGCGATGATCGAGGGCGGGACGCGGTCGGTCACCGCGGTCGCCGAGGGCGAGGTCGTCACCTACAGCCTCTCGCGCAGCAATCTGGAGAGGATCCACGCGCGCGACCCGGATCTCTACCGCCGGATCGTGCTCAACATGCTGAACCACATGTCGGGGCTCCTGCGGATGACGACCGGCATCCTGCACCACACCAGCGAAGCGGTGGAGTGACCGCGCGCCGAAGGCGCGCGGTCATCCCGACGCGCGCAGCGCGGAGGGATCTGCTGTTCCACGCATCGGTGCGAACAGCAGATCCCTCCCTGCGGTCGGGATGACAGGCGCTTGGGACGCGCGCCGCAGGCGCGACGCGCGGAGACCCGAAGCGCCGGCGGCCGCTCAGCCCTGTTGCGGCGCCTGCGCCTGCCCGGTCGCGTACGCGCGGCGGAACTCGCGCTCGAACACCGACCAGAAATCGTCCTGCGCTTCCTTGGCGATGTCCTCGTAGAGATCGAGCAGCAGGTCCCACTGCCGCGCCTTGCGGTTGGCGGGCAGGAACCGGTCGAGCGCGCCCTTCGCCTCCAGGCGCCGGTCGAAGGCGTCCGGGCTGAAGCGCTGCAGCAGGCTCTGCAGCGCCGCCTCGATGCCGGCGGCGAGGCCGCGGTCGTGGGCGCGCAGGTCGTCGTACGCGTCGGTGACCGCGCGCAGCGGGCTCATGAGGTCGGTCCGCTCTGGTGCCAGCAGGTGGCGCAGCGCGACGTCGACGTCCCATGCGGCCTTGAGCGGATTCACGGCCCGCGGGCCGATGATCGTCATCTCGGCGTGGATGCTGCTCTTCGCCTGCGCGCGCAGCCGCAGCATGTCGACCGTGCACGCCGTCATCTCGCGCAGCAGCCTGCCGATGTCCTCCATCACGCGCGCGTCGACGCCGTTGGGCAGGTCGAGCTCCGCGACGCCGAGCCCCTTCAGCAGCGCCTGCCCGAGCGCCTGCGCGCGCTGCGCGTCGGCGCGCGGCGCCGCGGCGGCGGCAAGCGTGCGGGTTTCGGGTTCCGGCGGGTCGGCGGACGACATGGCGTGAGGCTGGCGACGACAGCGGCAATGCGGAAGGCAAAAGTCTACTCGACTTCGCGTACGGCCGGAACGCGCGCCGGGATCGGGCCTGCCCCGACGGCCCCCGGACGCGCGGCCGCGCGTCGCGGTTAACCCGTGGGCGACGGGCCTTCGCCGCCGATGGCACACTAAGCGCGCCGGCCGCCGGCTGCACCCATGCGCCGCGCCGGCGTCCACCGCACGTCCTCGAGGATCTTCCATGTCGCAGGCCCGCCCCTCCCCGACCATCGCCGCCACGCTCGTCCCCGGCGACGGCATCGGCCCCGAGATCACGGAGGCGGTGGTCGCGGTGCTGGACGCGGCCGGCGCCCCGTTCGCGTGGGACGTGCAGCAGGGCGGCATGGCCGCGATCGCCGCGTCCGGCGACCCGCTGCCGCCCGCGCTGCTCGACAGCATCCGGCGCACGCGGCTGGCGCTCAAGGGACCGCTGACCACGCCGGTGGGCGGCGGCTTCCGGTCGGTGAACGTGCGGCTGCGCGAGGAGTTCAAGCTCTACGCGAACGTCCGCCCCGCGCGCACGCTGATCCCGGGCGGCCGCTACGACGACATCGACATCGTGCTGGTCCGCGAGAACCTCGAGGGCCTCTACGTCGGCTTCGAACACTACATCCCGATCGACGGCGACCCGCGTGCCGCGGCGATCTCGTCGGGCGTGAACACGCGCGCCGGCTCGCGGCGCATCGCCGAGTTCGCGTTCGACTACGCGGCGAAGAACGGCCGCCGCAAGGTCACGATCGTGCACAAGGCCAACGTGCTGAAGGCGCTGACCGGGATCTTCCTCGAGACGGCGAAGGACGTCGCCCGCCGGTACGAGGGCCGCGTGGCCTGCGACGAGCGGATCGTCGACGCGTGCGCGATGCAGCTCGTGCTCGATCCCTGGCAGTTCGACGTGATCGTGACCACGAACCTGTTCGGCGACATCCTGTCCGACGAGATCGCCGGCCTGGTCGGCGGCCTCGGCATGGCGCCGGGCGGCAACATCGGCGAGGACGCCGCGATCTTCGAGGCGGTCCACGGCTCGGCGCCGGACATCGCGGGCAAGGGGGTTGCCAACCCGCTCGCGCTGCTGCTGGCGGCGGCGATGATGCTCGACCACGTCGGGCACGGCGAAACGGCGCGGCGCGTGCGCGTCGCGATCGACCGCGTGCTGCGCGAGGACGGCATCCGGACCGGCGACCTCCGCGGCCGCGCATCGACCCGCGAGATGGCCGACGCGCTGGTGCGGCGCCTGCGCTGACGGCAAGCCGCGGGGCCGGCGGATCGGAGGCGCGCTGCGGCGCGGTTGGACAAACGCGGGGCCGGTCCAGATAATGCGAGCCACGCCGGCGGCTGCCGGCGCGAACTTCGAAAGCCTCCCTGATGAACTTCACCGACGCGGGTTTCTGGGTCGCCCTGATGCAGATCATCGGCGTCAACATCGTGCTGTCCGGCGACAACGCGGTCGTGATCGCGCTCGCCGCGCGCTCGCTGCCGGCGAAACAGCAGAAGCAGGCCATCCTGTGGGGCAGCGGCGCTGCGGTGGTGATGCGGATCATCCTGACGATCGTCGCCGTCGAGATCCTGCGCCTGTCCTACCTCAAGCTCGTCGGCGCCGCGCTGCTGCTGTGGATCGGCGTCCAGCTGCTGCTGCCGGAAGAGGAGGAAGCCGCCGAAGGGCACAAGGCGGCGAACGCCGGCATGCTGGCGGCGATCCGCACGATCCTGATCGCCGACCTGGTGATGAGCCTCGACAACGTGATCGCCGTCGCGGCCGCCGCGAAGGACAGCATCCTGCTGCTCACGCTGGGCCTGCTGATCAGCATTCCGCTGGTCGTGTTCGGCAGCACGATCCTGATGCGGTTCATGGAGCGCTGGCCGGTGATCGTCACGATCGGCGGCGGCCTGCTGGGCTGGGTGGCCGGCGAGATGGCGATCACCGATCCCGCGGTCCGCGAGTGGGTCGACGCGAACGCGGCGTGGCTGCACTACGTGGCGCCGGCGGCGGGTGCCGCCGTCGTCGTGGCCGTCGGCAAGTGGCTGGCGGCGCGCGCCGTCGAGGAAGAGGTCACGCATCCGATCGTCGACCTGGCGTCCGGCGCCGACCAGCACGCGGCCGCCGCGGCGCCCGCCCCTCAGCTGCGCTTCCTGCTGGCCGCCGACGGCTCGGAGGAATCGCTGCGCGGCGTCGGCCGCTTCATCGCGGAGCTGCCGATGTTCCGCGGCGCGGTCGCCGTCGACCTGCTGAACGTCCAGGCGCCGGTGAGCCGCGACGTCAGCACGTTCGTCGACGAGGACGCGCTGCGCGACCTCCACCACGAGCAGGGCATGAAGGCGGTGGAACCCGCGCGCGCGCTGCTCGAGAAGGCCGGCGTCCCGTGCACGGTCCACATCGGCGTCGGCGACCTCGCGCACGTCGTCGCGCACTACGCGCGCGAGCTGGGCTCCGCGCAGGTCTTCGTCACGGAGACCGAGCGCGGCGAAGGCGCGCAGCTGGGCGAGATCGTCGCCGACCTCGTGCCGCACGTCGGCGTGCCGGTCAACATCGTGCGCTGAAAGCGGCGCTGCCGCCCCTCGGCTCCCGTCGTGCCGCTCGATCCGCAGGTCGCAGCACTGCTCGCGAAGGTCCGCGCCGCGGACGCGCCCGAGTACTGGCAGATGACGCCAGCGGAAGCGCGCGACTGGCACGAGCGCAAGATGGGCGCGCTCGACGTCGAGCCGGTGCCCGTGCATGCCGTCGTCGAGCAGGACGTGGCGGGACCGGAAGGCGCGGTGCCGGTGCGCATCTACGTACCGCGCGCGGCGTCCACGCCGCTGCCGGTGCTGGTCTGGCTGCACGGCGGCGGCCACGTGGTCGGCAGCCTCGCGAGCTACGATGCGCTGTGCCGGCAGCTCGCCGTGCAGGCCGACTGCATCATCTTGGCGGTCGGCTACCGGCTCGCACCCGAGCACCGGTTCCCGGCCGGCGTGGTCGACAGCTTCGCGGCGCTGCAGTGGACGGCGGCCCATATCGGCGCGCACGGTGGCGACCCCGCGCGGCTCGCCGTCGGCGGCGACAGCGCCGGTGGCAACCTGGCCGCGGTGTGCGCGATCCTCGCGCGCGACGCCGGCGGGCCGGCGTTGCGCTTCCAGCTTCTCGTGTACCCGCGCACGGCGGCGGACGAGGAGCTGCCGTCGCAGCACGCGTTCGCCGACGATTACCTCCTCACCCGCCGGACGATCCTGTGGTTCCACGACCATTACCGGGCGAGCGAGGACGACCGCCGCGACTTCCGCTACGCGCCGCTCGTCTGCGAGGACCTGTCGCGGCTGCCGCCGGCGCTCGTCATGGTCGGCGAGTGCGATCCGCTGCGCGACGACGGCATCGCGTACGCGTGCCGGCTGATGGCCGACGGCAACGCGGTCGACATCGCCGACTACCCCGGGATGGTGCACGCGTTCCTGTCGCTGGGCGGCGTCGTCGACGTGGGCCGCCGCGCGATCGCCGACGCTGCGGAAGCGTTGCGCGGCGCGCTCGCCGCCGAGGATTGACCCAGCGCGCGCCGGGCCGCCCCAAGGGCGTGGCGCGCCGCGGAGGAAAACCCCGAACCACGAAGAGCACGAAGAACACGAAGGAAGAACTCGGCATGAGGCCCGCTCGACGCGGGATCGCATGGCCCTTCTCTGTGTTCTCTGTGTTCTCTGTGTTCTCTGTGTCCTCTGTGGCGAAAGAACTTGACGTTGCTCTAGATCGTCAGCTTCTTCAGCGTGTCCGGGTTGCGGATGACCGCCTTCTGGCGGCTGGCCGGCGCGCCGTAGAGCGACGCCGGCGGATGGGTCTCCAGCCGTGCGAGCACCGCCGGGTCGTTGCAGCGCGCGTCGAACACGATCGCGACCTCGTCGCCGGCGACCGCGCCGACGGTGAGGCACGTCTGGCCCAGCTTGGCGTTGAGCGGCTTCAGGATCCCCGCCGCGACCAGGTCGGCGGCCGCGCCGCTGCCCGACAGGTCGATGTCGTACACGTGCGGCCGCCCGGCGCCGCCAGGGTACACGGTGATCACCACGGGCAACCCCACGAGCTCGCGCCGCAGCACCTCCTCGGCCACCGAGGGCGGCAGCCCCTCGAACTTGAGCGTCGTCCGCCGGCCGCTCACCGTCACGTGCTGCAGGAAGAAGTCACGCGAGAACTCGGCGGCGATCTTGGCACCGATCGCCTTCAACGCCTCCTCCTCCGTCGCCCACGACCCGTCACCGGCCGGCAGCTTCGTGTTGTAGTAGATCTCCTCGCCCGTCGCGCGGTCGACGGCCTTGATCGTCCACGAGTTGAGCGCGTACTTGGTCACGACGAGCCCCGAGGCCGCCAGCTTCATCGACAGCCGCTTGACGCGGGCCTCGCCCTCGATCACGAAGTCCGGGCCCGCGCGCTCGCCGGGCCGGCCCACCGCGTCGTCGGACCACGTCCGGAAGCCGAACGACTTGATGCGCTCCTTGAGGATGTTCTCGGCGATCGGCGACGGCCGCGCCGGCGCGTCGGGCGCGTCCGCGTCGCGCGTCGTGATGCGAACGGCCACACGCGGATCGCCGCTCGCGCGGATGAACTCGATGCGCTCGCTGCGCGACATCTCGTTCAGCGACTTCTGGACCGCCTTGACGTTCACGACCGCCTCGGTCGTCAGCAAGACGAGACCGTCCTTCCCCGTCTCCGGCGCGCTCTCGCGCACGACGGTCGTCACGAAGTCGCCGCTCTTCGCCAGCACGCGGTCGCGCAGCACGTCGTAATTCTTCGTCACCGAGCCCGAGTCCACGAGCAGGCCCACGGCCTTCTGCACGAGCTCGCGGCGGGAGTCGGCGCGCAGGTCGCTCTGCATCAGCGCCTTGTCGCCCTGGTAGCGGGGCTCGGTCGGATCCACGATCCCGACGGCCGAGATCACGAGCGTCCCCGGCGCGGCCTTGGCCGGCTGCGCGGCCGCGGGCGCGGGGGCCGCCGCGTCGGCGGGCGCGGCAGGTGCGGCG
>JAYRNW010000020.1:0-14577 GCA_041911995.1 Casimicrobiaceae bacterium | reverse complement strand
TTCAAGGCGCCGATCGACCAGATCTCGCTCGGCATGGCGCTCGTGTTCGGCACCGCCGGCCTGCCGCACATCCTGATGCGGTTCTTCACCGTGCCGACCGCGCAGGACGCGCGCAAGTCGGTGATCTGGGCGATGGCGATCATCGGCGGCTTCTACGTGCTGACGCTGTTCCTCGGCATGGGTTCCGCGATGAAGGTCGGCGCCGCGCAGATCAAGTCGATCGACGCCGGCGGCAACATGGCCGGCCCGCTGCTCGCGCAGTACGTCGGCGGCGGCCCCGACTCGATGCTCGGCAACCTGTTCCTCGCGTTCGTGGCGGCGGTGGCGTTCGCGACGATCGTGGCGGTCGTGGCGGGCCTCGTGCTCGCGGCGGCGTCCGCGATGGCGCACGACCTGTACGTCGGCGTGATCCGGCAGGAGCACGTCTCGCCCGAGGAGCAGGTCAAGGCGGCCCGCGTGGCGACGGTCATCGTCGGCGCCATCGCGATCACCATCGGCATCCTCGCCAAGGGCCAGAACGTCGCGCACCTCGTCGCGCTGGCGTTCGCGGTCGCGTCGTCGGCGAACTTCCCGTGCGTGCTGCTGACGCTGTTCTGGAAGCGCTGCAACACCGGCGGCATCGTGCTGGGGATGCTGGTCGGCACGCTGTCGGCCATCGGCCTCGTGCTGGTGTCGCCGAACATGACGTACCCGCTGGCGATCAAGGGGGCGCAGGAGAAGATCGTCGCGACCGAGACGGCCAACCTCGCGAAGTTCAACGCCGACCTGACCGCCGCCACCGAGGCGCCGGCGCAGGACAAGCTCAAGGCCGCGATCGCGAAGTCCGAGAAGGCGAAAGCGGCGGCCGAAGCGCGGATCAAGGACATCGGCAGCGACCGCACGTCGCTCGTCGGCCTCGAGAAGCCGCTGTTCGACCTGCGCAACCCGGGCCTCCTCTCGATCCCGCTGGGCTTCCTCGCGGTGATCCTGGGTTCGCTGCTGTACCGCGACAAGCGTTCGGAGGACATGTGGGACGAGCTGTACGTCCGCCAGAACACCGGCCTGCTGGCCACGAAGGCGGCGGCGCACTGACCTTCCCGCCCTTGACGCAACGCAAGGACCCCCGCCCCGGCGGGGGTTTTTGCTTGCGCGGTGCGCGGGCGCCGCTTAGGCTTCCCCCATGAGCACGACCGCCGCCGCGCCGCCGCCCGTCGTCGACGCCGCCTGCGACTTCCTGCGCCGCCACGCGCCGTTCGACCGGATGCGCGAGGCCACGCTGCGCGAGTACGTGCCGCGGCTGCAGCTCGCCTACTTCGCGAAGGACACGACGATCCTGTCCGCGCAGAGCGGGCCGGTCGCCGCGCTGTACATCGTGCAGAAGGGGCTGGTCGGCCGCCGCCCGGACGACACGCAGGCGGAGCCCGACCGCACGCTCGGGCCCGGCGAGCTGTTCCCGGTCGGCGCGCTGTCGGCCGGCGGGACGACGACCAAGATCTTCCACGCGCTGCAGGACACGTTCTGCTACCTGCTGCCGCGCGACGACTTCCTCGCGCTGCGGCAGGCATCGCCGGAGTTCGAGCGGTACTGCACGCAGGCGATCACCGAGACGCTGCGGCAGTCGCTGGAGAGCCTCTACGGGCAGTACCGCCAGCGCGCCGCCGAGCAGCAGACGCTGACGCGCACGCTGGCCGAGCTCGTCCGGCACGCGCCGGTCGCGTGCGCGGCGACCGCGACGCTGCGCGAGGCCGCGCAGCGGATGGCCGACGAGCAGGTGCGCACGATCGTCGTGGTCGACGGCAAGGGCGCGCCGGTGGGGATGCTGACGCTGGTCGACCTGCTGCAGCGGGTCGTGCTGCCGGAGCGCCCGCTGTCCGCGGCCGTGGCCGACGCGATGTCGGCGCCGATCGTCACGCTGCCCGGCACCGCTACCGCGTACGAGGCGATGCACGTGATGGCCGAGCGCGGCATCCGGCAGGTGATCGTCGTGGAAAGCGGGCGGCTGCTGGGCGTGGTCAACGAGCGCGACCTCTTCGCGCTGCAGCGCGTGTCGATGCGCGACGTGATCGAGGGCTTGAATTCGGCCGACGCGATCGACGGGCTGAAGCGCGCCGGCGACGACATCCGGCGGCTGACGCAGAACCTGCTCGTGCAGGGGGTGGGCGCGGAGCCGCTGACCCGGACCATCGCGTCGCTCAACGACGCGCTGACGCGGCGCGCGATCGACCTGGCCGGACGCGGGCACGACCTGGCCGGCATCGACTGGTGCTGGCTCGCGCTGGGCAGCGAGGGCCGCGGCGAGCAGACGTTCGCGACCGACCAGGACAACGCGATCCTGTTCGCCGCGCCGGACGCGCAGGCGGCCGACGCGATCCGCGGCCGGCTGCTCGCGTTCGCGGCCGAGGTCAACGCCGGTCTCGACCGGCTGGGCTTCCCGCTGTGCACCGGCAACGTGATGGCGAGCAACCCCGACCTGTGCCTGTCGATGGAGGAGTGGAAGGCCAAGTTCCTCGCGTGGATCCGCCAGCCGACGCCGCCGGCGCTGCTCGGCGCGAACATCGTGTTCGACTTCCGGCCGCTCACCGGCGACACGACGCTCGCCGACACGCTGCGCGAGTGGCTGCTCGGCTACACGCAGGCGAACGCGGCGTTCCTGCGGCTCATGGTGCAGAACGCGCTCGACGTCGACCCGCCGCTCGGGCTCATCCGCGCGTTCGTCGTCGACGACGACGGCGCGGCGAAGGGCACGGTCGACCTGAAGACGCGCGGCACGCGCCTGTTCGTCGACTGCGCGCGGGTGTTCGCGCTGGCGCACGGCATCGCCGAGACCGGGACGGCCGCGCGGCTGCGGCTCGCCGGAGCGCGCCTGCACGTCGAGCCGCGCCACGTCGACGCGACGATCGAGGCGTTCCACTTCCTGCAGCTGCTGCGGCTGCGCCAGCAGGACGTGCCGGTGGCGCACGGCAGCGCGAACCGGATCGATCCCTATGCGCTGCACGACATCGACCAGCGGATGCTCAAGGAGGCGTTCCGGCAGGCGAAGCAGCTGCAGGAGCGCCTGCGGACGGCGTACCGCCTGTAGGGGGCGGCCGCGGCGCGGCGCGGGGGTTCGGCCGCCACGGCGGGCGGTGCGCTTGCTATCATCGGCGCGCATGCCGCGAACCGTGACCGGAGGCGACCGATGCCGCCATCGCCCGTGAAGAGCCAGCGCCTGATCGCGCTGTTCCTGTTGGGCACGCTGCTGTTCAACTACCCGCTGCTCGCGGTGTTCGACCGCGTGGCGCTGGCGTTCGGCGTCCCCGTGCTGTACGTGTACGTGTTCTCCTGCTGGGCGCTGCTCATCGGCCTGCTCGCGCTGGTGGTCGAGCGCTCGCGCTGACGCCGTCGACCCGCCGCCGGCCGCCATGCTGCAGAGCTGGGTGATCATCCCGGTCACGCTCGCCTACCTGGGCGTGCTGTTCGGCGTCGCCTACTACGGCGACAAGCGCGCCGACGCCGGCCGCTCGATCATCGCCAATCCGTACATCTACTCGCTGTCGCTCGGCGTGTACGCGACGGCGTGGACGTTCTACGGCAGCGTCGGCCGCGCGGCCTCCGACGGCGTCGGCTTCCTGCCGATCTACATCGGGCCGACGCTGATGATGGCGCTGTGGTGGCTGGTCGTGCGCAAGATCGTCCGCATCAGCAAGACGCACCGGATCACGTCGCTCGCGGACTTCGTGTCGACGCGCTACGGCAAGAGCGCGCTGCTGGCCGGGCTCGTCACGGTGATCGCGGTGATCGGCGTCGTGCCGTACATCGCGCTGCAGTTGAAGGCCGTGTCGACGAGCTACACGATCCTCGTCCAGTACCCGGACGTCGTGATGCCGGCGCACCGCGAGGCGGTCCCGGTGCAGGCGGACACCGCGTTCTGGATCGCGCTGTCGCTGGCGGCGTTCGCGATCCTGTTCGGCACGCGGCACTTAGACGCGTCCGAGCGGCACGAGGGCATGGTCGCGGCGATCGCGTTCGAGTCGCTGGTGAAGCTGGTGGCGTTCCTCGCCGTCGGCATCTTCATCACGTACGGCGTCTACGGCGGCCTCGCCGACATCTTCGCCCGCGCGAGCTCGCACGCGCGGTTGGCGGCGCTGTTCGCGCCGCTGGGCGGCGCCGCCGGCGGGTATGCGAGCTGGGCGTGGCTCACCGTGCTGTCGATGCTCGCGATCATGTTCCTGCCGCGGCAGTTCCAGATCGCGGTCGTCGAGAACGTGAACGAGCGCCACCTCGCCAAGGCGATCTGGCTGTTCCCGCTGTACATGCTGGCGATGAACGTGTTCGTGGTGCCGGTCGCCTTCGGCGGCGTCCTGCACTTCCCGGCGGGCGGCGCGGACCCCGACACGTTCGTGCTGACGGTGCCGATGGCCGAGAAGCAGGAGGCGCTCGCGCTGTTCGTGTTCATCGGCGGGCTGTCGGCGGCGACCGGGATGGTGATCGTCGAGACGATCGCGCTGTCGACGATGGTGTGCAACGACCTCGTGATGCCGGTGCTGCTGCGGACGCGGCGCGTGCGCCTCGCGCTGCAGCGCGACCTCACCGGCCTGCTGCTCGGCATCCGGCGCGGCGCGATCGTCGCCGTCGTGCTGCTGGGCTACCTGTACTTCCGGCTGGCCGGCGAGGCGTACGCGCTGGTCGCCATCGGTCTCATCTCGTTCGCGGCGGTCGCGCAGTTCGCGCCGGCGGTGATCGGCGGCATCTACTGGCGCGGCGCGACGCGGGCCGGCGCGTTCGCCGGGCTCTCCGCCGGCTTCGCCGTCTGGCTCTACACGCTGCTGCTGCCGTCGTTCGCGAAGTCCGGCTGGCTGCCGGCGGGGTTCGTCGAGCACGGCCCGTTCGGCATCGCGCTCCTGAAGCCCTACGCGCTGTTCGGCCTCGCCGGTCTGAACGACATCACGCACGCGATGCTGTGGAGCATGGTCGCCAACATCGGCGCCTACTGCGCGGTGTCGGTGGTGACGCGGCAGGGGCCGGCCGAGCAGGCGCAGGCGGCGCGCTTCGTCGACGCGTTCCGCCGCGGCGAGGGCGACCTCGACGTCCGCGCATGGAAGGGCACGGCGTCGCTGCCCGACCTGCAGGCGCTGCTCGCGCGCTTCCTGGGCGCCGAGCGGGCGCAGGCGGCGCTCGCCGACTACGCGGCGCGGCGCGGCTACCGCACGCCGGCGGAAATGCCGGCCGACGCGGGCCTCGTGCGCTTCGCGGAGACGACGCTGGCGGGCGCCATCGGCGGCGCGTCGGCGCGGATCATGGTCGCCTCGACGGTCAAGGAGGACGCGCTGTCCGTCGACGAGGTCATGTCGATGCTGGACGAGGCCTCGCAGGTCATCGCGTACAGCCACGAGCTCGAGCAGAAGTCGCAGGCGCTGATCGCGGCGACCGCCGAGCTGCGCGCGGCGAACGAGCGGCTGCAGGAGCTCGACCGGCTGAAGGACGACTTCGTGTCGACGGTCACGCACGAGCTGCGCACGCCGCTGACGTCGATCCGCGCGTTCTCCGAGATCCTGCACGACAACCCCGAGCTCGAGCCGGCCGAGCGGCAGCGCTTCCTGCAGATCGTCATCCACGAGAGCGAGCGGCTGACGCGGCTCATCAACCAGGTGCTCGACCTCGCCAAGCTCGAGTCCGGCCGCGCCGAGTGGCAGGTCGGCGAGGTCGACCTGAAGGCGGTCGCCGAGGACTCGGTCAACGCTACCGGACAGCTCTTCGGCGCGAAGAACGTCGGCCTCGAGCTGAAGCTCGCGGGGACGGTGCCGCCGGTCGTGGCCGACCACGACCGCGTCGTGCAGGTGCTCATCAACCTGCTGTCGAACGCCGTGAAGTTCGTCGCCGCCGACACCGGGCGCGTGGTCGTCGACGTCCGCGGCGACGCGGGGGACGTCGTCGTGCGCGTGACCGACAACGGCCCGGGCATCAGCAGGGAGAACCAGCGCGTCATCTTCGAGAAGTTCCGGCAGGCGGGCGACACGCTGACCGGGAAGCCGCAGGGCACCGGCCTCGGCCTGCCGATCAGCCGGCAGATCATCGAGCACCTGGGCGGCCGGCTGTGGGTCGAGAGCGCGCCCGGCCGCGGCGCGACGTTCGCGTTCGCGCTGCCGGCGGCGGCTGCGGCCGCGACGTGACGTGACGAACGCAGGAGCGCCCGCGCGGGCGCAGGAGGAGAGATGGGGAAGAAGATCCTGATTGCCGACGACGAGCCCAACATCGTCGTCTCGCTCGAGTTCCTGATGAAACAGAAGGGCTACGCGGTCAAGGTCGTCGGCGACGGCGAGGCGGCGCTCGCCGCGGTCGCCGACTTCGCGCCGGACCTCGTGCTGCTCGACGTGATGATGCCGCGGCTGTCCGGCTACGAGCTCTGCCAGAAGGTGCGCGAGAACCCGGCGTGGGCGGGCATCAAGATCGTCATGCTTTCGGCCAAGGGCCGCGACGTCGAGGTCACGAAGGGCATCGCCGTGGGTGCCGACGCGTACGTGACGAAGCCGTTCTCGACGAAGGAGCTGCTGGTCAAGGTCGCGGACCTCCTGGGCGAGTAGCCGATGTCCGACCAGGCCCGCTTCGCCGCGGCGCTCGCCGCCGCCTGGGGATTCGTGCTCGCGGCGATGGCGGGCACCGCGCTGCTGGCGGTGGCCGACCTGCCGGCCGACGAGCGCACGCGGCTCGCGGGGCTCGCGGCGGACCGCGCGCCGGGCCTGGTGGTCGCCGCGCTGCTGCTGCTGGTCCCGCTGGCGGCCGTCGTGCGCGCGCTGCTCGCGCGCTACGTGAAGGCGCCGCGGCAGCTCGCCGAGGACGCGCGCATCATGCGCCACGCCAACCACGCGCACCGCGCGCCGCCGCGCGGGTCGGCCGAGACGCGGGCGCTCACGGCCATCGTCAACGAGTTCGCCGACGCGCACGAGGCGCTCGAGGCCTCCGTCGAGCGGCAGGTGCGTGACGCGAACGCGCGCATCGAGCAGGAGCGGAGCCGGCTCGCCGCGCTGATGTCCGAGCTCGCGCAGAGCGTCGTGATGTGCAACGTCGAGGGCCGCATCCTGCTCTACAACGCGCGCGCGATGCAGCTGCTGCGCAAGCCGATCGACGACGCCGCGCCCGGCAAGGCGCACAGCCTGGTGGGGCTCGGACGGTCGATCTTCGCGATCTTCGACCGCAACCTCATCATCCACGCGCTCGAGAGCATCCACGAGCACGTCCGCCACGGGACGGGCGCCCCGGTCGCCAATTTCGTGACGACCGCCCCGGCGGGGCAGCTGGTCCGCGTGCAGCTCGCGCCGGTGTTGGGCGGCGCACCGGCGGCCGGGGCCGACGCGACGGTCGACGGCGTGGCCGGGTTCGTGCTGCTGCTCGACAACATCACGCGCCGCATCGAGACCGGCGGCCGCCGCGACCGGCTGCTGCAGACGCTGACGCAGGGCACGCGCGCGTCGCTCGCGAACATGCGCGCGGCGGTCGAGACGATCGCGTCGTTCCCGGACATGGACCGCGACGCGCGCGACCGCTTCATCGCCGTCATCGAGCAGGAGGCGCTCGCGCTGTCCGCGCGGCTCGACCGGACGGTCGGCGAGTTCGCCGACTCGCTGCGCACCGAGTGGCCGCTCGAGGACATGCGCGGGGCCGACCTCATCGCCGCGGCGCGCCGGCGCATCGAGGCGAAGCTCGGGCTGCCGACGAAGCTCGAGGCGGTCGACGAGTCGGCGTGGCTCAACGTCGACAGCTATTCGCTGATGCAGGGGATCACGTACCTGGTCGCGCGGCTGCGCGACGAGTTCGGCATCCGCGAGATCCGCTTCGCGCTGCAGCCGGCGCCTCCGCTCGCGCACCTCGACCTCGTGTGGACCGGCGCGCCGCTCGGGTCGGAGACGACGATGGCGTGGCAGACCGACGCGATGGAGCTGGGCGGCGAGGCGTGCCCGCTCACGCTGAAGCAGATCGTCGAGCGCCACGACGCCGAGCTCTGGTACCAGATCGACAAGCCGGCACAGCGCGAGTACTTCCGCTTCGCGATCCCGCTGACGCGGCCCGAGGAGACGCCGTGGAGCGCCGCGCTCGGCACCGGCAGCCGGCCCGAGTACTACGACTTCGACCTCTTCCACCAGGCCGGGCAGACGCCGGAGCTCGACAACCGGCCGCTCGCGGCGCTCGCGTACACGGTCTTCGACACCGAGACCACGGGCCTCGACCCCTCCGGCGGCGACGAGATCGTCTCCGTCGGCGCCGTGCGGATCGTCAACGGCCGCCTGCTGGAGCAGGAGACGTTCGAGCAGCTCGTCGACCCGCGGCGCCCGATGTCGCCGGAAGCGTCCAAGATCACCGGCATCGAGGGCGCGATGCTCGAGAACCAGCCGACGATCGACAAGGTGCTGCCGGCGTTCGCGGCGTTCTGCGAGGACACGGTGCTCGTCGCGCACAACGCGGCGTTCGACCTGCGCTTCCTCCACCTGAAGGAGGCGGCCACCGGCGTGCGCTTCACGCAGCCGGTGCTCGACACGCTGCTGCTGTCCGGGGTCCTGCACCCGGAGCTGGCCGCGCACGGGCTGGAGGCGATCGCCGAGCGGATGGGCATCAACCCGATCGGCCGCCACACGGCGCTGGGCGACGCGATCATGACGGGCGAGGTCTTCCTGCGGATGATCCCGCTGCTCACCGAGCAGGGCATCCGGACGCTGGGCGAGGCGCGCGCGGCGTCGCAGCGCACGTTCCTCGCGCGCGTCGACTACTGACTCCGCGCCGCGGCGTGCGGGCGAGGTACGGCGTGAAGCTGATCGAGAGCGCGGTCGACTTCCTGTTCGGCGGCCCGAAGGTCGGCGGCGCGCAGGAGCAGCGGCTGCTGCGCTGGCAGGGCGCGCCGCCGGCGGCGCTGACGCTGCCGCACTCGCGCGCGCTACGTGGTCGTCGTGGCCGAGGCCGGCGGGCGCGACCCGTGGCGACCGCGACTCGCGGCGGTCGACGCGGTCGCCATCGACGGCATGCGCGTCGACCTGGCCGGCTGCCGCGCGGTCGCGCTGCGCGGCGACGGCGCGGGCGCCGACCCGGCCGCGGCGCTGCTCGACCTGCTCGAGTTCGTCGGCGCGGCGCCGCTCGTCGCCTACGACGCTGCGAGCGTGCGGCCGATGGTCGAGCGCGCGGTCCGGCGGATCCTCGGCGTGCCGCTGCGCCAACCGTGGATCGACCTGGCGGCGGTGCTGCGCGCGCACTTCCCCGGCGCGCGCTGCGCCACGCTGGCGGAGTGGCTCGCGAACTGCGGCCTCGCCGGTCCCGGCGGGCCGGGCGTGCGCCCCGACCCGGTCGCGGTCGCGCAGCTGGCGCAGATCGCGCTCGACACCGCGATGCGCGCCGGGCTCGCCAACGCGTGGCAACTCGTGGACCTCGGCCGGGCGGACGCCGGGGCGTCCTGACCGCAGGCCCGGCGCAGGCGCGCCCGGCCGGCGTTGCGCGCGGCGCGCCGGTAGCCTCTATAATCGACGGATCCACCGGACGAAGGGCAGCGGCGCCGCAAGTCGCGGAGCGCCCGCGGCGCATGGCCGACGACACGATTCTCGAGACGCGCGGACTGACCAAGGAGTTCCGGGGCTTCGTCGCCGTGCGCAACGTGAACCTCGCGATCCGCCGCGGCACGATCCACGCGCTCATCGGCCCCAACGGCGCCGGCAAGACCACCTGCTTCAACCTGCTCACGCACTTCCTCACGCCCACCGCCGGCCAGATCTTCTTCAACGGACGCGAAATCACCGGCTCGCGGCCCGCGACCATCGCCCGCATGGGGCTCGTCCGGTCGTTCCAGATCTCCGCCGTGTTCCCGCACCTCACCGTCCTCGAGAACGTGCGCATCGCGCTGCAGCGCCGGCGCGGGCACTCGTTCGACTTCTGGCGCCCGCAGGCGGTGCTGTACGGGCTCGACGCGCGCGCCGGCGAGCTGATCGACGCCGTGGGCCTCGCCGAGTTCACCGGCACGCCGGCCGTCGAGCTGCCGTACGGGCGCAAGCGCGCGCTCGAGATCGCGACGACGCTGGCGCTCGACCCGGAGATGATGCTGCTCGACGAGCCGACCGCCGGCATGGCGCACGAGGACGTCGAGCGGATCTCGGCGCTGATCAAGCAGGTCGCGCAGGACCGCACGGTGCTGATGGTCGAGCACAACCTGTCGGTCGTGTCGCGGCTGTCCGACCACATCACGGTGCTCGCGCGCGGCGAGATCCTCGCGCAGGGCGACTACGCCGCGGTCTCGAAGAACCCCGACGTCGTCCAGGCCTACCTCGGAGCCGGCCATGCCTGAGGCCGCGCCGGCCGCCGCTCCCGCACCCGCCGTCGCGGCGGCGCCGCTGCTCGCGGTACGCGGGCTCCAGGCCTGGTACGGCGAGTCGCACATCCTGCACGGCGTCGACTTCGACGTCGCGCAGGGCGAGGTCGTCACGCTGCTCGGCCGCAACGGCGCGGGCAAGACGACGACGCTGCGCGCGATCATGGGCATCGTGCCGCGCCGCGAGGGCTCGATCGTGTTCGAGGGCGAGGAGACGGTGCGCCTCGCGTCCAACCGCATCGCGCGCCGCGGCATCGCGTACTGCCCCGAGGAGCGCGGCATCTTCGCGAGCCTCGACGTGATGGAGAACCTGCTGCTGCCCCCGGTCGTGCGCGACGGGGGGCTCACCGTCGACGAGATCTTCGCGCTGTTCCCGAACCTGCGCGAGCGGCGGGGGAGCCAGGGGACGAAGCTCTCCGGCGGCGAGCAGCAGATGCTGGCCATCGGGCGCATCCTGCGCACCGGCGCGCGCCTGCTGCTGCTCGACGAGCCGACCGAGGGGCTCGCGCCGGTGATCGTCCAGCAGATCGGCCGCACGATCGCGAGGCTGAAGGCGCAGGGCTTCACGATCCTGCTCGTCGAGCAGAATTTCCGGTTCGCGGCCACCGTCGCGGACCGCCACTACGTGATCGAGCACGGCCGCGTCGCGGACATGATCCGCAACGCGGACCTCGACGCGAACATGAACAAGCTGCATGACTATCTCGGCGTGTAGCGAAGACGCGGTACCCATTCGAGGAGGAGGTTCCATGAACGCATTCCAACGCACGACGCTCGGCCTCGCGGTGGCCGCCGCGCTCTGTCTGCCCGCCGCGCAGGCGCAGGTCTCGGACAACGTCGTCAAGATCGGCGTGCTGTCCGACATGTCGAGCCTGTACACCGACCTGGCCGGCGCCGGCTCGATCGTCGCCGCGAAGATGGCCATCGAGGACTCGGGCATCGAAAAGCGCGGCTACAAGGTCGAGGTCGTGTCCGCCGACCACCAGAACAAGCCCGACGTCGGCTCCGCGATCGCGCGCCAGTGGTACGACGTCGACAAGGTCGACGTGATCGTCGACACGCCGAACTCGGGTGTCGCGCTCGCCGTCAACCAGATCACGAAGGACAAGGGCAAGGCGTTCCTCGTGTCGGGCGCCGCGTCGTCGGACCTGACCGGCAAGGCGTGCTCGCCCAACACGATCCACTGGACGTACGACACGTGGATGCTCGCCAACGGCACCGGCAACGCCATCGTGAAGACCGGCGGCGACAGCTGGTTCTTCATCACCGCCGACTACGCGTTCGGCCACGCGCTGGAGCGCGACACCGAGGCCGTCGTGCTGAAGTCCGGCGGCAAGGTGCTGGGCAAGGTGCGCGTGCCGCTCAACAACCAGGACTTCAGCTCGTTCCTGCTGCAGGCGCAGGCGTCGAAGGCGAAGATCATCGGCCTCGCCAACGCCGGCGGCGACACGACGAACTCGATCAAGCAGGCGGCCGAGTTCGGCATCGTCAAGGGCGGCCAGAACCTGGCGGGCCTGCTCGTGTTCCTGACGGACATCCACGCGCTCGGCCTGCCGACCGCGCAGGGCCTCATCTTCACCGAGACGTTCTACTGGGACATGAACGACCAGACGCGCGCGTTCGCCAAGCGCTTCTCGGCGCTCGACAAGGGCATCCACCCGACGATGGTGCACGCCGGCGTGTACTCGGCGGTCACGCACTACCTGAAGGCGGTCGAGGCGCTGAAGAGCGACGACGGCACCAGGGTGATCGCGAAGATGAAGGAGACGCCGACCGACGACCCGCTGTTCGGCAAGGGCAGCATCCGTGTCGACGGCCGCAAGATCCACCCGGCCTACCTGGTCGAGGTAAAGAAGCCCGCGGAATCGAAGGGCCCATGGGACTACTACAAGATCCGCGCGACGATTCCGGCCGACCAGGCGTTCCGGCCGCTCAAGGACGGGGACTGCCCCCTGGTGAAATAACCTGGAAACGTCGCTTGCCCGCAGGCCCTCGTCCCGCCGGGACGAGGGCGCCGGGCGGCGCCGTCTCTGACCGGCATGGAATTTCTCGGCATCCCGACGCAGGCCCTCTTCGGGCAGCTGCTGATCGGCCTCATCAACGGCGCGTTCTACGCGATGCTGAGCCTCGGGCTCGCCGTGATCTTCGGCCTGCTCAACATCATCAACTTCACGCACGGCGCGCAGTACATGATGGGGGCGTTCTGCGCGTGGTTCCTGCTCGAGCGCGCGGGCGTGGGCTACTGGTGGTCGCTGCTGCTCGCGCCGGTCGCCGTCGGCGCCGTCGGCGCGCTGATCGAGCGGACGATGCTGTCGCGGCTGTACAAGCTCGACCACCTGTACGGGCTGCTGCTGACGTTCGGGCTCGCGCTGATCGTCCAGGGCGTGTTCACCAACTACTACGGCAGCTCCGGCCAGCCGTACCGGCTGCCGGAGGAGTTCGCCGGCGCGTTCAACCTGGGCTTCATGTTCCTGCCCAAGTACCGGGCGTGGGTGATCGTCGCCTCGCTCGTCGTCTGCCTCGGCACCTGGTTCGTCATCGAGCGGACGAAGCTGGGCTCGTACCTGCGCGCCGCCACCGAGAACCCGGCGCTGGTGCAGGCGTTCGGCGTCAACGTGCCGCGGATGATCACGCTGACCTACGCGTTCGGCGTCGGCCTGGCCGCGCTCGCCGGCGTGATGGCGGCGCCGATCTACCAGGTGAGCCCGCAGATGGGCGCCAACCTCATCATCGTCGTGTTCGCCGTCGTCGTGATCGGCGGCATGGGCTCGATCATGGGGGCGATCCTGACCGGCTTCGGCCTGGGCGTCGTCGAGGGGCTGACCAAGGTGTTCTATCCGGAGGCGTCGAACACGGTGATCTTCGTGATCATGGTGCTGGTGCTGCTGGTGCGGCCGGCCGGGCTGTTCGGCAAGGAGCGATGAGCGTGAGCGCACCGCCGGCCGCCGCCGTCCCCGCCGCGCCGCCGCGGCGCGGGATCATGCTCGCGACCGGCGTCATGGTCGCGCTGCTGGTGGTCGCGCCGCACGCCGGCGTCTACCCGGTGTTCCTGATGAAGGCGCTGTGCTTCGCGCTCTTCGCGTGCGCGTTCAACCTGCTGATCGGCTTCGGCGGGCTGCTGTCGTTCGGCCACGCGATGTTCCTCGGCACGGCGGGCTACGTCACCGCGCACGCGGCGAAGGAGTGGGGCTGGCCGCCCGAGGCGGCGATCGTCGTCGGCACGCTGGCGGCGACCGCGCTCGGCGTGGTCGCGGGCGCGCTCGCGATCCGCCGGCAGGGCATCTACTTCGCGATGATCACGCTGGCGCTCGCGCAGATGATCTTCTTCTTCTACCTGCAGGCGCCGTTCACGCACGGCGAGGACGGCATCCAGGCGGTGCCGCGCGGGCGCCTGTTCGGCGTGCTCGACCTCTCGAGCACGCTCGTCATGTACTACGTCGTGCTGGCGATCTTCGTGGCGGCGTTCCTGTTCGTCTACCGGATCGTCCACTCGCCGTTCGGGCAGGTTTTGAAGGCGATCCGCGAGAACGAGCCGCGCGCGATCTCGCTGGGCTACGACGCCGAGCGCTACAAGCTCCTCGCGTTCGTGCTCTCGGCCGCGCTCTCCGGGCTCGCCGGCGCGACCAAGGCGATCGTGTTCCAGCTGGCGTCGCTGACCGACGTCCACTGGACGATGTCCGGCGAGGTCGTGCTGATGACGCTGCTGGGCGGCATGGGCACGATCTTCGGCCCGGTGGTCGGGGCATTCGCGATCGTCGGGCTCGAGAGCTACCTGGCCGGCTTCGGGCAGTGGGTGACCGTGATCACCGGCGCGATCTTCGTCGTGTGCGTGCTCGCATTCCGGCGCGGCATCGTCGGCGAGCTCGCCGCGTGGTGGGCGCGGCGGCGCGGATGAGGCGCGCCGCGCTCGCCTGCGTCGCGCTGGCGGCGTCGGTCGCCGCGGCGCAGGACCTGACGGTCGAGGGCGGCTGCCGCGACGGGCAGCCGCACGGCGCGTACGAGCTGCGCACCGCCGGCGGCGCGCCGCGCGTCGTCGGCGCGTTCAACCGGGGCCGCCGCACGGGGACGTTCCTGTTCTGGTCGGGCTCCGGCGCGCGCGTCGCGCTGCTGCCCTTCGACGACGACGCGCTGTCGGGCACCGTCACGCTGTGGTACGCGGCGGAAGGCCGTGGCGGCGGGCCCCGGCCCCGGCGGCGGGGCGGGCCCCCCCCGGGGCCGCCCACCCGGGGGGCCCGGGGGGGGGTTGCGGACCGCCGCCCGGGCGGGGGGGGTCCGGTGCG
>JAYRNW010000019.1:0-4420 GCA_041911995.1 Casimicrobiaceae bacterium | reverse complement strand
TCCGTCCTATTTCGGCGCCGCCGGCGCCGCCGGTGCCACGGGCGCCGCCGGGGCCGCAGGCGGCGGAGCCTGCTTCGCCTTGATCGCGTCGTCGAGGATCTTGATGCCCTCCTGCGAGGCGGTCACCGACTTCGCCAGCGATTCCTTGGCGAGGTCGAGGTTGTGGAACGACGCGCCGTTGGCGGCCGTCCACCATTCCCAGTTCGCGTGCGCCTCGCCGTGCTTGGCACGCGCGGCCTTCAGCGCGTCCTCGGGCACGCCGACCAACTGCGCCGGCCCGAACTTGCCGATGAGCTGCATCAGCCAGAACTCGGCGTTGCGGACCTTGCCCTGGTAGTGCGAGTACATCGACTCGATCACGTAGCGCGCCTGCTTCTCGTCCCACTGGTGGTGGCACTGCAGGCACGTTTCCTTGATGTAGTTCTTGGGATTGGTCTGCCAGTGCGACGTGTAGAACTTGCCGGTCTTCGCGTCCTTCACCTTCGGCATGTGGCACTGCGCGCAGTCGACGCCGGCCTTCTCGTGCTTCGAGCCGTAGTACGTCTCAACGTCCGGATGCTGCGCCTTCCACAGCGCGGCGCCGGTGAACTGGTTGCGGAAGTCGCGGAACTGGATGTGGTCGTACGCCTTCAGGATGTCGGCGGGCCCGACGAACGGGAAGTAGTTCGTCCGCTTGTCGGCCATCGGGATGGCCTCGCCGGTGTTCGGGTTGAAGCCCGGGTTGCAGTTGTACTCGACGTGGCACTGCCCGCACTGCAGGCGGCCGTCGTAGCGCTCGAGCATGCCGATCTTGCGCGTGTAGCCGCGCACGCCCAGGTCCTTGACGTCCACCTTCGTCTTGTGCGCGGTGTCCTGCGAGTACAGCGTCGGGAAGTCGGTGCGCGTCACCGCCTCGATCAGCGCGTCGCGGACGATGCGGGGCTTCGCGGCGTGCGGGTCGTGGCAGAAGATGCAGTTCAGCGCGTGGTTGACCGAGCGCGCGGCCTCGACGACCTTCGACGTGCGGCTCCACTTGGCGCCCGGCACCGGGTCGCCCATGTAGGCCCAGTCGAGGATGTGGTCCTGCGTCTTGCACGACAGGCACACCGGATTCGCGGCGGCGGCGGTGCCCGGCTTGAACACCTTCTGGTCGGCGTCGTTCGGGTACAGGTCGGTGACGAGGTCCCACACCTTGAAGTCGCCGTTGCTCGCGAGGTAGCGCCACGTGTCCTTCGGCGCGAAGCGGCCGCCGAACGCGCGGTCGACGACGTACTGGTCGAGCAGCGCGAACGTGTGCCCGCGCGGCAGGTTGTGCTCGCGCGTGAAGCCGTGCGGCGTCATCAGCATGTCGTACGCCGGGTCCGGCGCCGGCCCCGTCGCCTGCTTCTTCTCGTAGCGCGCCGTGCGGTGGAAGTCCATCGTCGCGTACGACTTGTACTGGTTCTGGTGGCAGCCGCCGCACGTGGCGAGGTCGGTCTTCGTGACCGGCCGCTTGCTCGAATCCGTCAGGTGCGCCGCCGTGCCGTCGTGGCACGCGTTGCAGCCGACCGACTTGTGCTTGCCGCTGTCGTAGAAGGCCTTCACCGGCCCGTGGCAGGCGAGGCACGGCGCTGCATCGAACGCCGCCGGCTTGGCCGTCGCCTGCTTCGCCTGCGCGAAGGCGGGGGCCGCGGCGGCGGCGACGAGCGCCAGCACCGTTGCAGTGATCACGTGCGCGAATGCGCGTCGGACGTTCGTCATGGCTCGACCTCGTTCGTGGCTTGTCGTTGGCGTGCCCGCGGAGCGGAAACGAAGGAGGCGCGACCGCGGGTTGCCGCGATCGCGCTCCTCGTTCTCCCCCCGCTCTTCCTCTAGATCCGAGTCTAGCGACGTGCCTCGACCGGTAAAGCCACGGCCGCGCGATGTTTGACCAGGATCAAACGGGCACGGGCCGTTGCGCGCTCCGCGGCGCGTGCGGTGCGACAGATTGTCGCGGCAGGCGCCGCGTCACTCGAGCTCGAGCGCGTCGCCGATCGCCGCGATGCCGGCCTTCGCGCACACGTCGTCCGCGTCGCCGCCGGGCGCGCCCGACACGCCGATGCCGCCGACGATCGCGCCCTTCGCGCGGATCATCAGGCCGCCGCCGATGGCCGCGACGTTGGGCAGCGCGCGGATGCCGCTCTGCGGGCGGCCCGCCTGCGTCGTCGTGGCGAGCTCGGTCGTGTCGGTGCGGAAGCTCACCGCGGTGGCCGCCTTGCTGATCGCCGTCTGGCTCGTGTGCGCGCCGGCCAGGTTGTCGCGCAGCATCGCGAGCGGCTGGCCGCCGCGGTCGACGACGGCGACCGCGACCGTGAAGCCGTCCTTCTGGCAGCGCGCGAGCGCCGCCTGCGCGGCCTGCTGCGCGGCGTGCGTCGTGAGCGACTGGTAGCTGCCGAGCAGCTTCTGCGCCGCGGCGCCGGGGATGGCGACGGCGGCGACGGCGAGCGTGACGATGATCGCGGTTCTGGCGCGCATGGCGGACTCCTCCCTGGTGGGTTCGCTCGTGGGCGGGCGCCGGCGCGGCTCGCGGCCGGCGGGTCGGCGCGCGCGTCGGCCTACGATAGCCGGTACGCGGAAGCCCGCGTTGCGCAGGATCAAGATGCAGCGATGCTAGCGGCCGCGGAAGGTCGGGCGGCGCTTCTCCTTGAACGCGCGGATGCCTTCCTGGTAGTCGTCGCTGTCGTAGACGACGCGGCGCAGCCCCTGCACGCGCTCGAAGCCCTGCGGCGACATCGGGCGGGCGCCGGACAGGATGCGCAGCTGCTCCTTCATCACCGAGATGGACAGCGGCGCGTTGGCGGCGATCTGCCGCGCGAGCGCGGTCGTGAACGCCTCGAGCTGCGGCACCGGCACGACGTAGTTGATCATGCCGAGCTCCTCGGCGCGCGACGCCTTGATCGGCGAAGCGGTGAACAGCATCTCCTTGACGATGCGCAGGTTCGCGGAATTGGCGAACGTGACCATGCCGGAGACGTTGTAGGGGACGCCGAGCTTGGCCGGCGTGACCGCGAACGTCGTCTGCGGCGACGTGACGATCAGGTCGCACGCGAAGGCCACCTCGCACGCGCCGCCCCAGACGGTGCCCTCGATCATCGCGATGATCGGCGCCGGGAAGTTCTCGATCTCGCGGATCAGGTGCCGCAGCGGGTCGTCCCAGCCCAGCGGGTCGCGGCCGTCGGTCGGCAGCTCGGCGACGTCGTGGCCGGCCGACCACACGGTCGCGCCCGCCGGCGCGCGCAGGATCGCGACGCGCACGCCCGCGTCGCGGAACGCGGCGAGCGCGGCGATCAGCTCGCCGATCAGCGGCGCCGACAGCGCGTTGCGCTTCTCCGGGCTGTTCAGCGTGAGGAAGCCGACGTCGTCCTGCTTCGCGGTGGTGACCAGCGCCATCGTCCGTTCCTTCTGCCGTTGAGGGTCTGCCGTTGAGGGTCAGAGCCGTAAGCCTCGTCGAGGGTCTGCCGTTGAGGGTCAGAGCCGTAAGCCTCGTCGAGGGTCAGAGCCGTAAGTTAATTTGGGCAACGTGCCATTGGGATCAGAGCCGCAAGGCGACGGAAGCTCTCTTCGTTTCGAGCACTCTGCCCGCCTTACGGCTCTGACCCCAAAGCCGTTAATTTGGGCAGCGTGCCATTGGGATCAGAGCCGCAAGGCGGCGGAAGCTCTCTTCGTTTCGAGCACTCTGCCCGCCTTACGGCTCTGACCCCAAAGCCGTTAGACCCCAAAGCCGTTATGGCCCTGACCCCAAAGCCGGCCCGCCTTACGGCTCTGACCCCAAAGTTCGGCTAGATGACCTTCGAGTACTGCGGACCCTGCTTGCGTTCGCGCAGGTAGCGGTCGAACGTCATCGCGACGGTGCGCACCAGCAGGCGGCCGCGCGCGGTGACCTTGAGCCCGTTGCCGCCGATCTCGACCAGCCCGTCGGCGGCGAGCGGCGCCAGCGCGGCCAACTCCGGCGCGAACGTGTCCGCGAACCGGATGCCGTGCGTGCGCTCGATCTCGGCGTAGTCGAGGTCGAAGTTGCACATGAGCTTCTGGATCACGTCGCGGCGCAGCAGGTCGTCGGCGTCGAGGACGACGCCACGCATCACCGGCAGCGTGTGCGCGTCCAGGCGGGCGTAGTACTCGTCGAGCGTCTTGACGTTGGCCGAGTAGGCCGCGCCGACCTTGCCGATCGCCGAGATGCCGAACGCGATCAGGTCGCAGTCGGGCTTCGTCGAGTAGCCCTGGAAGTTGCGGTGCAGCTTGCGCTCGCGCTGCGCGACGGCGAGCTCGTCGCCGGGCTTCGCGAAGTGGTCCATGCCGATGTAGACGTACCCCGCCGCCGTGAGCCGCCCGATGGCGAGCGCGAGGATGCCGAGCTTCGTGCGCGCATCGGGCAGCTCTTCGGCGACGATCTGCTTCTGCGTCTTGAACAGGTGCGGGACGT
>JAYRNW010000018.1:0-25398 GCA_041911995.1 Casimicrobiaceae bacterium | reverse complement strand
GAAGTCGCGGATGCCTTCGAGCGACATCGCGAGCGTGCGCGGGATCGGCGTCGCCGTGAGCGTCAGCACGTCGACCTCCGCGCGCAGCCGCTTCAGCCGCTCCTTCTGGCGAACGCCGAACCGGTGCTCCTCGTCGATGATGACGAGCCCGAGGTTGCGGAACTTGACGTCGCCCTGCAGCAGCTTGTGCGTGCCGATGACGAGGTCGATGCTCCCGTTCGTCAGGCCTTCGAGCGCGGCCTTCGTCTCCTTGCCCGTGCGGAACCGCGACAGCTCGGCGATGCGCACCGGAAAGTCCGCGAAGCGATCGGAGAATGTCTGGAAGTGCTGCTCCGCCAGCAGCGTGGTCGGCACCAACAGCGCGACCTGCCTGCCGTCGAGGAGCGCCACGAATGCCGCACGCAGCGCGACCTCCGTCTTGCCGAAGCCGACGTCGCCGCACACCAGGCGGTCCATGGCGCGGCCCGCGGTCATGTCCTTGATCACCGCCTCGATGGCGCCGGCCTGGTCCGCGGTCTCCTCGAAGCCGAATCCTTCCGCGAAGCGCTCGTAGTCGCGCGGCTTCAGCGCGAACGCGTGGCCTTGGCGCGCCGCGCGTTGCGCGTAGAGGTTGAGCAGCTCGGCCGCCGTGTCGTGCGCCTGCTGCGCCGCCTTGCGCTTGGCCTTCTCCCACTGGCCGCTGCCGAGCTCGTGCAGCGGCGCCGCTTCCGGCGACGCGCCGCTGTAGCGGCTGATGAGGTGCAGGTTGGACACCGGCACGTACAGCTTCGCGTCGTTGGCGTACACGAGCTGCAGGAACTCGTTCGGCCCGTCGCCCACGTCGAGCGTGACGAGGCCGAGGTAGCGGCCGATGCCGTGCTCCTCGTGGACCACCGGGTCGCCGATGCGCACCTCCGAGAGGTCGCGCACCATCGCGTCGACGTTGGAGCGTTTCGCCGCCTCGCGTGCGGTCCGGCGCACGACGCCCGCGTACAGCTCGGTCTCGGTGACGAACGCGAGGCCGCCTTCCGGCCACGCGAAGCCGGCGGCGAGCGGCGCCGCGACCAGCATCGCGCGCTCGGTCCCGGCGGCGAACGCGGCGAAATCGTCGACGAGCGCCGGTGTCAGCCCGAACTCGGCGAAGAAGTGCTGCATCGTCTCGCGGCGGCCGGCGCTCTCCGCGACGATCGCGACGCGCAGGCCGGTCGTCGCGAGGAAGCGCTTCAGCGCCGCGAGCGGATCCTCGGCGCGGCGGTCGACGTGCACGGCGGGCAGCGCCGTCGTCGGGCCCGCGCCGTCGATGGCGAACTCGACGCGCCCGAAGGGCTTGAGCGCACCGTTGAAGGCGTCGGCGGGCAGGAACAGCTCGACGGGCGGCAGCAGCGGCCGCGCCTTGTCGCCGCGCAGGAGCCGGTAGCGCGCGTCGGTGTCCTGCCAGAAGTGCTCGATCGCGCCGCGCACGTCGCCGTGCAGCGCGACCGCCGCCGTCGGCGGCAGGTAGTCGGCCAGTGTCGCCGTCCGCTCGAAGAACAGCGGCAGGTAGTACTCGATGCCGGCGGGCACGATGCCGGCCGAGATGTCCTTGTACAGCGACGAGCGCGACGGGTCGCCCTCGAACACCTCGCGAAAGCCTCTGCGGAAGCGCGTGCGGCCGGCGTCGTCGAGCGGGAATTCGCGCGCCGGCAGCAGCCGCACGTTCGGCACGGGATACAGCGTGCGCTGCGTGTCGACGTCGAACGTCTTGATCGTCTCGATGTCGCTGTCGAGGAGGTCGATGCGGTACGGCAGCGCCGAGCCCATCGGGAAGAGGTCGATCAGCCCGCCGCGCACGCTGAACTCGCCCGGCGACACCACCTGCGTCACGTGCGAGTAGCCGGCGAGCGCGAGCTGCGCGCGCAGCGCGTCGACGTCGAGCGCCTCGCCCTGCGTCAGGAAGAACGTGAACGCCGCGAGGTACGACGGCGGCGCGAGGCGCGACAGCGCCGTGGTCGCGGCGACGACGAGCACGTCGCACTCGCCGCGCGAAGCGCGGTAGAGCGTTGCCAGCCGCTCGGACACGAGGTCCTGGTGCGGCGAGAACTGGTCGTACGGCAGCGTTTCCCAGTCCGGCAGCAGCGCGACGCGCAGGTCCGGCGCGAACCACGGGATCTCGGCGGCGAGGCGCTGCGCGGACAGTGGGTCCGCGGTCACCAGAGCGATCATCCGCTTGTCGTCCGCGGCCCGGCGCGCGAGTTGCGCCAGCGCGAGCGCGTCCGACGAGCCCGCGAACGGGCCCGCGGCGACCCGGCGGCCCGCGTCGGGCAGGTCGGGGATCAGCGCGGGAAGAGCGGGCGCGCGCACGGCGGCCGCCGGCGGCGCGGCAACGGAAGTCGCGTCGTGGTTCAAGGGTGGAATTATACCGGCGCGCGGACCCGCGGCCGCGCGCATATACTGCGCGGATGGCCGCGTCGCGCAGCGTTTCTCCCTACCTGCTGCTGACGCTGACGCCGTTCTTCTGGGCGTGCAACTGGATCGTCGGGCGCGGGCTGCACGCGGACATCCCGCCGATGGCGATGACGTTCCTTCGCTGGCTGTTCGCGGTGCTGATCCTCGCGCCGTTCGCGTGGCCGTACGTGCGCCGCGACTGGCCCATCATCCGCGCGAACTGGAAGGTGATGCTTTTCCTCGGCGCGATCGGCGTCGGCACGCACAACGCGCTCGCGTACCTCGGCCTCAACTACACGACGGCGACCAACGGCGTCATCCTCAACTCGTTCATCCCGGTGATGATCGTCACCATCTCCTGGGTGTTCCTGCACGAGCGGCTGGCGCCGCTGCAGATGCTCGGCGTCGCGGTCTCGCTGGGCGGCGTCCTCGCGATCCTGTCGGAGGGCAGCGTGGCGACGCTGCTCGGGTTCCGCCTCAACGCGGGCGACCTGTTCATCATCCTGTCGATGGCGATGTGGTCCGTCTACACGATCGCGCTGCGCCTGCGGCCCGCGGGCCTCGACGTCAAGTCGTTCCTGCTCGTCGTGGCGATCGTCGGCGACACGTGCGTGCTGCCGCTGTGGCTCGCCGAGATGGCGCTCGGGCACTCGATCGCGTGGTCGTGGACGAACTTCGGCGCGCTGCTCGCGGTCGCGCTCTTCTCGTCGGTGCTCGCGTATCTCTTCTGGAACCGCGGCGTCGAGGAGGTCGGCGCCAACGTCGCCGGGCTCTTCGTGCACCTGATGCCGGTGTTCGGCATCGTGCTCGCGTGGCTGTTCCTGGGCGAGCGCCTCGCGGCGTTCCACGTCGTGGGCATCGTGCTGATCCTCTCCGGCATCTGGCTCACGAGTCGCTACGGCCGGCGGCGCCCGGACGTCGACGAAGCCGCGGCAGTGGGGACCGATTGAGCGCGGCGGCCGAGGCGAGGCCGAGGGAGGCGCGCAGCTCACCGGAGCGAGCGGGGCGAAGCCCAGGCGCGCAGCGCGCGTCCGCGAGCGATGGTGGCGGGCGACGCGCGGTCGCTGTGCACGGCACCGACGGTTCGGAGCCCGCGCGTCGCCGCGCGATTGAGGGGCGCCGACGCGCCGGCGTGAGCCCGGCGATGCCGGTCCAACGAGGCGACGATTGAACGGCGACGACGACATCGGCGGACCGATCGGCGACGCCGCGCGCGTCGCGCTGCAGCAGCGCATCGTCGCGCTGAAGATCGAGCACCGCGACCTCGACACGGCGATCGCCCGGCTCGTGCAGGACGCCGACCACGACGAGCTCCAGGTTCGGCGGATGAAGCGGCGCAAGCTGCTGCTCAAGGACCAGATCGCCCGGCTGGAGCGGCAGCTCGACCCCGACGTCCCTGCGTAGGGGGCGGGAGGCGGTGCCGTTCATCGGGTCGAAGTTGCGTGCGGTCTCCGCGTTTCCGGGTCGGCGAGGGTTCAAAACGAAAGCATGATTGTGGTCTACAAAATGTGCCCGAGGCAGGAATGACCGGACGTGCCGCCGTCGTGCTCCCGGCCCGGTGGTACCCCAGCAATTCGGGACCGGACGTGCGGCGTGGCGGCGACGGGCCGTCGTCCGCGCGCCGCGAATGTTGTAGATGACGTATCGCATCCAAAGTCGCGAGCAGCAGCGCGCGATCGCCGCCCGGGTGCGGCGGACGCCCATGCCAACGTCATGATTTTGGCGGCGGAAGGCTAAATATTCTCGTTGCTATTGTCGTTGCAGCGACTATGATTTCGTCCCGTCCGCTGGTGGACGATGGGCCCACGCCCTAAACAACGACAAAGAGCAACGAGGCGGCGAAGCGCAGCCGTGTTCTTTGGGGGAATTTTCGAAACCTCTCGGGAGAGATCCAGGATGAACGGCTTGCGCAAATTCATGTGGGTGCTGCTCGCGGCCATGGCCGCCGCCATCGCGTTGCCGGCGAGCGCTGCACCCGAGAAGATCTTCAGTCTCGACATGACGCCCGCGAACGTAGCGGCGGGCAGTGCGGTCCCGATGACCGCGACGATCCGCAACGAGACACCGTCCGGCAATTCGTCGATCAATTCGCTGGTGATCACGGCGCCCTCGGGCTACACGATCACCACCGTCGGTACCCCGCCGAGCGGCAGCGCGGTCATCGCGCCGGGCGGCGGCTCCGTGTCGGTGTCGAACATGTCGCCGCTCAAGCCCGGCAAGACATTCGCGCTGTCGCTGACGCTGACGATTTCCACCGGCAGCCCGAACAGCTGCACGTCGGTGCCCGGCACCTGGGGCGCGCAGAGCTGGACGGGATCCTCGTTCAGCGGCGACACCTTCCGGCTGCTCGACCCGCCGGAGACGACGGCCAACCGCATCACGACCGTCACACCCGCCTGCAAATACACGATCGGGATGTCCGGCGGACCGACGTACCGGGGCACGACTTCCGCGCTGACGGCGACCTTCGGCAATCCGTCGTCGAGCACCGCTTCGTTCAACTCGGTCACGCTGAACGTTCCGGCGGGCTCCGGCTGGACGATCACGGCCACGGTCCCGGCAAACTGGTCCGCAACCGGGCAAGGGACGGGGTCGATCACGCTGTCGAGCTCGACGCAGTCCGTGGCGCCCGGCGGCTCGCTCGCCGTGCCGCTGCAGGTGAGCGTGCCTTGCGGCGCGACGTCGCCGGGCAACTGGACGTCGTCGGTCGCGGGTGGTTTCACGCGCTCCGGCAGCGAGCCGTCCACGACGCTCACGGGCGCGTGCGCGCTGCAGATCGTGCAGCAACCGCAAAGCGCGATCTCGGGTGTGCCGTTCTCGGTGCAGGTCCGGGCGGTCGACGGCAGCGGCGCGCCGATCGGCACGTTCGCGGGTCCCGTCACGCTGTCCCTGAACACGCTCTCGGGGTCCGGGTCGTTGAGCCAGGGATCGTCGTCCGCCAGCGGCGGGGTCGTGACCACCAACGCCACGATCACCGGCCTCGGCAAGTTCTCGGTGACCGCGAACAGCTCGCTGGGCTCCGCGTCCGCCACCATCACGACGTCGGCCTTCACCGTCTACCAGGGGTTGCTCGACTGTGGCCAGAACCTGAACGCCCTGTACACCAACCCCGGTGGCGGTGCCGAAGGCACGCCCGGCTACGCGGTCGGCAAGCGCTGGGACAACAAGGACGGCAGCAACTGCGTACTCGTCGACTACACGTTCGTGAACGGAGTCGTGACCGGCAACACCGTGCAGCTCACGTGGAACTCGGCCGTGCAGCCGAACGCCGTGTTCGACTACACGGTATTCTGGCGGCCCGAGTTCGTCGACCCGGCGACCGGCCTGCCGAAGCGCCGCGTCAAGGTCGCGTGGGAGGTGGATGGCTCCAGCAATCCGATCTACGTCTGGGGCAATGCGTGCATCAGCAAGGATCCGCCGGCGGCGTACACGACGCTGGTGTCGGACAACGGTGGCACGCTCACGGTCAACCCGCCGTCCGGAACGGTCCCGGCTGTTCCGTTCGCCATCGTGATCGGGACCGAACGTCTCCACGTGACCGCGGTATCAGGTGCCACGTGGACGGTGACGCGCGGCGCGGGCGGCACCGCGAGCGCTACGCATTCGGCGAACGACAAGGTCATGAGCACGCCGCTGCCGATCGACCCGAACCCGACGAAGCCCGGTGGCGGGGCGAACCCCTACCAGGGCAAGCAGGACCGCATGTGCATCTGGGACGAGGAATTCCAGTCGTCGGTGCCGGCGGGTACCAACCTGTACGACTGCTCGCCGACGTCGCCGGGGTACGACGCCAGCAGCCCGGTGGCGTGCGTCCTGCGCAAGACGTCGGTCTTCGACATCGGCGACGGCTTCATGTCGCTCGACTGACGACAGCGCGACAGGCAACAACGAAGAGCGGCCCTGCGGGGCCGCTTTTCGTTTCCGGATACGGTCTCGTCAGCCGGGCGGCACCGGCACCGCCGGCAGCACGCGAATCGCCAGCCGCGCGACCAGCGCATCGGCCTCGGCCACGACCTCCGGCGGCGGCTCGACTCCCGCGCACCGGTACGCCGCGCGCAGCGAGTGCAGCGCGAGCGCCGTCTCCTGCAGGTCCTTGCGCGCGCGCGCCGCGGCAAGGCTCGCCTCGGTCGCCTCGCGTGCGCCCGCGCAATCGCCGTTGCGCAGCAGCGCGTGGCCCCGGACGCGCTCCAGCACCGAGATGGCCTTGCCGCCGGCCTTCGATGCGCGTGCCCGCGCGAGCGCGTCGGTGGCCGCCGCGAGGCCCGCGGCGGCGTCGCCGGCGAACACCATGCACTCGGCCAGCCGCGCGTCGACGTCGAGCGTCTCCTCCTCGCGCTTGACGGCGACGAACAGCGCGCGCGCTTCCTCCAGCCGCGTACGCGCGTCGTCGAGGCGCCCGGCGCGCAGCAGTGCGCGGCCGAGCAGCCACAGGCAGCCGCCGAGCAGGTAGCGGTAACGCGACGCGCGCCAGATCGGCAGCGTGTCGAGCAGCAGCTCCTGCGCGCGGTCGAGCTCGCCGCGGTCGGCCAGGATCTCGGCGACGTTCATGCGCGCGAGCGCGGCGTCGAACATGTTGCCGAGCTTCACCGACTCGGCGCGGCCGCGCTCGTAGTACGACAGCGCCTCGTCCCAGCGGCCTTCCCACTGGCAGATCACGCCGAGGTTGGACAGCAGCGCCGCCTGCCGCAGCAGGTTGCCCGAGCGGCGGTACGCGTCGAGCGCGCGCTGCAGGAACGGCTCCGCGCCCTCCTTGCCGACGACGCCGTACGCCCAGCCCATGACGAAGCACGCGGCGCCGAGCGCCTCGGGGTCGTCGGCGGCTTCCGCTTCGCGGATCGCGCGGTCGGCCCAGCGCATCGCGTCGGCGCTGCGCCCCTCCGCCTGCAGCACGTTGGCGTACCACGCGCTGGCGCGCGCGACCTGCTTCGCGGGCTCGGCGCCGGCGAGGCCCTCGACCGCCTTGCCGGCGCGCGCGGCCCAGCGCAGCGCCTGCGGATAGTGGCCGAGCTTCTCCTCCAGCTTGGAGCGCTTGAGCAGCAGCTCCGATTCCTGCAGCCGGTTGCTTCCGGCCATCCGCCGCGCCGCACTGTATGCGTCGACGGCCTTCGGAAACTCGCCGACGCGATACCAGCAGTCGGCGAGCGCCTCGTGGAGCGACGCGAGCTCCCGGTGCGGGAGGTCCGCAAGGCGCCGCCCCGCCTCCAGCGCGCGCGCGTACATCCGCGCCGCTTCGACGAACGCGAAGTCGCCCTGCGCGTTCCTCGCGGCGATCGTCGCGTAGCGCCACGCGGCGCGGTGCTCGCCGGCGACGAGGAAGTGCAGCGAGAGGAGGTCCGCCTCCTCTTCGGGCTCCGCGAGCTCCGCCTCCAGATGCGTCGCGACCGCGCCGTGCAGCTGGCGCCGCAGCTTGTACGGCAGGCCCTCGTACGCGGCGTCGCGCAGCAGCGACCGGCGGAAGCGCAGGTAGCCGTCGTCCTCTTCCTCGAAGAGCTCGGCCAGGCGCTTCCACGTTCCGGGATCCGGCGCGGGTGCGGCGCCGTCGGCGTCGAGCCAAGCCAGCATGCGCGGATGGAACGTGAGCCCGAACACGGCGGCGCGGCGGACGACGTTGCGGTCCTCGGGGCGCAGCGCGTCGATGCGCGCCATCGTCGCGGCTTCGGCCGAGTCGGGCAGACCGCCCACGCCGCCCGACTCGATGGCCGCGCGCAGCAGGTCGCGCAGGAACTGCGGGTTGCCGCCGGAGCGCGTCGCGACGACGTCGAGCATGTGCGGCGGCAGCGGATCCTGCTCGACGGCGATCTGCGTCAACCGGCGCGCATCCGCCGGCGCGAGCGGGGCGAGCTCGATGCGCAGCGCCGCGGGTGCATCCGCGGCCAGCGCCTCGCCGCCGGCGCGGCGCGCGACGCACACGAGCCACGGGTGCCGGTCCGCGGCGCGCGCCATGTGCGCGGTGAGCTCCGCGGACGCCGCGTCCATGTGATGCGCGTTCTCCAGCACGAAGAGCGCGGGGCCGGGCAGCGTCGCCGCCAGGAACGATTCGACCGACTCGTGCAGCTTCGGCCGGCGGTTCTTCTCGGCGAGCATCTCGACCTCGGGGGTCGCGGGCAGGTCGAGCCCGAACGCGATGCCGATCAGCGGCAGCCACGGCAGCAGCTGCGGCGTCGCGCCCGTCACGGTAGACCGCAGGCGCTGCTCGACCGCGTCGTCGGGGTCGTCGCGGCCGAAGCCCGAGGCCTCGCGCAACAGCTCCTGCCACACCGCGTACGGCGTGGTCGCCGTGTACGCTTCGCAGACGGCGTGCAGCGCGCGGAAGCCGGTCGCCTCCTCGCGCAGCGCGTCGAGGAGGCGCGTCTTGCCGACGCCCGCCTCGCCGACGATCTCGACGTGGCGCCCGCCGCCCGCGCGCGCTGCGGCGAGCGCATCGCGCAACTGCGCCAGCTCCGCGTCGCGCCCGGTGAGCGGCAGTTGCTCCAGCGTCGCGTGCCGCGTCCGCGATCCGGTCGCCGGGCCGACGGACCACGCGCGCACCGGCTGCGCCTTGCCCTTGACGGCGAACGGCGCGAGCTCCGTGGTTGCGAACAGCGTGTTCGACCGGTCGAGCACGTCGGCGGTCGCGTAGATGCGGCCGGGCTCGGCCTTGGCCATCAGCCGCGCCGCGAGGTTGACCGCGTCGCCCATCACCGTGTACGTGCGGCGGTAGAACGGGCCGATGTCGCCGGCGAAGATCCCGCCGCGGTTGACGCCGATCCGCAGCGGAATCGGCAGCGGCGTCTCCGCGATCCGGCGCAGCGCGAGCAGCATCCGCTCCTCGTCGTCGCCGGTGACGGTCGGTGCGCCGGCGGTCAGGATGAGCTTGCCGCCGTTGGCGTCGACGTCGGAGGCGAGGAGCGCGATGCCGAACGTATCCGCGGCGGCGTCCACGGCGGCGACCAGCTGTTGCAGCGCATCGGCCGCGCCCTCGGGGCCGCTGCGCTCGATCAGCGCGTCCGTGCCCTCGAACCGGACGAACGCGATCGTGACCGGCCGATGCTCGGACGCGCCGCCGCCTTCGAGGACGTGCGCACGCACGGCGGGCGGCAGGCAGCGCTCGAGCGCCTCCGGCGAAATGCGCGGCCGCGGCACCAGCGGCAGCTTCTCGGCCGGACCGGAGGGCTCCCGCGCGAGCAGCACCCCCGGACCCTTGCGCCTGCCCGCGCACCGCGCCGGCAGTAGCGCAGTGGTCTCGGGGCTCGCGAGAATCTCGCCGGCCGTGGCTTCGTGCTCCATCGTGACCACGCGCGTCCATGCGGGGCCGACCGGCAGCATCTCGACGTGCGTCGCGCCGACGGCGAAGAAATCGAACCGCCCCGAGTGCACGCCCTGCGACATCCGGAGCGTGACCTTGGCGCCGGGCACCTCGATGCGCCCGACGTCGCGCAGCACGCGGCGCATCAGGACCGCGGCGTGGCACGCGCGCGCGGCGTGGCCGGCGTCCTGGAACCACAGCAGCAGCGCGTCGCCGCCGAACTTGATGAGGCTCGCGCCGTTGTCGTAGGCGACCGCGAGGATCGACTCGAAGCTGCGGCCGATCACCTCGGTGATCTGCTCGGAGCCCTCGCGGCCCTTGCGCGCGAGGCGCTCGGACAGCTTCGTGAAGCCGGAGATGTCGACGAACGCGACGGTGCCGTCCACCGACCACCAGCGCCGGTCCGGCGCGTCGACGAGGTGCTGCTGCAGGATCCGCGGCGTGTAGAGGCCGGCGCGGTCGGCGCGACTGGCGGGTTCCGGCACGCTAATCGAAGTCGGCGGTCACGCGCCGCTGCAGCAGCGCCTTCGCGTAGGCGTTGCGCGCGCGCAGCCGCGGGTCGCGGACGATGCCCGCGACCGTGCCGACGATGGCGCCGACCACGCCCATGACCGGCAGCGCGAGGATGAGGCCGGGAATGCCGGCGACGGCGCCGCCGATGAACACCATGAGCACCGTCGGCAGCGGGTGCATGCGGATGCTGCGCCCGACGGTCAGCGGGATGAAGAAGAAGTTGTCGAGCACGCGGACGAGCGCGAAGAGACCGAGCGTCGCGTAGACGACCCACGGGTCGTTCGGGAACTCGGTGGCGGCGACCAGCACGGCGAGCCCGCCGCCGGCGACCGTGCCGACGACCGGGATCCATTCGAACAGCGCCGCGACCAGCCCGATCACGAAAGCGCCCGGCAGCCCGATGATCCACAGGCCGGTGCCCAGGAAGACCGTGTCGATCGCGGTGAGCTTGAGCTGGCCCTGGAAGAACGCGCGGGTCGTCGCGTCGACGCGGTCGAACATGTAGATCGTCCGCTCGAAGAACGCGTTGGGCACGCCGCGCGCAACGAGCTTCTTGAAGAGCTGCCCGTCGCGCAGGAAGAAGAACGCGAAGAACGGCGCCAGCAGCATCGTCGGCAGCGAGGCGGCCATGGCGAGCAGCGCCTCGGCGATGCGCTTCTGCAGCGCCGTGTCCCCGAATTCGGCGGCGCGCTTGCTGACCTCGGCCTGGAAGTCCATCCGCTTCAGGAACGCGAACTGCGACTCCAGCCCGTGCAGCGTGCGGTCGATCAGCACGCGGCCGCCGTCGAGGTAGCGGTAGAGCGTCTCCTCGCCGGCCATCGACTGCGCGGCGAGCCACGGCAGCAGCGGGATCATGACCGCGATCGCGGCGAGCGTGACGCCGCCCGCCACGATGGCCGCCGCGGTCTCGCGGCCCATGCCGGCCAGCGTGAGCCGCCGCACCACCGGGTACGTCATGTAGTACAGGATGATCGCGAACAGCAGAGGGACGACGAGCCACAGCGCCTTCGTCGACGCGACGAGCAGCAGCGTCGTGACGACGATGGTCGCGAGCCCGGCGATCGGGCCGGGCGCGGCGTTCGCTTCCTTCATTGCGGCCGCATGTCGGGCGTGTAGACGCGCGCCACGAGCTTCCGGCCGAGGTCGCGCGCGAGCTGCAGCGCGATCTTCGACGCGATCGCGCCGTGCGTCTCGACCAGGCCGCTGAAGTCGGTGCGGACGAGCGCGGCGAGCACGCAGTCCTCCGCGGCGCGCGCCTGCGCGGTGCGCGGCGCGCCGTCGAGCAGCGCCAGCTCGCCGAACAGCGCGCCCGCCGGGATCTCCGCGATGCGTCCCGTTTCCGGCTCGCCCTGGCGGCAGATGAGCACCTTGCCGGTGAGCACGATGAACAGCGTCTCGCCCTGGTCGCCGGCGTCGAAGATCACCTCGCCCTTCAGGTACTGGCGCTCGTGCAGCAGGCCGTCGACGACGCGCAGCTCGCGCGGGCCGAGGGTCGCGAACAGGCCCAGTTGCCGGATCTGGCCGATCCGAGGGTGTTCCGGTTGTCGCTTGAAGAATCCGAGCATCGCCGATCTACCCTGTTGGTCCCGGGGACATTGCCCGGGCGTCGCGGATTGTCGCACGCGCTCGCACGTGTGGCGAGGTGGCGCGGACTATCCTCCGCCGCGGCGATACCGTAAGCTGGCGGCGCCGCCCACGCAACCGCGACCGGAGGACGCCATCCTGCCCCGCCGCTACGCTGTGCCCGCCGCGCCCCATCCCCCACGCGCCCCTGCGCGTGCCCGCGTCGCGCGGTGCCGCGCCGCCGGGAACGCCGGCCGATGACGGGCGGCGCCGACGCCGCGCGCTTTGCCGCGCTCTGGCGCCGCTGCGTCGCGGCGCCCCCGTCGCCGGACGCCGGGGCAGTGTACGCCGACCTGCGCGGGCGGCTCGACGGCGTGGACCGCCGCTTCCACAACCTCGGCCACATCGCGGACTGCCTGCAGCGGTTCGACGAGGTGGCGGCGCTGGTCGCCGACCGCGACGCCGTCGAGATGGCGCTCTGGTTCCACGACGCCGTCTACGTCCCCGGCGACCCCGCCAACGAGCGGCGCAGCGCCGAATTGTTCCTGTCGGTTTCGCAGGGCGCGCAGCCGCTGTTCCGCCGGCGCGTGTGCGCGCTCGTCCTGACGACGAAGCGCGCGTGGGCGCCGCGCGGCCGCGACCGCGAGTTCATCGACGACATCGACCTCGCGGGCTTCGGCGCGCCGTGGGACGAGTTCATGCGCCACGGCGACCTCCTGCGCGAGGAGTTCGCCGCGCAGAGCGACGACGAGTACTACACGGGGCAGGCGCGCTTCCTCGACCTCCTGCGCCGACGGAAGTGGTTCTTCGCGACCGACTACTTTCGCAGCCGGTACGAGCCCACGGCGCGCGCGAACCTCGACCGGCTGTGGGCGTGGCTCGCGGAGCGGGGATACGCGGCGCGGTAGCCGTTGCGTCGACGTCGCGCCGACGGGCACGGCGCGGCGCGCCGGCAGCCGCGCTCCGACGGGTCAGTTGGCCGCGCGGCCGTACTTGTCGTCGAAGCGGACGATGTCGTCCTCGGCGATGTAGTCGCCGCACGCGACCTCGATCAGCGCCAGCACGTCGCTGCCGCGGTTCTCCAGCCGGTGCTTCGTCTCGATCGGGATGAACGTCGACTCGCCCTGCGGCACGTCGTACGTGCGGTCGCCGCGCGTGACGTGCGCGGTGCCGCGCACGACGACCCAGTGCTCGGAGCGCCGGTAGTGCAATTGCAGCGACAGCGAGCCGCCGGGCTTCACCTCGATGCGCTTGATCTTGAAGCCCGGCCCCCCCTCGAGGACCGTGTACGACCCCCACGGGCGGGCGACGGTCCGGTGCAGCCGGTACGCGTCGTGGCCGCGCGCCTTCAGCTCGCCGACGACCTCCTTGACGCGCTGCAGGTGGTCGCGGTGCGCGACCAGCACCGCGTCCGGCGTGTCCACGATCACGAGGTTCTCGACGCCGATCGTCGCGACGACGCGGTCCTCGGAGTGGACGAACGTGCCGCGCGTGTCGATCGCGACGCGCTCGCCGCTGCCGCGATTGCCGTCGGCGTCGGCGTCGGTCAGCTCCGACACCGCCTGCCACGAGCCGACGTCGCTCCAGTCGAAGTCGCCGCGGACGACGGCGACCATGCCGTCGGCGGCCGCCTTCTCCATCACCGCGTAGTCGATCGACACGTCGGGCGCGGCCGCGAACGTCGCCGCGTCGATCTCCAGCATCGCGTCGTGCGCGCGCGTCGCGAGCGGCTGCCAGACCGTGCGCGCCGAGGCGGCCACCACCGGCGCGTAGCGCTCGAACGCGGCGAGGATCGCGCGTGGCGTGAACGCGAACATGCCGGCGTTCCACACGTAGTTGCCGGCCGCGAGGTAGTCGCGCGCCTTCGCGAGCGGCGGCTTCTCGACGAACTTCGCCGCCGCGAACACGCGGTCGGCCAGCGCCGCGCCGCACTCGATGTAGCCGAAGCCCGTCTCTGGCAGCGTCGGCGTGATCCCGAACGTGACCAGCTTGCCGCCCCGCGCGGCCTCGGCGGCGCGCGTCACGGCTGCGCCGAATCCCGCTTCGTCGCGGATCAGGTGGTCGGCGGCCAGCACCAGCATGACCGCGTCGTCGCCGTAGCGCGCGCGCACCAGGTGCGCCGCGACCGCGACTGCCGGCGCCGTGTTGCGGCCGAACGGCTCCAGCAGGTACGCGGCGTCCTGCGGCTCGCGCGCCCCCAGCCCCGCGTATACGTCCTTCGTGTGGAAGTAGTAGTCGCGGTTGGTGACCGTGACGAGCCCGTGCGAGCCGGGCAGGCCGGTCGCGCGGTGCGCGGTCTTGCCGAGCAGCGTCTCGCCGTCGGGCAGCGGCATGAACGGCTTGGGCGCCGCCTCGCGCGACAGCGGCCAGAGGCGGGTGCCGGCGCCGCCGGACAGGACGACAGGGACGATGGTGGTCATGGTGCTGTGTCGTGCGCGCCGCCCCGAGGGCGGCAACCGGCGCATTCTAGCGCGGAGAGGTGCAGCGCCGCGCCCGCCGCGTCACGGCGCCGGGCTGCGCACCAGTTTCGCCGGGTCGTAGCCCAGCGCGGGCAGCGCCGCGACGATGCGCGCGTACGTGGCATCGTCCATGCGCGGCTCGCGCGCCAGGATCCACAGGTATTCGCGCGACGGCTCGCCGACGACCGCGTAGCGGTAGTCGGCGTCGAGCGCGATCACCCAGTAGTTCCCCCAGACCAGCGGCAGCCACGCGAGCCAGTCGGGCGCGAAGCGCACCTCGAGCTTCGCCGGCGGCGCGACGACGCGCGCGACGCCTTGCGCGCGCACCGTCTCGCCGTCCTCCTTGCGGCACGCGTTGACGACGCCGATGGTTCCGTCGGCATTGCGCGTGTACGTGGCGGTGACGTCGCGCGCGCACATGCGCTGGAAGGTGTTCGGGTAGCGCGCGATCTCGTGCCAGACGCCGACGTAGCGGTCGAGGTCGAGTGCCGGCACCGTCGGCAGCGGACGGTCCTGCGCGTGGGCGGCCGTTGCCAGGAGGGCGACCAGCAGGAAGGCGACGGGGCGGGCGAGGTCGAGGAGGGGCACGGGTCTTGAACAATCGCGATCGGGCCCCCATTGTGCCTGTGTGTCAACGCGCGGGACACTGGACGGAAACGGCCGGCACGCGCGGGGGCGCTGCTATAATGAAAGCTTCGCGCGATTCGGGGATGCGGTCGGTGGTCACCGGCGCGCGGCACCGATCGATTCCGGGGGTGAACTGGTCTCGACGGGGGTCGTGAAGCAATTTGGGGCATGCCGAGGTGTTGGTCCTCGTTAAACCCTGACACTCGCAAACTTAACTGCGAACGACGAAACGTACGCTCTGGCGGCTTAATCCCGCCGGACCTTGCACCGGGCAGCGCTCGGCCCGGGTGACGAAGCTGGCAACAGACTAGTCACGGCAAGGACATTCAGAGCGATCGCGTCCGCCCGGGTCACTTGGGTGAGGCGTTAAACCAAGGTGACTGGTCCCTTCGCCGTATGTCCGTCAACGGCGCGGGGGCGAGAGCACAATGACGCGACTAAGCATGTAGTCCCGGATGTGGAGCACCTTCGGACGCGAGTTCGATTCTCGCCACCTCCACCAAACCCACGAATGACGGCGCCCTTGCGGCGCCGTTTTCGTTTCGGCTCATAGTGAGAATGCGCTTGCGGCTGTGTGAGGCCGTGTGTTGCTGTGGGCCAAGGAAAGTGGTAAAGATGGTGGTAAGGGCCGGTTTACCACCATCCGGCCGATGGAGGTAAACGGAAATGGCCAAGCGACACCGGCACCTGTTGGGCCCGTTGGACGTCGCGCGGGCGAAGCCGAAGGCCAAGCCGTACCGGCTTGCGGACGGCGGTGGGCTGTACCTGTGGGTTCCCGTCTCGGGCGTGCGGACGTGGCAATACCGCTACCGGCACGCCGGCAAGCCACAGACCGCGACGCTGGGCCGTGCGTCGGACGTGCAGGGCTTGGCGTGGGCCCGGATCGAGGCGGACAAGGCGCGGGGCAAGGCCGAAGCCGGCGACCACCTGACGCGCGTCAAAGCGGTCAGGAAGGCCACGAAGCGCGCCTCGGCCGCCAACACCTTCGCGGCGGTGGCCGCCGCATGGAGCAAGAGCGAAGCCAAGCGGGCGAAGTGGACGCCGACCTACCATGACGAAGTGGAGGCGAGCCTGCGCAATCACCTGTCGGCGCTTGATCCTCTGCCGCTGGCCGAGCTGACCGCCGCCATCGCCGCCCCGCACTTGCGCAAGGCCGAGCGCAGCGCGCCGGATATGGCCAAGAAAGTTCGCCAACGCCTGCGTGCGATCCTCGATTTTGCAGTGGAGGACGGCGTCATCGGCGGCAACCCGATTCCGGCGCCGCGACGGCGCAAGCGGGGCGCGGACCGCCCGCACTATCCCGCAGTGCTGACCCGCGAAGGCGTCGGCGCAATCCTGCGCACCGCCGACAAGGCCGAGGCCGGTAAGGGCGTTCGGCGCGCGCACCTGCTGTCGGTGTTCACAGCCCAGCGAATCAGCGAAGTGGTCGGCGCGACGTGGGTCGAGCTGGACCTGCAATCGGCCGTTTGGTCGATTCCGCGTGACCGAATGAAGCGCAAGGATGAGTGGCGCGGGCCTCACCTTGTGCCGATCCCACCGCGGCTGCTAACGCAATTGCGCGAGTGGCAGCGCGCCGATGGCGACAAGGCCGTCTTCGTGTGCCCGGCGCCGCGCGGTGCTGCGGCTGTTACGCGCGAGGCTGTCGAGAAGTTTTATCGCCGCAGGCTCAAGCTGGCTGGGATGCACTCGCCGCATTCGTGGAGGTCCGTCTTCTCGACGTGGGGCAACGACGCCGGCAAGGATGCAGATGCGATCGAGGCGCAACTGGATCACGGCACCGGCGCGAAGACGAAGGCGGCATACGATCACGCCACGCGCCTTGACCGGCGAGCCCCGTTGCTGGCGTGGTACGAGCAAGCGCTGATCGGGGCGCGCGACGGGGCTTCCGTCGTGCCGATCAAGCGCCGGGCGAAGTAGGAGGTGGCGGTTCGGGGCACGATAACGCCCCGCCCGTCTGGCCAAAGCGCAAGTAACTTCGTCGCGGAAATTGACCGCGAGTGACGAGGGGCGGCAATGGGAGCGCGCGGTACAAATCTTGTCGATTTCTTGAAGGATTGCGAATTTGTACCGGACACGTTGATTGAACTATGGACGTGTCGCCTCCGCAACGGCGAAGTGGGCCCGAAGGCGGAAGGATTCGCCCGCGCGATTCTCGTTGACTTCTCGTTGCGCGCCATGTGCGGGCGCCCGCAAAGCGAAGTCACAATCCGTTGGCTCGCGGACTGCTTTGACCGGCTAACCGAATACGAAGACCCATATGCGGTGCTAGCGCTTGCGAGGCGCCCGCCGCACCGACCGGTTGGCCACGGTGTCAAACGGGCGATCGACGTCGCCCATTGGGTAGCGCTCGCGATCCAGCGCGGCTACACGGTCGCGGACGCAGCCGCGCGCGCTGCCGACCTGTTCGCTTGCGACGTGCGATCCGTCCACCGCATGCGCAAGGCCGCCCGGGGATGGGTTGAGGGGATGAACTGGTCAGCGGATTGGGACGAGTATTTCCGGTTGCTCGGCCGTCCGCTGCCGCCGCCCCACGGGGACTGACCCTAAGTCTTGACTTCCTGTCACTGCAAAAGGGCACACGCGCCGGCACACTCAGGCACATAGCAGCGGATGCCGTCGCAGTCCCGCGCACAGCCAGCGCTGCGTCCGAGGTGAAAATGGCGGCAGTCGCAACGAATGATTCCGCCCCGCTTGCGGGGCGATTGGCCTATTCGGTTCCGGAGTTCGCGCGGGCGCACGGGCTCTCGCCGCGGAGCGTCTATCAGTTGTGGCGCGCCGGGAGAGGGCCGGTCCGGATGCGCGTCGGCGCGCGCGTGCTGATCTCTTTCGAGGCGGCGGAGCGCTGGCGGCGCGAGCGGGAATCTGCGACGGCGCAAGGGCCTGCGAAGTGAACGCCCCGCCGAAAAGTCAATGCCCGGCAGGCACCAGGCTAAGCCGTAGCTCGATCTAGGCTCGCAGTGTCGGGGACCAAGAAGCGCGCCGTCGCCGAGGCCAAGAGCAAGCGGCCCATCGGCGGATTCGTCCCCATGTCGTACATCGTGATTCGCGCGAAACAATGGACGCGAATGTCTGCGCACGGATGCAAGCTGCTGTTCGATTTGCTCGCGCAGTACAACGGGAAGAATAACGGCGATTTCTGCGCGACATGGAGCATGATGGAGAAGCGTGGCTGGCGTAGCCGGGACACGCTGCACAAGGCACTGCGCGAGTTGGAGCAACAGGGCTGGATCGCGCGGACGCGTCAGGGTGGATTACACGCCCCTACGTTGTACGGCGTCACGATCTTTGCGCTGGATTGGAAGCCCAAGATGGACATATCCGAAAAAGCCTTCCCGCGAGGAGCATGGGCAACGACAATGTCCTCCGATCTTCCAAGGAAGGGACAACAAGGCCAACACGCCGGGCGTGCCAATTACGCAGCAATTGACACGCCGGCCGTGTCATAGAGGCTTGTACGCGCAGGCGTTTGACACGCCGGCCGTGCGAGTCGAAATCACTTTCCACAGGCCAATGACACGCCGGGCGTGTACCTCTATAGATTTACCATCTCTAGCGAGCGAGCAGCATGGCTAATGGTGCGGCGCGCGTGCCGGAAGTGATTGATGGGCGCACCTTGGCGATTATCCCCACCCCCGGCCGCAGAAAGGCCGTGCTGAACAGCCTTGACGGCGTGCGGCGGGAAATGGCGCGCGTCTACCGCGATGCCGAGGAAGGCCGGCGCGAAACGTCCGAGGCGTCCAAATTGGTTTACATCCTTGGGCAAATCGGCAAGGTCCTAGAGCTGACGGAGATTGAATCGCGCCTGAAATCACTAGAAGTTAAGGCGCTGGGCAAGCCGGCGACGCCCGCATTACCGGCGAGTGACGACGATGACGACGAATAGACGGAGGTCGCCGCGAAGAGTTCCTACCTGACGCGACTAGAGGCCGTCGAGCGTAAGCTGGCGCCTGAAGCGCGGTTGCTTGTTGTCATGGTGAACCACGACGACGACGAAGCGGCCCAGCAGGCGAAGGTCAGGGCGGCAGCGGCGGCGCGTGGCATTGACCCGGATACCGTGCCGCTCAAAGTTTTTATCGTGCGCTGGCTGGGGTCCGGCGAAACGGCGGACGAGTGATTGCGCCCGACCCGGGACCGCGCGACACTGGCTGGCAACTGCTGAACGCAAGCGGGCGTTCAGCGTTGGGGGGTACCATTCGGTTCGCCGCGAGGCTCGGCAACTGGCGTCCCCGCGCACATGCGCCCAATGCGTCGAGGAACGAGATGGCCGTCTTCGTGGAGTGGGATGCCTACTTGCGATCGTGCAACGCGGCGGACGGGTTTGTATATGTTCTCACGAACGAGTCGTTGCCAACCGTCGTAAAGGTAGGTTACACGGACCGGCGCCCGGATGTCAGAGCGGCAGAGCTGCACTCAACCGGCGTTCCTACACCATTCAAAGTTTCATTCTGTTTCCAATGTGGCGATCCACGCGCCGCCGAGCGACGAGTTCATGCCGCTTTGGCCGCATATCGAGTCCGCTCTGACCGCGAGTTCTTTCAATGCAGTGCGATAGACGCGGCAGCGCACATTCTGCAATCGTTCGAGCCTTCGCACTACTATGATGGGGCGTCGCTGACCATGGCGGCGCGCGATCATTTGCTGAAAGCGAAAGAGGCCGCCGAGTTGGAGTCACTACTAGCGACGAAAGAGTGCCCGACGTGTAGGGGCCGTGGCGAGGTCCGGGTTTCCCAAGGATACTTCTCGATCCAAAAGGCCTGCCCAAACTGTAGCGGCAGAGGCAAGGTAAGACCTTAGCGCCCGGCGAAGACAACGGCGACGCGGCCTAGATGAACAAAAAGTGGTAACGGTGGTGGTAAGGGCGTAATCGTACTGTCGTTGTGGCGCTGTAGCCAGGGAAAATGGCCGAGTTCGATTCTCGCCACCTCCACCAACAGCACGAATGACGGCGCCCCTGCGGCGCCGTTTTCGTTTCGGGTCGCCCCGTCGGTGGGCGCATCGCATGGTCCGTGAGTCGTCGCTGGACTGCGGTCCTCTAGGTCGCCGCCGCCAGCGACCGCCGTGCGCGCGCAAGCGCGTGGCCGAGTTCGGAATCGGCGCCCGGTGAAACGTCGGCGGCGATCGCCTCGGCCGCCGCGAGCGCGGCGCGCGCGGCGTCCGTGCGTCCGGCGCACTGCTCGACCTCCGCGCGGATCGCGATGAGGATGCCGAGGCTCTCCGCGTCGGCCACGGCGCGCAGCAGCGCCTCGCCGGCGTCGAGCGCGCTGCAGGCCTCCGCGATCGCGCCGCGGCGCGCGTGGACGAGACCGAGGTAGCCGAGCACCTGTCCTTCCGGCCGCTTGTGACCGAGCTCGCGCGCGATCGTCAGCGCGCGCTCGAGCTGGTCTTGCGCCCGAGGGAGGTCGTCCGCCCGCTCGTACACCATCCCGAGGTTGCACAGGACGACGACCTCGAGGTTCGCATTGCCCATCTCGCGCGCCATCGCGAGCGCCGCCGCATGGCTTTCCTCGGCGTCGGCGAGGCGTCCGGCGAGAAAGTGCAACAGGCCGAGATGGCACAGCATGTTGCTCTCGACCCTGCGGTCGTCGAGCGCCTGCGCGAGGACGAGCGCCGCCTTGGAATGCGCGTGGGCCTGCTCGGCAAATCCCATGCTGCCGTACACGATGGCGAGGTTGGCGAGGACCGCGCCTTCCAGGCGGCGATCGCGGGCTTCCCGCGCCAGGACCAGGGCCTGCTCGAGGTGCGCGCATGCCTGGTCCGGCCGGCCGACGATGGCCTGCAATTGGCCGAGGCCGTTGCGCGCATGGCCCAGCAGGCGCTTGTCGCCGGTCGCTTCCGCCATGGCGAGCGCCGCCTCGAGGGCGGTGCGCATCGCTTCCAGGGAGCCTTCCTGGCGCGCCTGGGCGCCGAGCTGGATCAGCGCCGCGCACTCGCCGGTCCGGTCGCCGAGCGTGCGCGCGCTCGCGAGCGCGGCCTCGAGCCGCGTACGGGCGTCGGAGGTCTTGCCGCAGTACTGCAGCGCCTCGCCGGCGACCAGGTTCACGCGCGTCGACACGGCGGCGTCGGCGGATCCGGCGCCGTCGAGGGCGGCGGCGAGTTCGACTGCCGTGGCGATGGGCCCGCGCAGGCGCAGGCCCGACCACGCACGTTCGAGCGCGCGTGCCGCCGTCCCGACGTCGCCGCGCCCGGTGGCGCGGCGACAGGCGGCGATGACGTTGTCGAGGTCGACCCAACGATTCGCCATCGCGGTCTCGTCGTCGAGCCCGGCGTAGTAGCGGCCGTGACGCATTTCCGCCGCGAGCTGCGCGTCCGGGCCGCTTCCGTCGAAACGATCCGCGGTGCGCAGGTGCTCGGCCGCGTATTCCTGCACGCTCACGAGCAGGTCGAAGCGGTCGTCCCCGACCGTCCTGACGAGCGACTTCTGCACCAGCGACTGGAGGACGTCCACGGGCCAGGGCGCATCGTCGTACCGTGCGAGGTCGAGGACCGCTTCGACCGCCTCGAGCGTGAAGCCGCCTTCGAACACCGAGAGTTGCGCGAGCGCCGCCTTGTCCGGCAGCGACAGGAGATCCCACGACCAGTCGAACACGGCGCGCAGCGTCGCCTGCCGGTCGACGCGGCCGCCGGTCGACGCGAGCAGCTTGAACCGCTCGGTCATGCGCGCGAGGAGCGTGCGCGGCGGCATCACGCGCACGCGGGCCGCCGCCAATTCGATCGCCAGCGGCAGGCCGTCGAGGAGCCGGACCAGCGGCGCGACCGCCGCCGCGTCCTCGGCGCTCGGCGCGAATCCCGGCTTCGCGGCCTGCGCCCGGCGCACGAACAGGTCCGCGGCATCCTGCGCGCCGAGAGGCGGGAGCGCGAGGGTCTCCTCGCCGGGCAGTCCCAGCACCTCGCGGGTGGTCACCAGGAATCGCGCGCCGTGCGCCCGGCTCAGCCAGCGGCCGAGCGTGGCCTCGGCGTCGCGCGCCACCTGCTCGAAGTTGTCGAGGACGACGAGGCACGGCCCGCGCCCGGCGATGGCCTGCCCGAGCTGGACCACCGGGTCTTCCTTGCCCAGCGGCACGTCGAGGCCCTGCGCGACCGCGTGCACGATGCCGTCCGCGTCGCGCGCGTGGACGAGGTCGCAGAACCACACGCCGCCGGGGAAACGCGCGAGCGCGTTCCACCCGAAGCGGGTGACGAGCCGCGTCTTCCCCGTGCCGCCGAGGCCCAACACCGACACCAGCCGCGCGCCATGCGCGAAGCGGCGCTCGAGGTCGGCGAGCGCGTCGCCGCGGCCCACGAACGCGTCGCGCTCCGCCGGCAGGCTGTGCGCCGTCTGCGTCGCCAGCGGGGGAAAGTCGGCACGCAATCCCGCCGCCACGACCTGCAGCAGCGGCTCGGGACTGGCGAGCCCCTTCAACCGGTGCTCGCCCAGGTCGCGCAGCGCGACGGCATCCGGCAGCGCCTCGCGCAGGAGCGCTGCGGTGGCGCCCGAGAGCAGGATCTGCTCGCCGTGCGCCGCCGCCATCACGCGCGCCGTGCGGTTGACCGACGGTCCGAAATAGTCGCCTTCGCGGACGTCCGCGACGCCGGTGTGCAGCCCCATCCGCACCTTGAGGACGAGCGGCGGTGGCGCGTCGCCGCGCGCCGCGTCGGATGCGGCGGCCTGCAGCGCGCGCTGCGCGGCGAGCGACGCCGCGAGCGCATCGTGCGCCTCGCCGAACACCGCCAGCATGCCGTCGCCGGTGGTCTTCACGACGCATCCGGCGGACGCCTCGATGGCGTCGCGGAGGATCCGGTCGTGCCGCTCGAGCGCCGGCCGCATCTCGGCCGCGCGCTGCTCCCACAGCGGCGTGCTGCCTTCGACGTCGGTGAACAGACAGGTGACCGTGCCGGTCGGCAACATGGCGCAGGTGGCGGTTTTGGGGTGGGGAGGGCGGCGCCGCCCGCGCTACGTGTGCAGCTCGACGACGTCGCGATCGGCGACGACGTGCTCGGGCCCGACGTGCTGGCCGTCGAAGCCCGACGCGCCCCACACGCGGGCGAAGCGCAGCGACCGGACGAGGTCGCGGTGCACGAGGTTCGCCACGTCGCCGACGGTCTGGCCGCGGCGCAGCGTGAACGGCCGCTGCCGATCGGCCGCGTGCCCGGGCACCTTGGTGTAGACGCGCACGACGCCGAGTCGCTCGAACAGCCAGCGACCGATTTCGCCCAGGCCCAGGCCCGTCGTCGCCGAGACCGCGAGCACCGGGTAGTCGGCGCCGGCCAAGTCCTCGAGCGTCTGCAGTTCCGCCGCCACGTCGGCCACGCCCTCGGCCTTGTTGGCGACGAGCAGCGTGGGCAGGTGCACGGCGAACGGATCGTCGTCGCGGGTCGCTTCGCCCGCTGACGCGCCGCCCTCGGCATTCGCGCCGGCGCGCGCCGCGCCGACGAGCTCCACGCGCTTCTGCGCGAGCAGGTCGCGCACGGCCTGCAGCTGCTCGACGTCGGAGGGCTCGGTGATGTCGACGACGAGCAGCGCGGCGTCGGCCATCTGCAGCGTGCCGGCGAGCCACGGCACCGGGTGCTCGGCGGCGATCGCGGGCAGGTCGACGAGCTGGAACTGGATGTCCTCGAACGGCATCATCCCCGGCTCGGGGAACTGCGTGGTGAACGGGTAGGGCGCGACGTGCGCGGCGGAGCCGGTAAGCCGCGCGTGCAGCGCCGACTTGCCGGCGTTGGGCGGGCCGATCAGCGCGACCTGCGCGGCGCCTTCGGGCCGGATGACGAGGGCGGGGCCGCCATGGCCGCCGCTGCGGCGCGCGCCTTCGAGCTCGACGCCCAGGTCCTTGATGCGCGCCTTGATGTCGGCCTGCAGGTGCTCGGTGCCCTTGTGCTTCGGGATGGTCCGCAGCATCTCGCGCAGCCAGTCGAGCCGCTCGCGCGGATCGCGGCTCTTGCGAAAGGCCGCCTCGGCCGCCTTGTATTCGGGGGACAGGTTCGCGGGCACGATGACAACGGTAGCCAATCGGACGGCGGGCGTCGAGGGGGCGCCCGCCGGCGCGTGCGGCGACGGCCGCGCCGAGACTAGAATGCGGCATGGAAGCGCGCGCCGACACGATGATACGCGCCGCGATCGTGGCGATTGCCGTGGCGCTCACGGTGCCGGTCGCCGGCGCGGCGGACGTGGCGTCGCCCGCGCCGGCCAAGGTCGCCGGCAGCGCGGGCGCGCCCAAGGCTCCCGCGCCGGTCGCGCTCGCCGACGCATTCCGCAACGGCCAGGTCGTGCTGTCGGTGTGGGTCGTCCCGGGCACGGGCGACGGCCGGGCGCTGAAGGTCGGCATCAAGAACACGACGAAGGCGAAGCTGCGCGTCGCGATTCCGGCCGGGCCGACGGCGCTCGACGTGGGCAGCCCGATCGGCACGCTGAACGTGCGCGCGGCGTCGCGACGGGTGCTCGCGATCGCGCCGGGCGCGACCGCAGGTCCGGTCAATCTCGCGCAGACCGGGACGCAGCGCGCGATCGACGGCACGTTCACGCTGTGGGTCGCCGACGGCAAGCCGGAATTTCGCGGCGAGGTCACGACCGGCAACGTCGGGCCGTAGCGGCGCGTCGGTCGTTCGCGGTCGCGCGACCCGTCGCGGGTCGTCAGTGGCCGCGCTGGCAAGGCCCGCGCGTTTCGGGCCACAATCGCGCATGGACACCGAGACCGCGCTGCGCCGCGACGTCGCGCTCGCCAACCGCATCGTCGAGCGCTTCGGGCTCTCCGGGGCGTTCGGGCACGTGAGCGCGCGCCTGCCGGGCACGAACACGTTCCTGCTGCCGACGCGGCGCTCGCCGGGGTTCGCCGCCGAGGATGCGCTGCTCGTCCTCGACACCGACGGCCGCGTGCTGGCGGGCGACGGCACGCCGAACAGCGAGCTGTGGATCCACGCGCGCGCCTACGCGGCGCGGCCCGAGTTGGGCTGCGTCGTGCACGCGCACCCGCCGGCGTGCGTGTGCCTGACGCAGATCGGGCAGCCGCACCGTATCGTGCACAACCAGGGCGGGGCGTTCGTCGACGGCGTCGCGGAGTACGCGCGCGTCGGCCTGATCCGCACGCGCGAGCTGGGCGACGCCGTCGCGCAGTGCCTGGGCAGCCGGGTGGCCGTGATGATGCGCGGCCACGGCATCACGACGGCGGCGCGCGACGTGCGCACCGCGACGATGGCCGCGTGCTTCCTCGAGGAGAGCGCGGCGCTGCAGCTGCGCATGCTGGCCGCCGCAGGCGGCGACGCAGCGCGCATCCGCGCGTACACGCCGGAGGAGGCGGAACGGCTGCGCGACCAGCTCGACGCGCCGATCGTCGAGCGGGCGTGGGAATACCACGCGGCGGTGGCGCAGGTCCGGCCGCGGGGGGGGGCGGGCGTCGAATCCACCACCCAACCCCCACCAACGGTGTGGTGGGGGGGGGGGGGGGGGGCCGGGGGGGGGGCACCACAGGGGGGGGTGGGTTGGGTGTTGTGGGGGGGGGGGAGCCACGGGGCCCGGCAGCGCCCACCCCCCCGCGGGTTAGGAACCCCCCGCCCCAGACAGCGCGGCGGCGAGGG
>JAYRNW010000017.1:0-6622 GCA_041911995.1 Casimicrobiaceae bacterium | reverse complement strand
CGGCCTCGTCGTCGGTCTTGTTGAGCACGTCGAGGTTGTCCTCGAGCGCGCCCATCCACGGGTTCATCTTCTCCTCCTCGGTGCCCGGAAGGAAGCCGATGTCCTCGCCCACCGGCACCGTGACGCGGGTCATGATGATCTCGGTGTAGACCTTGAACTCGAGCGTCAGCATGAGCCCCGCGGCGAGCGTGAGCAGCGTCTTGCCGGTCCCGGCCTGCCCCAGCAGCGTCACGAAGTCGATCTCGGGGTTCATGAGCAGGTTGAGCGCGAAGTTCTGCTCGCGGTTGCGCGCCGTGATGCCCCAGACGTTGTTCTTCTGGTGCGTGTAGTCCTTGAGCGTCGACAGGAGCGCGGTCTTGCCCTCGATCTCCTTGACGATCGCGTGGAACGGCGTCTCGCCGGGCTTTTCGCGGTACACGAACTCGTTCTGCAGCAGCGACGGGATCGCCGGCCCCGTGAGACGGTAGTACGTATGGCCGCCCTGCTGCCACGACTCCATGCCCTTGCCGTGCCGGTCCCAGAAGTCGGCGGGCAGCTCGCGGGCGCCGGAGAACAGGAGCTCGGTGTCCTCGAGGACCTTGTCGTTGAAGTAGTCCTCGGCGGCCATCCCCAGCGCGCGCGCCTTGATCCGCATGTTGATGTCCTTCGACACCAGGATCACGCTGCGCTTCGGATGGGACTGCGCGAGGTGCATGACGACGGCGAGGATCTGGTTGTCCGCCTTGCCGCCGGCGAGCGACGGCGGCAGCGTCGCGCCGATGGCCTCCGTCTGCAGGAACAGGCGGCCGGTCGCCGCGCCGTTGGACTTGGCGTCGAGCGGGATGCCCTTCGCGATCGCCTCGAACGTGTCGCCCTGCGCGGTCACCAGCTCGTCTAAGAACCGGCTCGCCTGCCGCGCGTTGCGCGCGACCTCCGTCATCCCCTTCTTGTGCCCGTCGAGCTCCTCCAGCGTGAAGATCGGCAGGAAGATGTCGTGCTCCTCGAACCGGACCAGGCTCGTGGGGTCGTGCATCAGGACGTTGGTGTCGAGGACGAAGAGCTTCGTCGCGGACGCCGGGCCGGACTTGGCCGGCTTGCGGGAGGGGAGGAGGTGCAGCGTGGATGGGGCGGGGCGCAGCTTGCGTTCGACCATGGGCCTCCTGGCGGGCGGTACGGCCGCGGCGCGCGGCCTTGAACCGATGGTACCCCTTTTCGCCGCAGGCACAAGGGGTTGTGGTCGGAACCTAGAATCGGCCGGAGGTATTGTGGTGGAAACCGCACAGCGGGTGCCCCCGCCCGCCGTCGTGGGCTACAGCGTCCGCACGAAGGCCAGCACCTCGTCGACGTGCCCCGGCACCCTGACGCCGCGCCACTCGCGCACGAGCTTGCCCGCGCCGTCGATCACGAACGTGCTGCGCTCGACGCCGCGCACCTGCCGGCCGTACATGTTCTTCATCCTGATCACGCCGAACCGCTCGCACACCTTTTCGTCGGTGTCGGCGATCAGCTCGAACGGGAAGCCCATCTTCGCCTTGAAGCTCGCGTGCGACTTCAGCGAGTCGCGCGAGACGCCGACGACCGCCGCGCCCGCCTTGCGGAAGGCGGGGCGTGCTGTCGAAGATCTTGAACCACGAAGGGCACGAAGAAATTCTTCTCCTGCTTCCTCGCGTCGACGCGAAGCGGCTCGCCGGTGCCGCGAGGATGTGAAAGCGGAGGCGGCCTTCTTCGTGCCCTTCGTGCGAGCCCTTCTTCGTGTCCTTCGTGTTGAAGGTGTTGGTGCGCGGCTACGCCGCGCGCGAGAGGTCGACGTCGCCCAGGAACTCCGGCCCCTGGACCAGCAGCGTGCCCGTGCGGCCGGGCACGGTGCCGGGGCCCGTCGTGCAGCGCGGCAGCGCCATCGGCTCCACGCGCTCGTAGAGCGTGCGCACCGGGCCCAGCGTCCAGCCCTGCGCCTTCCAGCCGACCAGCAGCTGCTCGAACTGCGGCGCGAGCAGCATGCCCTCGAGCTCCGCGTGCAGCGTGAACACGTGGCCGGCGGGCACGCTCTCCTGCGTGCGCTCGAGCAGGTGCGCCGCGACGTTGGCCTCGGTGACGTCGCCGGTGCCCACCAGCTCGTCGAGCGTGGGCAGCGTCGTCGGCAGCTGCGGGCAGCGGATCGGCTCGGCGTTCCAGATCGGCAGGTGCGGGTGCGTGCCGCGGCCGTCGGAGCAGTAGTCGAAGCCCAGCCGCTGCGTCATCCGCAGCGCGTGGACGTTCATCTGCCAGCCCGCCGCGCCGTGCGTGCGCGGCGGCTCCTTGAAGATCTCCGTGTACCGCTCGCACGCGCGGCGCATCTCGTCGTACGTCCACGGGTCGTCGGCGCGCGCGACGCCGTCCTGCCAGCGGATGTGGTCCCAGCAGTGGACGCCGCACTCGTGGCCCTCGTCGCGCACGCCCTGCATGACGTCGGCCGCACGGCGGCCGATGTCGGGGCCGGGCAGCAGCGTGCCGTAGAGCAGCGTCTTCACGCCGTAGTGGCGGACGACCGACGTCCGGCGCACCTTGCCGAGGAAGCCGGGGCGGAAGACGCGCTTGATCGCGCGGCCCGTGTGGTCGGGCCCGAGCGAGAACAGGAACGTCGCGGTGACGCCGTGCTTGCGCAGCAGCGCGACGAGCGCGGGCACGCCCTCGCGCGTGCCGCGCAGCGTGTCGACGTCGATCTTCAGCGCCAGGTACATCGTGGCAGATGCATTTCACAAAGAGACGCAGAGACGCCGGAAAACACCGTCATTGACTTGCTCCGCGCCTCTGCGTCTCTTGGTGAGAACCACGCAGCGCTAGTCGACGAGGCTGCGCGCCTCGGCGACCTGCCCGCGGTACGCGTCGAAGATGCGCGCGAGCGCGTCCTCCATGCCGACGACCGGCTTCCAGTCGAGGTCGGCGCACGTGTTGGCGATCTTCGGCACGCGGTTCTGCACGTCCTGGTAGCCGCGGCCGTAGTAGGCGTCGGCCGTCGTCTCGACGAGCTTCACCTTGGCCGCGTTCGCCGCATACTCGGGGTAGCGCGCCGCCAGCGCCAGCATGCGCTCGGCCAGCTCCCGGACCGACCAGTTGTTGGCGGGGTTGCCGATGTTGTAGATCCTGCCGGTCGCGATGCCGTCGCGGTTGGCGATGATCTTCAGCAGCGCCGCGATGCCGTCGTCGATGTACGTGAACGCGCGCTTCTGCGTGCCGCCGTCGACCAGCTTGATCGCCTCGCCGCGCACGATGTGCCCGAGGAACTGCGTGATCACGCGGGAGCTGCCTTCCTTCGGCGTGTTGATCGAGTCCAAGCCGGCGCCGATCCAGTTGAACGGCCGGAATAGCGTGTAGTCGAGGCCCTCCTGCATGCCGTACGCGTGGATGACGCGATCCATCAACTGCTTGGCGCACGAGTAGATCCAGCGCGGCTTGCCGATCGGCCCCAGCACGAGCTCGGAGGACTCCGGGTCGAACTCCGCGTCGCGCGACATGCCGTAGACCTCGGACGTCGACGGGAACACGATCCGCTTGCGGTAGCGGACGCACGCGCGGACGATCGGCAGGTTCGCCTCGAAGTCGAGCTCGAACACGCGCAGCGGCTCGCGCACGTAGGTGGCCGGCGTCGCGATGGCGACGAGCGGCAGCACGACGTCGCACTTCTTGACGTGGTACTCGATCCACTCGCGGTTGATCGTGATGTCGCCTTCGAAGAAGTGGAAACGCGGCTCGGACAGCAGGTCGCCGATGCGGTCCGTCTGCATGTCCATGCCGTAGATGTCCCAGTCGGTCGACCGGACGATCGCCTGCGACAGGTGGTGGCCGATGAAGCCGTTGACGCCGAGGATGAGGACGCGTTTCATGGGAGCGGGCCTTGCGGGAACGGCGTTTATTCTACCGCGCGCGCCGCGGGCGGCCGGGCGCCTCAGCGAGGCTCGTCGCCGGCGTGGGGCCGCAGCGCGTCGTCGAGCGGCTTCTGCACGAGGTGCGCGACGACCATGAGCGCGTACAGGTAGAGCGCCGCGCGCGTGCTGAACGCGGCGACGGCCATCGACGCGACCGGAATCGCCGACAGCAGCAGCAGGCGCCGGCGCATGAACCCGGCGATGGCCGGCGTCAGCGCGCCCTCGCGCAGCTCCGGCCGCCGCGCGACGTAGCGCAGGTTGGCGAGCAGCGTCGCCGACAGCAGCAGCTGGTTGGCGCCGAACAGCACGACCGGCAGCCGCAGGTCCTCGTAGTCGATCATGAGGCTGGTCGTGAACGGCACCACGGTCACGAGCAGCATGAAGGCCAGATTGATCCACATGAGGCCGCGGTCGACGCGGCGGACGTAATGGAACTGCGCGTGGTGGCCGATCCAGCACATGCCGAGCACGACGAAGCTCACGAGGTAGACGGAGAACGTCCGCTCGATGTCGAGCAGGTGGCGCACGAGGTGCTCGTCGGTGGCGATCGCCTCGGTCGCGTCGAACTTGAGGTCGAGCACGAGGATCGTCATCGCCACGGCCATGATGCCGTCGGTCAGCGCCTCCAGCCGTCCCTTGGTGAAGCCGGCGGGTGCGGGGGCGCCGGCGGGGGCGTCGCCTGGCGCGTCGCTCACGACACGGCTCCGAGCGCCAGCGCCGCGCCACCCGACCGCCGCGCGACGTCGCCGGCCGCGACAGGCGCCCCGTCGACCTCGAGCGCGAGCACCGCGAGCCGGCCGCCGCCGCCGCACTCGGCGATGCAGACGCCGTCCGCGACGACGAGGCGCGGCGGCTGCGCGGGACCGGCGGGCTCCAGCACGCGCGTGCGCAGGATGCGCGCCGGCCGCCCCGCCAGGCTCGTCGTCGCGCCCGGGGACGGCGGGGCCACCGCGCGCACCAGGTTGTGGATCGCGGCCGCCGGCTGCGACCAGTCGATGCGGCCGTCCTCGGGCCTGCGGCCGCCGAAGTACGACCCGGCCGCGAGATCGAGCGGGATGCGCGGCGCCGTGCCGGCGGCGAGCGCCGGCAGCACACGGTCGAGCGTCAGCTCGGCGGCGACCGTCACCTTGTCGAACACCTCGCGCGCCGTGTCGTCGGGGAGGATCGGCACGGCGGTCTGCGCGACCATGTCGCCGGCGTCGGGCTTCGCGGCCATGTAGTGCAGCGTCGCGCCGGTCTCGCGCTCGCCGTGCAGCACCGCCCAGTTCACGGGCACGCGGCCGCGGTACTTCGGCAGAAGCGAGCCGTGCATGTTGAGCGCGCCGTGGCGCGGGATGGCGAGCAGCGGGGCGCCGAGCATCTGCCGGTAGTAGAAGCTGAACAGGAAGTCCGGCGCGAGCGCGCGGATGCGCGCGACCACGGCCTCCGCGTTGGCGTCGGCGGGCGCGACGGCGGGCAGCCCGTAGTCGCGTGCGACGTCGGCGACGCGCTCGAACCAGATCGTTTCGGCCAGATTGTCGTCGTGCGTGACGACGAGGCGCACGTCCACGCCGTGCGCGAGCAGCACCTTGAGGCAGCGGACGCCGACGTTGTGGTAGGCGAAGACGACGGCGGACGTCACGTCAGGACGGGCGCACAGGAGACGCAGAGGCGCAGAGAACTCCAGATCCGCTAGAGGACATCTCTCTGCGTCTCTGCGTCTCTTTGTGGAACGTCGTGACGCTCCAGCACCGCGCGGACCGTGTACCGCGGCCGCTCGCGCACCTGCTGGTAGATGCGGCCGACGTACTCGCCGACGAGGCCGACGCCGAACAGCACGACGCCGATCAGGAAGAACTGCAGGATGTCGCGGTCCCACAGCGCCGTCAGCCCGCCGATGTAGTCGCCGACGATCACGCGCTGCACGACGACGATCCCGTACAGGATGACGCTCATCGCGGCGACGAACATGCCGACGAGCGAGAAGAGCTGCAGCGGCACCAGCGAGAAGCCGGTGACGAGGTCGAAGTTGAGGCGGACCAGCCGGTACAGCGAGTACTTGGACTCGCCTGCGGCGCGCTCCTCGTGCGCGACCTCGACCTCGACCGGGCTGTGCGCGAACGTGTACGCGAGCGCCGGGATGTACGTGCTGACCTCGCGGCTTGCCGCCACCGCGTCGACGATGTCGCGGCTGTACGCGCGCAGCATGCAGCCCTGGTCGGTCATCCGGATGCGCGTGATCTTCTCCCGCAGCCGGTTCATCGCGCGCGACGCGACGCGTCGCCACCACGCGTCCTCGCGCGTGCGCCGCACGCCGCCGACGTAGTCGTGGCCCGCGTCCATCGCCGCCAGCAGCTTCGCGATCTCCTCCGGCGGGTTCTGCAGGTCGGCGTCCAGCGTGACGATGCGCTCGCCGCGCACGCGCTCGAACCCCGCGATGATCGCCGTGTGCTGGCCGTAGTTGGCGTTGAACAGCACGACGCGCGTGACGTCGGGCCGCGCGAGGTACTGGTCACGCAGCAGCGCGGCCGAGCGGTCGCGGCTGCCGTCGTTCACGAAGATCACTTCGTACGGCACCGCCAGCGCGTCCAGCGCCGGGTAGAGGCGCGCGAACAGCGCGGGCAGGCCCGCCTCCTCGTTGTAGACCGGGATCACGACGGAAACGGCGGGCGCTGCCATGGCGGTCCCCGTCAGCGCCGATGCGCGGCGAGCACCTCGGCGCAGGCGGCGCACACGCGGTCGACGTCGGCGTCGGTCATCGT
>JAYRNW010000016.1:0-6960 GCA_041911995.1 Casimicrobiaceae bacterium | reverse complement strand
GAGCGCGTCGGCGCCCATCTCGTACGGCGCCACCCAGCGCGTCGCGCCGGCGTCGCGCGCGACGGCGAGCGCATGCGCGTTGAAGAGGTTGAGCGTGGGGCCGGCGACGAACCCGCGGACACCGGCGGACGCGAGCACGCGCACCGCCGACCAGTCGTTGGCCTCGACGCGGAACCGGCGCTCGGCGGCGATCGCGCGCAGCGCGCGCAGGTCGGCTTCCGCCTCGACGAGCGGCAGCGTGGTGAGCACGGCCTCCTTGCCCGCGGCGGCGAGCCGCCCGGCGATCGCGATCCAGTCGTCGAGCTTCAGCTCGCGGCGGCGCGCGCAGACGGCCTCGCCGACGTAGACGACGTCGACCGGCGCCTGCGCGAGCGCGTCGTAGAAGGCGAGCACGTCAGCGCGCGGCCAGAAGTAGAGCAGCGGCCCGACGGCGAGCTTCATCGGCGCGCTCATCGCCACGGCCGCGAGTACGCGCCCAGCGTCTGCGTCTGGCCCTCGCACAGCGGCGCGAGCGTCGCGCGCCAGCGCGGCTGCACGGCGTAGCGCCCGGGCGCCGCCGCGCACGCGTCGATCGCCTCGCGCCACGTGCGCGTGACGTCGGCGACGTACGCGGGGCTGCGCTGGCGGCCCTCGATCTTGATCGCCGCGACGCCGATGCGCACGAATTCCGGCAGCAACTCCAGCGTGTCGAGGCTCGTCGGCTCCTCGATCGCGTAGTAGCGGCCGCCGCCGACGTCGTAGCGGCCCTTGCACACGGTCGGGTAGCCGGGGCGCTCGCCGGCCGCGAAGCGGTCGATCAGGAAGCCGCCCAGGCGCGTGGTCATCCCGTCCGGACGCTCGTCCCATTCGACGAACTTCGCCGGCGAGCACACGCCCTGCTGGTTGGGCCCCAGCCCGGTCGCGTAGGCCGACAGCGCGCAGCGGCCCTCGACCATCACGCACAGGCTGCCGAAGCCGAACACCTCGATCTCGACGCCGGTGTGCGCGATCGTGTGCGCGACCTGCGCGACCGACAGCACGCGCGGCAGCACGGCGCGCTGGATGCCGTAGCGCTCGCGGTAGAACTCGATCGCCTCGTACGACGTCGCCGAGCCCTGCACGGACAGGTGCAGCCGCAGCGACGGGTGCGCGCTGCGCGCGTAGGCGAGGAGGCCGGGGTCGGCGACGATGATCGCGTCGGCGCCGAACTGCGCGGCGCGGTCGACGGCCGCCGTCCAGCGCGCGAAGCGCGCCTCGCCCGGGTAGGTGTTGAGCGCGATCAGCACGCGGCGGCCGCGGCGGTGCGCATACGCGATGCCGTCGGCGAGCGCGCGGTCGTCGAAGTTGAGCCCGGCGAACGCGCGGGCGTTCGTCTCGTCGCGGAAGCCGACGTACACGCAGTCGGCGCCGTGGTCGACGGCCGCCTTCAGCGCCGGCAGTCCGCCCGCGGGGCAGACGAGATCGGGCACGGCACGCGCGGCGGTCATGCGGATTTCCGGGGAAATGCTGCAGGCAGACCCGACATCGTAGCCGCACGGGGCGCGCGGCGCCCTTGATGCCGGTCAAGCGCGCGCGGCGCAGGGGCCGATGCGGGCCGTGCCGCGCGTCACCGCCGCGGCAGCGGCGTCCATTCGACCACGTGCGGGCAATGGTCGGACGGCAGCGCGAGGCCGGCGTCCGCGACCACCGGCGTGCCGTCCGCGCTCGCGTAGTTGACGACGCGCATCGTCAGCGCCGACGGCGCGAGCCGGCGCTTGAACGAGTCGCCGATCAGCACGTGGTCGATGCCGTCGTGCGTGAGCTCGCCGTGCGCGCCCGCGATCCGGCAGTCGCCGCTCGATCCGCGGGGGATGGTGCCGCCCCGGCGGGCGTCGGCGAAGCGCGCGCGCCACAGCACGGCGCCTGCGGGGTTGCCGTCGTTGAGCTCGGGAAACACCGCGCGCGTCTTCGCCGCGCACTGTGCGACGAGCCGGGCGCCGTCGCGCGTCATCGTGCACGGCCCGAGCGGGTCGCGGGCGGAGGTGCCGTCGAGCCTGACGCGGTAGTCCGCCGATTCCCGCAGCGGCTCGCTCGCGAGCGCGCGGTTGAAGTCCCCCAGAACTGCGAAGTCGCGGTCGGCGTGCGCGTCGATCCATGCCTCCAGCGCCGGCAGCTGGTAGCGCAGCATCGCGCAGTCGGACGCGATCGCGTCCTGCCGCTCCGGTTTCGCCGTCGCGTCGCGCGCGGTGAGCGGCGCGTCGAGGTCGCGGTGGCGGCAGCCGGCCTTCAGGTGGACGACGAGCGCGCGCACCGGCCGGCCGCCGACGTCGACGGTGAACGCGAGGCCCGGGCGCAGCGGTCGCTCGGGCACGCCGCCGTCGGCCAGCGCGGCGACGGCGTCCACGTCGCGCACGCGCGTGCCGGCCCGCCAGGCGATGCCCACGTGCTGCGCGATCGCCGGTGCGCCGGGAAGCTCGCGCGTCGTCGCGACGTGCCAGCCGGGCGGCAGGATCGCCTGCACGGCGGGCGCGCCGGACACCTCCTGCAGCGCGACCAGCGCCACGCCGTCCGCGTCGAGGCGCGCGAACGTCGCGCGCAGCGCGGCCACCTTGCGCGCGTACGCGGGCCACGTCCGGAGGTCGGCGGTCGCGCGGCACGGATGGTCGTCCGGGTAGCGCGCCGCGTCGGGCCAGCCGTCGCGCGTCGCGCGGCAACGGTCGCGCGGATAGCGCATGCCGTTGTGCACGTCGCAGTACGGCAGGCCGGCGAGCGCGCCGCGCTCGCCGGCGGGGAGGGCGGAGGGATCGGCCGGCCAGCCGTGCCGTGCGCAGGCCGTGGCCCAGCGCGCGTGCGTGTCGGCGTCCATCAGCCAGTTGACGTTCCACGTCGCCACGCCGAGTGCCTGCGCGTGCGCGGCGGCGCTCGGCAGCAGCGCGAGCACGAGCGCGGCGAGGCGCCGGCGGACGATGGAACGACCGCGCGCCGGCGACGGCGCGGTCGCAACGCGCGGGCGGGACGGCCGTTCGTGCACGGCGGGACACACGCTGCGCATCATACAAGCCGGGTTGCGGATGCGCGCGCGGCGGCCGGCCCCGAGCCGCAGGGATGGCGATCGTCGCCGCGCCGCCGCGTCGTGTACGATGGCCGCGGCGCGGCGGCGCAGCCACGCGGTGGGGAGCAGGGACACGTGACGGGGAACGACTCGCACTGGGAACGCGGCGGCCTGCTGGACGCGATCGACGCCGCGCTCGCCGCGTCGGGGAAGGCGCCGGACGCGCTCACCGTCGACGACCTCGTCCCGCTCGACCAGTTCCACGGCGGCGGCAAGGCGGCCACGCTGCGGCTCGCGCGGCTCGCGGGACTTTCGCCCGGCATGCGCGTGCTCGACGTCGGCGGCGGGCTGGGCGGCCCGGCACGCACGCTGGCCGTGGAGTTCGGCTGCACGGTCACCGTCGTCGACCTCACCGCGTCCTACGTGCACGCCGGCGCGGCATTGACGGCGCGCGTGGGTCTCGCCGCCCGCGTCGCGCACCGGATGGGCGACGCGCTCGCGCTGACCGACGCCGACGGCGCGTACGACGTCGTGTGGACGCAGAACGCCGGCATGAACATCGCCGACAAGGAGGCGCTCTACGCGGGATTCCACCGCGTGCTGCGCAACGGCGGGATCCTCGCGCTGCAGGAGCCGATGCGCGGGCCGGGCGGGCCGTCGGTGCTCCCGCTCATGTGGGCACGTGACGCCGCGACGGATCACCTGCGCACGCCCGAGGCGATGCGCGCCACGATCGCGGCCGCGGGCTTCCGCGCGCAGATGTGGGACGACGTGACGCTGGAGTTCAGCGGGACGGCGGCCGGCGCCTCCGTGCACACGATCCAGTACCTCGTGCACGGCGATGCGCTTGCGGAAATCCTGCGCACGGCGCGCCGCAATCGCGACGAGGGCAGGATCGTGATGGTGCAGGCGGTCTTCGCGCGCGCCTGATCCGCGCGCGGCGGCTAACGCGCGTCCGCCTCGGCGTCGTAGACGCGGGAGAACGGGCGCGGCAGCGACCGCTCCTCGGTGACGAGCCGCACGCGCACGAACGTGCTCAGCTTGCAGAACGCCTCGCGGATCGCGTCGGCGCCCTCGGGCTTGGTCAGCGCGCGGCCGAAGCGCCGCCGCGCCGGGTCGCGCAGCGTCACGACGACGCCGAGGTTGAGCTCGTCGAGGCGATGCGCGCGGCTCATGTAGTCGCCGTAGACGGCGAACGATGCGATGCCGAGCGGATTGCCGCCGCGGCTCGCGTTGACGCGGTGGGCCACGCGGCAGGCCTCGGTGAGCAGCAGCTTGGCACGCGCCCGCTGCAGCGGCTCGACGACGCGCGCCGCCGCGATCTCGAAGAACTGCGGCGTGAGGCCGTAGCCGGGATGGTGCGGCGTGGGCGGCTCGAGCAGGCCCTTCGCGACGAACTCCGAGACGAGGCCCTGTGCCTGGACGGTGTCCAGAGCGAAGTCGACGCGCAGGTTCGTCGCGGTCACCCGCGCACGTTCGCGCGGCAGGCCGACGACCCGCGCGAGCGCGCGGCCGGTGGCGGCGCGCAGGCGCAGCGGGTCGAGGCCGAAGTAGAGGCGGTCGGCGACGAGCGTGCGTGGCTTCATTCGGCGGGGTCCTCGAAAGGGCAATGCTTATGACGTTAGCATAAGTGCCGCGCGCGGGGAAAGGGGGGCCGTCGCGGCGATCGCCGGACGGACGTAGGGCGGGGGCTTCCGGCCGGCAGCGCCGGCGCTTTGCAATCCGCGCGGCGCACGCTAAGTTAGGCGTGCCCCGAACGCCTTGCGCCCCACCGCCATGACGACCCGATTCCGCGCCGCGCTAGCGGCGTCGCTGCTCGCCCTTGCCTTCGCCGGCCCGGCCGCCGCGTTCACGTTCGCCGACGGCATGCCCGGGCAATGCGTCGTCGGCGGGCAGGTGGCGACCGAGATCTACGCGCTGCCGACCGACCCGTTCGTGCCGCAGAACCGGACCGCGTTGACCGAACGCACCGACGCCGGCGGCAGGATCACGTGGAACGTCGAGCGGCTGCGCGGGCTGCCGCCCGAAGTGCGCGACTTCCTGTTCTTCCACGAATGCGCGCACCTGCGCGTGCCCACCGACGTCGAGCTCGAGGCCAATTGCGCAGGTCTGCGCGACATGCGCGCGGCCGGGCGCGCCGGGCCCGCGTTCGAGGCGCGGCTGCGCAGCTACTTCCCGGCCGACAACGAGTACTGGAACGAGACGTTCCGCTGCGCGAACGCCGGGAAGGCGCCGCCCGCGGCACCGGCGCCGGCCGGTTAGCGCACCGCGGCCCGCACCCGCCGCCGGCGGCCGATGGCGACGTCGATCGACGTCAGCGAGGAGGAGGGGGTCCGCTACCTCCACTTCGGCTCGCGCTGGATCCAGGGCGCGATGCGCCTCGCGCGCCCCTACGCGCTCGAGCTCGATTACACGCGCGACATGATGCTGCCGCTGCTGCTGCGCGCCGGAGGCGGGTGGCCGCGCACCGTGCTGCTGGTGGGGCTGGGCGCGGCGTCGCTGACGCGCTTCCTGTGGAAGCACCGCCCGCGCGCGGCGCAGTCGATCGTCGAGATCGACCCGGCCGTGGTCGCCGCCGCGCGACAGTTCTTCAAGTTGCCGGAGGAGGGTGCGCGGATGCGCATCGAGATCGCGGACGGCACCGACTTCGTCGCGTATTCCGACCGGGCGTTCGACCTGATCCTCGTCGACGGCTACGACGCCAAGGGCCGCACCGGCATGCTCGACACGCTGCCCTTCTACTGCAACGCGCAGGCGCGCCTCGGTCCCCGCGGCGTGCTCGCGGCGAACCTGCTCACGCGCAACCACGGCATCCGCGGCAGCCTCGACCGCGCGCGGGCCGGGTTCGCGGGCCGCGCGCTCGCGCTGCCCGCCTGCGCGAGCGGCAACGTCGTGATCGTGGCGGCGGCGGGCGAGGCGGTCGACGTGACGGGCGTCGAGCTCGTGCGGCGCGCGCGCCGGCTGCGCGCGGAGACCGGCCTCAACCTGGTGCCGACGGTGGCGCGGTTGCGCGAGGCGCTCGGCGCGGACGCGGCGCTGCGGCTCTGACCCTTTTCCGCCGCTTCACCCCCGACCCGCCCCCTCACCCCGGCCCTGTCCCCTTCGGGGCGAGGGAGGATTCACGGCAATGCCGCCAGAATCGCGGCGCTGGCCGACGTCCCGAGCCGGTTCGCGCCGGCCGCGAGCATCGCCTGCGCGTCGGCGAGCGTGCGGATGCCGCCCGATGCCTTGACGCCGGCGCGCGTCCCGACCGCCGCGCGCAGCAGCGCGACGTCGGCGGGCGTCGCGCCGCCGGCCGGATGGAACCCGGTCGACGTCTTGACGAACGCGGCGCCCGCATCCACCGCGAGGCGGCACGCGAGGCGCTTCTCGTCGTCGGTCAGCGCGCCCGTCTCGAGGATGACCTTCACCGGCACGCTTGCCGCCGCACGCACGACGCGCGCGATGTCGGCGGCCACGATGCCGGCGTCGCCGCTCTTCAGCGCGCCGAAGTTGGCGACCATGTCGATCTCGCGCGCGCCTTCGGCGATCGCGAGTGCGGCCGCCTGCGCCTTGACGTCGGGCCGGTCGCAGCCGTGCGGAAAGCCGACGACGCTGACGACGCGCGCGCCGCTGCCGGCGAGCGCGGCGGCCGCGGCGGCGACCCGGCACGGCTGCACGCAGTAGAAGCCGATGCGCCACGCGCGGACGACGTCGGCGCCGGTCGCGACGTCGCGCTCGGTCGACTCCGGCTTCAGCACCGAGTGGTCGAGCAGGCGGGCGAGTTCGTCTCGGGTCATGGCGGCTTCTCCCGGGCGGCGGCGAGCGCGGCGATGCGCGCGGCCAGGTGCGCGTCGAGGCGCGCGGCGTCGGCGAACCCCGGCGCGGTGTCCGGCCCGCCGTGGTAGAACACGCCGACGTCCGGGGCGCCGCGCTGCGCGGCGGCCGCCGACGCGAAGAGCCGGAGCTCG
>JAYRNW010000015.1:0-6315 GCA_041911995.1 Casimicrobiaceae bacterium | reverse complement strand
GCCGGCCCCTCCACTGTACCGAGCCTGCGGCCGCCTCGTCACGACCGGCGGGCGCGGGGTACACTCCGCTTGGCGGCCGGGCTGGGCGGAGCGGGGGTCCGCACCGGAACCGGGCATCGCGCGGGGCTGGCGGCGAGGCCGCGGCGACCCGTCGGCAGCCGCCCCGTCGAGATCCACCGGCCAGCACGTACGCCATGCCCACTGCGTTCATCACCCATCCGTCGTTCCTGCTGCACGAGATGGGACCGTACCACCCCGAGTGTCCCGAGCGGCTGATGGCGATCAGCGACCGGATGATCGCGTCGGGGATCGACCAGTACCTGCGTCATTACACGGCGCCGCCGGCCACCGCCGAGCAGATCGCGCGCGTCCACGGGCAGGCGTACATCGCGGAAATCGAGGGCGCGAGCCCGCAGGAAGGGCTGCACTTCATCGACCCGGACACCGCGCTCTGCCCGCACACGCTGACGGCTGCGCGGCATGCGGCGGGGGCGGTCGTGCACGGCGTGGACCTCGTGATGCGCAAGGAATGCGCGACCGCGTTCTGCGCGGTGCGCCCGCCCGGCCACCACGCCGAGCGCCGGCGCGCGATGGGCTTCTGCGTGTTCAACAACGTCGCCGTCGGCGCCGCGCACGCGCTCGACGCGCACGGTCTCGAGCGCGTGGCCATCGTCGACTTCGACGTGCACCACGGCAACGGCACCGAGGACATCTTCCAGGAGGACGAGCGCGTCCTCATGGTGTCGACGTTCCAGCACCCGCTCTACCCGTATTGCGGCGTCGAGAATCCCGCGCCCAACATGGTGAACGTGCCGCTGTCCGCGGGCGCGGGCAGCGACGAGTTCCGCGGCGCCGTCGTCGACCGCTGGCTGCCGGCGCTCGAGGCGCACCGGCCGCAGATGATCCTGATCTCCGCCGGGTTCGACGCGCACCGCGAGGACCCGCTGGCCGGCCTCAAGCTGACCGAGGCCGACTACGCGTGGGTCACGCACCAGCTGAACCTGGTCGCCACGAAGCACGCCGGGCGCCGCATCGTGTCGACGCTCGAAGGCGGCTACGCGCTGTCGGCGCTCGGGCGCAGCGCCACCGAGCACGTGCGGGTGCTGGTCGAGGGCTGACCGCGGCGCGCGCGGCCCCGGCGGATCTGCGGATGCGGCGGCGCCGATTCCTCTCGCAGTGCGCGATGCTCTCCGGGGCGGCCACGCTGGCGCCGCTCGCAGGACTGCCGGCGGCCTGGGCGCAGGAAGCGCCGCGGCTCTACGCGCGCACGCGGCTGGTCGACGTGCACGGGCGGCCGATCCGGGCCGCAGACCTCGCCCCCGAGACCAACTACGTCTTCCAGTATCCGTACGCGGCCACGCCGTGCCTGCTGCTGAAGCTCGGGCGGCCGGCCGCCACGGCGCGCGCGAAGGACGCGCCCGCGCCGGCGTGGGCGGGCGGCGTGGGCCGCGACCGCAGCGTGGTCGCGTTCTCCGCGATCTGCGCGCACAAGCTCGCGTACCCGACGCGCGAGGTGTCGTTCATCCGCTACCAGCCCGAGCGCTCGGCGACCTCCGGCGGCCGCGTCATCCACTGCTGCGCCGACCACAGCGTGTACGACCCGACTGACGGCGCGCGCGTGGTGTCGGGCCCCGCGCCGCGGCCGCTCGCCGGCATCGTGCTCGACTACGACGCCGCGGAGGACGGGCTCTACGCGCTCGGCACAGTCGGCGCCGACCAGTTCGACGCGTTCTTCGACAAGTACCGCGAGCGCCTGTCGCTCGAATACGGCGACGGCCGCGCGCGCAGCGCGGTCGCCGCCACGACCGTCGTGCGCGAGCTCGCCAACTACTGCCGGACGACGATCCAGTGCTAGGGAACGTCTGCAAGAGGCGTCCGTGGCGTCGGTGGATGACGCGATGCCGGCGTTGCGCCTTTTGCAGCCGGCACGGCAACGGCGAGTCAGGCGGCCGGGTAGGAGGCTCCCCCCGATGCGCGCTGGTGCGCGCCTCCCCCCAAGGGGGCCCACGCCCTTGGGGCGGCCCGGCGGGCGCGGAGGCCCGGCGCCGGCCGCAGGAAAATGCGACGCAAGAACGAGTGTCGCGCGACAGGCCGCGCACGAGCCCGCGTCTGCGCGTGATGTGCCGAGGTTCCCCAGGCCGCCACACTGCCCGGCTGGTCGCGCTGCACGCGCCGCGCCCATGACCGGGCTGCGCCTGTGACGCGCGCGCCGGCGCCGATGATCGCGCCGACACCCGGGCGCGGCCCCGACGACGCGGCGATCGTCGTCGCCGGCCTGCGCAAGAACTACGGCCGCATCGAGGCCGTGCGCGGCGTCTCGTTCGCCGTGCGCGCGGGAACGACGACGGCGCTGCTCGGCGGCAACGGTGCGGGCAAGACGACCACGCTGTCGATGCTGCTCGGCGTGCTGACGCCCACGGCCGGGACCATCACCGTGCTGGGCGAGGACATGCTGCAGCACCGCGACCGCGTGCTCGCGCGCATGAACTTTACGTCGCCGTACGTCGACCTGCCACGACGGCTGACGGTGCGCGAGAACCTGCGGGTGTTCGCCGACCTGTACGGCCTCGTCGACCCGCCGGCACGCATCGCCGACCTCGCGCAGCGGCTCGACCTCGCCGCGCTGCTCGACCGGCCGTACGGCAACCTGTCGGCGGGCCAGCGCACGCGGGTGTCGCTCGCGAAGGCGCTGCTCAACGGGCCGGAAGTGCTGCTGCTCGACGAGCCGACCGCCTCGCTCGACCCGGACATCGGCGACCGGATGCGCACGTACCTCGAGGAATACCAGCGGGCGAACCGGTGCACGATGCTGCTCGCGTCGCACAACATGGGCGAGGTCGAGCGCATGTGCGACGACGTCATCATGCTGCGCGCCGGCGTCGTCGTCGACCAGGGCTCGCCGGCGGAGCTCATCGCGCGCCACGGGCGCGCCGACATGGAGGAGGTGTTCCTGCACATCGCGCGCGGCGCCGACGACGACCTCCCCGACGACGGGATGGCCGCCGGAAGGACGTGAGGGCCGTGACGGACGCACCCGCCCGCCCCGCCGCCTTCCTGCACCCGCAGACCGGGCCCGCGGCGTCGGCGCGCCGCGTGCGCGCGCTGATCCGCCGGCACGCGTACCTGCTGCTGAAGTCGTGGCCGCGCCTCGCATCGACCGCGTACTACCCGACGGTCACGATGATCCTGTGGGCGTTCGTCACCGTGTACCTGAAGCCGACGTCCGACTTCCTGCGCGACGCGCCGGGGCTCTTCATCGGCGCGGTGCTGCTGTGGGACGTGCTCTTCCGCGGCCAGCTCGGCGTGTCGCTGACGTTCGTCGAGGAGATGTACGCGCGCAACGTCGCCAACCTGTTCACGAGCCCGCTCAAGTTCGGCGAGTTCGTGACCGGCCAGATCGTGCTCTCGGCGCTGCGCGCGCTGATCGGCGTGGGCGCCGCGTGCCTGTTCGCGTGGCTGCTGTTCCACTACTCGATCTTCACGCTGGGCCTTCCGCTGATCGCGTACTTCACGCTGCTGCTGGGGTTCGGCTGGGCGATCGGCCTCGCCGTGTCCGGCATGATCCTGCGCTGGGGCCTGGGCGCCGAGGAGCTCGCGTGGGCGGCGGTGTTCCTCGTGGCGCCGGTGTCGGGCGTCTACTATCCGATCGGCGTGCTGCCCGAGTGGCTGCAGGCGGTCGCGTTCGCGATGCCCTCCGCGCACGTGTTCGAGGGCATGCGCGGCGTGCTGCTCGACGGCGCGTTCCGCTGGGACCGCCTCGCGTGGGCGGCGGCGCTCGACGTCGTCTACGTCGCGCTGGGCGCGCTCGTGTTCCGCGCGGCGCTGAACCACGCGCGGGAGCACGGGTCGCTGCTGCAGATGGGCGAGTAGGCCGTCCGCCGGCGCGCGCCGCGCGTTCAGGCGGCTGGCGGCGGCGCGGCCGGCGCCGCGTACCACTGCGACTTCGGCACGACTTTCGGCTGCGCCGGGTCGGCGTAGTAGTGCGGCGACATGATCTGCACGCCGTGCTCGTTGAACGCGTCGAGGACCGCGGCGTGCAGGTCGGAGGCCGCCTGCGCGCGCTCGTCGGGTCCCGTCGCGGCGGCCTCGCACACCAGCCGGTACGCGATGTAGAAATCCTGCAGCGCGATCTGCAGCACGCGCGGCGGCGGCTGCGTCCGCACCGCGGGGGTCCGGTGCGCGGCCGCGAGCATCATCGCCTGCACCTGCCGCCACGGCACGTCGTAGCCGATCGTCGCGTCGACGGTCAGCACGATGCCCGGCCGCTGCGCCGCGCGCGAGAAGTTGCGCGTGGCCGAGCCCAGGATCGTCGCGTTGGGCAGCATCACCTCCTCGCCGCGGCCGGTGTGCACGCGCGTCGTGAACAGGCCCACCCCCACGACCGTACCCTCGGCTTCGCCGACCCGCACGTAATCGCCGGGCCGCATCGTCTTCGTGTACATCAGGATGAGGCCGCTGGCGGCCTGCCCGACGATGCCCGACGCGCCGACCGACACCATGAGGCCGAGCAGTACGCTCAGGCCCTTGAACGCGTCGGACGACGAGCCGGGGATGTACGGGTAGGCCATCGCCGCCGCGAACGCCCAGACCGCCAGCGTCAGCAGGCGGCGGGTCGCGGGCGCCGTGTCCTTGTCGACCCAGCCGACCTGCACGCGGCCCTCCTGCACGCGGCGGAGGAAACTGCGCTGCGTGCCGTCGATGGCGCGGGCGACGAGGAAGATGACGACGGCGATCAGCAGCTCGGGCACCGCCTGGGCGACGTTGGCCAGCATCTCGCCGGCCGTGCCGAGCAGGAAGCCGTGCAGGCGCTCGGACCACGCGCGCGTGTACGGGAATTGCGCGAAGACGAAGCCCAGCCACTCGGACGTGACCAGCAGCACCAGCACCCAGCCCACCGCCCGGATCACGACCCGCGTGATCCGCATCGCCCGGTGGCTGCGCACCAGCTCGGCGCCGCCGATCTGCACGCGGGCGCTCGCGCGGCCGGCGACCTTGAGCATCCGCAGCGTGAACCAGCGGCCGACGCGCAGCAGCAGCCAGACCAGCACGACGTACACGGCGGTCGCGATGCCTGCCGCGATCGTGGCGCGCAGGAGCCGACGGCCGTCGCGGGCTTCGCGGGTCTCGGCGATCGCCTGCTCGAGCGAGAGCTTGAGCCGGTTCGCGACCGCGTCCAGCGCTTCGCCGGTAGCCCCGCCGACGTCGGCGGGCACCAGCGCGAAGGCGAGCCGGCCGTCGATCATGAACACGCGGCCCTGGCCCGAGACCCTGACCGTGACCTCGGCCGGCCCGCCGCGTTCGAGGATGTCGTCGATCCGCGTAGCGGCGTCGCTGGCGCGCCCGTCCGGCGGCACGCCGAAGAACGGCACGCGGAACACGACGATCGGGCGGTTCATGACTTTGAGCGTGGCCGGCGGCGACCGTGGGCCGGCAGACTCTTCCACCGGGGCCGGCGTTGCGGGCGGCGCCGCGCCGGCGGCGGGCGCGGTGGTGCCCGCAGGTGCGGCGGGTGCCGGTGGCGCGTCGGCGGCCGCTGCGGACAGTGCGCACAGTCCGGCGGCGATCGCCAGCGCCGCTATGGCGGAAAGCCGGCGCGTCGCGCGCGCGGCGGTGCGAATGCAGGTCGCGCTCACGCGACCACCAGCGCCGCCGCGACGCGGCGGTCCTCGGCGACCAGGATGTTGAACGTGCGGCACGCGGCGCGGGTGTCCATCGCTTCGACGCCGACGCGCGCGGCGGCGAGCGCCCGCAGCAGCCGCGGATGCGGGAACCGCTGCCGCGCGCCGGTGCCGAGCAGCACCATCTCCGGCGCATGGTCGAGCAGCGCCGCGAAGTCGCGCTCGGTCAGCGCGTCGTAGCCGACGGGCGCCCAGCCTTCGACGATGGCGTCGGGCAGCAGCACGAGGTTCGTCCGGTATTCGGTCTGGCCGACGCGCACCCACCCCGGACCGGTTCCGGTCACGACGTTGGCGGTCGGCGTCTGCAGGTGGAACTTCATGGTCGGTCAGGCGCGATTTTGCCCGGTATGGCGCGCCGGTGCACGCGTGGCAGCGTGGTCCCAGGCGTCGCGCGCCTGCGCAGCGTTCCGGAACGGGGATCCGCCGCATTGAGCGTCGTCGAGGTTCGACGCTCCAATGCGGCGGATCCCCGGGCCACCGGACCTGCGGGGGGTCCCGGGAGTAGTGTGCTGATTTGTGTGCAGAACCGCCTTTGAGAGAGGCGGGGTGGTCATGGTATGAGGTTGATTGTCGAGATCGACCTTAACCCTGGAGAGGGCCACACCATGACCGTTCGGAAGCTTAAGGCAGTTCCGCG
>JAYRNW010000014.1:0-9418 GCA_041911995.1 Casimicrobiaceae bacterium | reverse complement strand
TTGGTGCCTTTGCGCCCGGCGCCCCCGGCGGCGGCCCGCGCCCCCCCGGCGCCGGCGGTGGGGGTGGGGGCGGGGGCCCCGCCCCGCGACCGCTTCCTGATCGAGGCGCTCTCCAAGCGCTATTCCGCCGACCCCAAGGCCGACCGCGCGGCGCTCGACGCCGCGTACGCGGATGCGATGGCCGCCGTCGCGCGGCGCTACCCGGCCGACGACACGGTGCTCGCGCTGTACGCCGAGGCGATGATGGACACGCAGCCCTGGGACTACTGGGAGGCGGGCGGCACGAAGCCCAAGGGCCGCGGCGCCGCGATCGTCGCGGCGCTCGAGACCGTGCTCGAGCGCAACCCGCGGCATCCGGGCGCCATCCACCTCTACATCCACGCCGTCGAGGCGTCCACGCAACCGCAGAAGGCGCTTCCATACGCGAAGCGCCTGGGCGCGATGATGCCGGGCGCCGGCCACATCGTGCACATGCCGGCGCACATCTACTACCGCGTCGGCATGTACCGCGAGTCGCTTGCCACGAACAAGCGCGCGATGGCGGTCGACGAGCGCTACTTCCGCACGTCGCCGTCGGACCCGCTGTACAGGTCCGCGTACTACCCGCACAACATCCACTTCCTGATGGTGTCGGCGCAGATGGGCGGCGACGGCCGCGCGGCGACCGCCGCGGCGGCGAAGCTCGACGCGTCGATGCCGGCCGAGGTCGTCGCGCAGTTCGCGATCATGCAGCCGGTCAAGGCCGCGCCCTACACGACGCACGCGCAGTTCAGCGCGCCGGACACGATCCTCGGGCTGCCGGCGCCGGCGCCCGGGCTCGTGCTGGTCGAGGCGATGTACCACTACGCGCGCGCCGTGGCGTTCGCGCAGAAGCACGATGCGAAGTCCGCGCAGGCCGAGATCGACGCGCTCGCGCGCATCGAGCGCGAAGCGGACTTCAAGCCGTTCGGCGAATGGGGCGTGCCGGCGAAGGAGATCGTCGAGACGGCGCGGCACGTGGCGACCGGGCGCCTCGCCGACGCGAGCGGCGACCTCGACGCCGCCGCGAAGGCCTACGAGGACGCGATCTTCGTCGAGGACGCGCTCGCGTACACCGAGCCGCCGTACTGGTACTACCCGGTGCGCCAGTCGCTGGGCTCGGTGCGCCTGCGGCAGGGCAAGCTCGACGAGGCGGAGACGGCGTTCCGCGAGTCGCTCGCGCGCGTGCGCAACAACGGCTGGGCGCTGGCCGGCCTCGCGGAGACGTACCACCGCAAGGGCGACGCCGCCGCCGAGAAGGCGATGCGGCAGGCGTTCGCGAAGACGTGGTTCGGCGGCGCCGGGCCCGCGCTCGAGCGCCTTTGATGCGCCAAGGGTCAGAGCCGCAGTTGCGGCTCTGACCCTCAGGCGATGCCGGGCGTCCGGAGCGATACGCGAAAGCGGAATGCGAAATTGGAATCCGACCCCTGGACTCCACGCTAGGGCCTGGTCGTCGTCACCGTCTTGTTCGTCGTGCCGTCGGGGTTCTTCGTGCGGTCGACGACCGTCGTCCCGCCCGGGCCCGTGCGCACGGCGTCGACGGCGCCCGTTGCGTCCTTCGACCGCGTCGCCGTGGACACCTGACCCTGCGGGCCGGTCATCACGGCGTTCGTCGTGCCGTCCGCATTCGCCGTCCGGTCGACCGTCGTGGTGCCGCCCTTCGGCCCGGCGATCTTCGAGTCGACGGCGCCGTCCGCGCCGCGCGTGCGGTCGGTCGTCGTCGTGCCGCCGCGCGGGCCGCTCACCGTCTTGTCGACGAGGCCGTCGCTGCCGCGGCTGCGGTCGACCGTCGTGGTGCCGCCGCGCGGGCCGGTCACCGTCTTGTCGACGACGCCGTCGGCGCCGCGGGTGCGGTCGACCGTCGCCGTCTTGCCGTTGGGCCCGGTCACCGTCTTGTCGGTGAGCCCGTCGGCGCCCTTCGTCCGGTCGACCGTCGACACCTTGCCCTTGCGGCCGGTGTGCGTGGCGTCCACCGCGCCGTCGGCCCCGCGGTAGCGGTCGGTCGACGCCGTCTTGCCCTTGGGCCCGGTCACCGTCGAGTCGGTGAGGCCGTCGGCGCCCTTGCTGCGGTTGACGCTCGTCGTGCCGCCCTTCGGCCCGGTGTGCGTCGCGTCGACGGCGCCGTCGGCGCCCTTGCTGCGCTGCACGCTGTGCGTCTTCGTCTTGCCGCCGTCCTTCGCGTCGGCCAGCGCCGGCGCGGCCACGACGGCCAGCGCGAGCGCCGCCACGGCCACCGAGATCTGTGTGCGTCGCATCTTGTCCGCCCTCCTCATTGTCGTGCCAGGGAGCACGCCTGCCACAACGGCCCGGAGGCCGCAGCCGCGTACGCCGGTTTGTAACGCGTTATTGCGCGGTTCCCGGCAGCACGAACCGTGCCCGGGCGTCCGCCACTTCCCGACGAACAACGCAGTCGTGCACGTGGTCGTTGACGAGCCCCATCGCCTGCATGAACGCGTACACGGTGGTCGGCCCGACGAACGTCCAGCCGCGGCGCTTCAGGTCGCGCGCCAGCGCGACCGACTCCGGCGACGTCGCCATCGCCGCCAGCGCCTCGCGCGTCAGCCGCCGCGGCCGCGACGCCGCCGCCGGCTCCCAGCGCCAGAAGTACGCGGCGAGCGACCCGTGCTCGGCGGCGAGCTCGCGCGCACGCTGCGCGTTGTTCAGCGTCGAGGCGATCTTGCCGCGATGGCGGACGATCGCGGCGTTGCCGAGCAGCCGCTCGACGTCGCGCGCGCCCATCCGCGCGACGCGCTCGAAATCGAACCCGTGGAACGCGTCGCGGAACGCCTCGCGCTTGCGCAGGATCGTGAGCCACGACAGCCCCGACTGGAAGCCCTCGAGGCAGATCTTCTCGAACAGGCGCCGGTCGTCGGCCACCGGGAAGCCCCACTCGCGGTCGTGGTACGCGACGTACAGCGGATCCCCGCCGCACCAGTGGCAGCGGCGGGCCGGGCGGGGGTGGCTTGGCATCGCCGGATTTAACCACGAAGATACGCGGATGAACGCCCGCGCCCTCGCCTGCCTGCTGCCGCTCGCGCTCGCGGCGCCCGCCGCCGCGGCGGACCTGCCGATCTTCGACGCGCACGTCCACTACAGCCACGACGCGTGGGAGAGCACGCCACCGCCCGCCGCGATCGCGATCCTGCGCAAGGCGGGCCTGAAGCGCGCGCTGGTGTCGAGCTCCGGCGACGCCGGCACGCAGCGGCTCGTGGCGCTCGCGCCCGACCTCGTCGTGCCGTCGCTGCGGCCGTACCGCACGCGCGGCGACGTGTCGACGTGGGCGCGCGACGACACGGTGATCGCGTTCCTCGAGGAGCGGCTCGCCAACGCGCGCTACGCGGCGATCGGCGAGTTCCACCTGTACGGCGCCGACGCCGACCTGCCGGTGCCGCAGCGGATGGTCGCGCTCGCGAAGCGGCACAACGTCGTGCTGCACGCGCACTCGGACGTCGACGCCCTCGAGCGCATCTACCGGCAGGACCCCGACGCCCGCATCCTGTGGGCGCACTCGGGCTTCGACCGGCCCGACGCGGTGCGCGACATGCTGCGCAAGCACCGCAACCTCTGGTGCGACCTCGCGTTCCGCAGCGAGCACGGCGGCGACGGCAAGGTTCCGCCCGAGTGGCGGGCGCTCTTCACCGAGTTCCCGGACCGGTTCATGGTCGGCACCGACACGTTCACGCCCGAGCGCTGGCACTACATCGTCGAGCACGCCAACTGGTCGCGCGCGTGGCTCGCCGACCTGCCGCCGCCGCTGGCCGAGCGCATCGCGTGGCGCAACGGCGACGCGCTGTTCGCGTTCTGGAAGCCGGCCGCCGCGCCATGACGACGCGGGCGCTCGCCGGCGCGCTGCTGCTGGCCGCGAGCGGACTCGTGCACGCATGCGGCGAGGCTCTGCCCGCAGCGCGCACGACCGTCGAGAACGCGGACTACACGGTCGTCTTCGCGACGACGCCGCATCCGGTCCCGGTCGGCGCGCACTTCGTCGTCGACTTCGCCGTGTGCGCGCGCGAAAATGCGCCGCCGCCGCAGTCGGTGCGCGTGGACGCCACGATGCCCGAGCACCGGCACGGCATGAACTACCGGCCGACGTTGGCGACCGTCGCGCCGGGCGTCTACCGCGCCGAGGGCCTGCTGTTCCACATGCCGGGGCGATGGGAGTTCGCGTTCGACGTCGTCGCGGGCGGAGGGACGCAGCGGCTGACCTCGAGCGTCGTCGTGCGATGAGGCGCGGCCTCGCGGGCGCCACGCTCGCGATCGCCGCGGTCGCGGCGGGCGCGCAGGCTCCGGCGCCGGTCGCGTTCACGCCCGAGGAAGTGCAGCGCATCGTCGCGCTCGGGCCGTGGCCGCCGGCGCCCGTCGTCGATCCGTCGAACCGGGTGTCCGGCAAGCCGGACGCGATCGCGTTCGGCGCGCGCCTCTTCGCCGACCCGCGGCTGTCGACGAACGGCGCGATCGCGTGCACGACGTGCCACCAGCCCGGCCGGTCGTTCGCCGACGGCCTGCCGCGCGCGCAGGGGCTCGCGCGCGTCGACCGCAACACGCCGACGGTGCTCGACGCCGGCGGCCGGCGCTGGTACGGCTGGGACGGCGCGAACGACAACCTGTGGGCGCAGAGCCTGCGGCCGCTCGTCGACCCGCGCGAGATGGGCGGCTCGCTCGCGCACGTCGCGGCGACCGTGCGCACGAACGACGACCTGCGCGAGCGCTATGCGGCGGTGTTCGGCCGCGCGCCGCCCGCCGACGACGAGGTCGTGGCGATCGACGTCGCGAAGGCGCTCGCCGCGTACCAGGAGGTCCTCGTGTCGCCGCGCACGCCGTTCGACGACTTCCGCGACGCGCTCGCGCGCGGCGACGCGGCGGCGATGGCGCGCTACCCGCAGGCGGCGCAGCGCGGCCTCAAGAACTTCGTCGGCGACGGCAACTGCATCGCCTGCCACATGGGGTCCCGCTTCACCAACGGCGAGTTCCACGACGTCGGCATCGCGTTCTTCGTCGAGCCCGGCCGCGTCGATCCCGGCCGCTACGACGGCATCCGCAAGCTGGGCGCGAGCCGTTACACGCTCGCCGGCCCGTTCAACGACGACCCGGCACGCGCGCCGCCGACCTCGGTGCGCCACGTCGCGCTCGACCATCGCAACTACGGCGAGTTCAAGGTGCCGTCGCTGCGCGGCGCCGCGCGCACGGCGCCGTACATGCACGACGGCAGCCTCGCGACGCTGCGCGACGTCGTCCGCCACTACTCGAACCTGCCCGAAGACCGGCTGCACGCCGACGGCGAGCGAATCATAAAGCCGCTCGGCCTCGACAAGTACCAGGTCGACGACCTCGTGGCGTTCCTCGAGTCGCTGAGCGCGCCGGCCGGCCGCTAGCGCCGACCGCGGCATGCCCGCAGCGGCGGCCGCTTCCGGCTATCGGGGCGCCGGCGGTTCCTCGTGCGGCACGTACGGCCCGGTGCCGCTGTGCGGCGCGTGCGCGGCGGGCAGGAATTCCCCGGTCCTGACGTCGAACACGTGCACCTCGCCGTCTTCGATCACGTAGTGCCAGCCGTGCAGCAGCAGCTGCCCGGCCTCGACGCGCTCGCGCACCATCGGGTACCCCATCAGCCGCTCGAGCTGCAGCACGATCGCGCGCTGCTCGGTGCGGCGCAGCGCCTCCTCGGTCACCTGCACCGGCAGCGCCGCCTCGCGGCCCAGCTCCAGCCACGCCTTCAGGTTGACCGCCCGCGCGGGCGGGTCCTCGTACAGCGCACGGATGCCGCCGCAGTGCGTGTGGCCGCAGACGACGATGCGCGCGACCTTCAGGTTCAGCACGGCGAACTCGATCGCGGCGGCCGTGCCGTGGTAGCCGGCCGAGCCGTCGTACGGCGGCACGAACGCGCCGACGTTGCGGATGATGAAGAGCTCGCCCGGCCCGGTGCCGGTCAGCAGGTACGGGACGATCCGCGAATCCGAGCAGCCGATGAACAGGATCGTCGGGTGCTGGCCGTCGCGGACCAGGTTCTGGAACTGGTCGGCGACGCCCGGGAAATAGTCGTCGTGGAACTGGCGCAGCCGCTGCAGCAGCTCGTCTCCCACCGGCGTCCCCGTGCGGCGCGCTACTGGACGAGCGGCGTCGCCGATCCCTCGAGGTCGACGCCCTCGACGTCCGCGGCGCCCGCCAGCAGCATCAGGTACTGCCGCAGCGCGGTGACGAAGCCCTGCTGCTGCAGCGCCGTCGCGACCGCGCCGCGCACCGTCTCGAACCCGGGTGCGGCGCCCGGCTCGCGCGCCACGACCTCGACGACGTGCAGGCCGAACCGGCTGTGCACGAGCCGCGGCAGCACGCCGATCTCGGCGTGGCCGAAGACCTCGCGGGCGAATTCCGGCGCGCAGTCGTCCTGCGTCAGCCAGCCGAGGTCGCCGCCTTCGGCGCCGCTGGGACAGTTCGACAGCGTGCGCGCCGACTGCGCGAAGCCGTCGGCCGCCGCGGCGTCGTGGCAGCGCACGTCGACCAGCGCCGCCTCCGCGCGCTTGCGCAGCGCGACGACGTCCACGCCCGGCGTCACCGCGAACAGGATGTGGCGGACGTGCACGCGCTCGCCGGTCCGGTACTTCGCCTCATGAGCGGCGTAGTGGCGGCGGCACGCGTCGTCGGTGGGCTCCGGTACGGAGACCTCGCGCGCGAGCAGCGCGTCGATCGCCGCCGACGCGGCGTCGCTGATCACGCCGTCCGCCGTCGCCGCGTCGTCGGCCGCGAGCAGGCCCGCGCGCTGCGCCGCCTGGCGCAGCAGCTCGGTGCACGCGCGCTGCCGGAGCGCCTCCGGCGCGACGGGTTCGTCCGGCGCGCACAGCGGCACGCCGTTCACGCGGGGAACGCCCGCTGCTGCGGTGGCCATCGCGGCGTCGCCCATGTCAGTTCCGAAGGGCCGCCCCGAGGAACTGACCCGCCCCCTTGGGGGCAGCGAGCGCAGCGAGCGTGGGGGCCGTTTCATCAATTGCCTGCGCCCGAGCGGCTCGGCAGGTTCTGGCCGGGCGGCACGTTGAGCCGGCGGCTGCGCACGACCTGGTACGGCCGCACGAGGTAGGACAGCGACGCGAACCCGCTCCAGATGTGCACGAGCCGCGTGAACGGGAACACGAGGAAGACCGTCATCCCGAGCACGAGGTGGAGCTTGAACAGCGGCGAGGCGTCGGCGACCAGCGGCGCGGCGTCGCCGCGGAACGTGACGATGCGCTGCGCCCACGTCATGAACTTCACCATCTCGCTGCCGTCGAGGTGCTGCATCGACAGCGGCAGCGTGAAGAGGCCGAGGCAGAGCTGCGCGAACAGCAGCACCAGCACGACCCAGTCGGCGGTGCGCGTCGTCGCGCGCACGCGCGGCTCGGTGATCCGGCGGTGGATGAGCAGCAGCAGCCCGATCAGCATCATGAAGCCGAAGATGCCGCCGGCGACGATCGCCAGCAGCTGCTTCGCCTCCAGCGACACGCCGAGCACGTGCCAGACTGCCACCGGCGTCAGCAGCCCGCCCAGGTGGCCGAAGAAGATGCCGAGGATGCCGACGTGGAACAGGTTCGACCCCCACCGCAATTCCGCGCGCCGCAGCAGCTGCGACGAGTCGCTCTTCCACGTGTACTGGTCGCGGTCGAAGCGGATCAGGCTGCCCAGCAGGAAGATCGTCAGGCAGACGTACGGGTAGTAGCCGAACAGGAAGGTGTTGAGGAAGTTCATGCGGCGCTCCCGGGGGCGGTGCGTTCCCTGTGGACGAATTGGATCGGTTGCGGCGCGTCGGGCCGCGCCTGGCCGCGCGTCGAGCAGCCGCCGAACACCGGCGGCTCTTCCCACGCGGCGTCGAGCGCCTCGTCGGCGGCGACCTTCACGGCGCTCGCGCGCTCGCCAGCGAGCTCGATCAGCGCACCGAGCACGCTCGCGTACGGGCTCTGGCGCTCGCGCAGCGTCGAGAACAGCGCGTTCAGGATGTGCGCGATCTCGGACAGGAACGCGCGCGCCTCGCGCGGCGGCTGCGTGGACGCGAACTCGAGGGCCGCCGGCAGGTAGTCGGGCAGCTCGCCCGGCGCGAGGTACAGCCCCGCCTTCTCGTAGGTCTGCGCGAGGTCGACCATCGCCTGCCCGCGGTCGCGCGAGTCGCCGTGCACGTGCTCGAACAGGTGCAGCGACGTCGAGCGCCCGCGGTCGAAGAGGTCGACGTACGCGGCCTCCGCGTCGAGCGCGGGGGTCGCCTCCAGCGTGTCGATCAGGTGCTCGATCTCCGCCTGCCGGCGCGCGCGCAGCGCGCCCTCGCGGGCCAGAGCCTCGACCATCGCCGGCATTTGGAGCGGGAGCTCGGCGTCCGGGTACGTGAGCAGCCGCGCGAGCACGCGCAGCGTCAGCGTCATTTGCGGTGCGCCCACGGCTATACCTCCGCCTTGATCGGGATCGTGCGCCGCTTGCTGCCGCCGAACAGGCTGCCCTCGGACGCGCCGTCGGAGCAGCCGTTGCCGAACGAGAACCCGCAGCCGCCGCGCACGTCGAACGCGTTCTCCGCGTACTCGCGGTGCGTGGTCGGGATCACGAAGCGGTCCTCGTAGTTGGCGATCGCCATGACCTGGTACATGTCCTCGACCGTCGCCTGCGCGATGCCGACCTGCGCCAGCACGTCGGCGTTGACGCGGTTCTCGACGTGCTTCGCGCGCTGGTACGCGCGCATCGCGAGCATCCGCTCCAGCGCGCGCTCCACCGGCGCCGTGTCGCCGGCCGTCAGCATGTTCGCGAGGTACTTGACCGGGATCCGCAGCTGCCTGACGTCGGGGATCTCGCCGTTGACGCCGACCTGGCCGGCGTTCGCGGCCGCCGTGATCGGCGACAGCGGCGGCACGTACCAGACCATCGGCAGCGTCCGGTATTCCGGATGCAGCGGCAGCGCGACCTTCCAGTCGACCGCCATCTTGTAGACGGGGCTCCGGCGCGCGGCCTCCAGCCAGTTGTCCGGCACGCCGTCGGCGCGCGCCTGCTCGATCACCTTCGGGTCGTTCGGGTCGAGGAAGATCGACAGCTGCGCCTCGTACAGGTCGCGGTCGCGCTCGACGGCGGACACCTGCTCGACCTGGTCCGCGTCGTACAGCAGCACGCCCAGGTAGCGGATGCGGCCCACACAGGTCTCCGAGCACACGGTCGGCTGCCCGGCCTCGATGCGCGGGTAGCAGAAGATGCACTTCTCGGCCTTGCCCGACTGCCAGTTGTAGTAGATCTTCTTGTACGGGCAGCCGGACACGCACATCCGCCAGCCGCGGCACTTGTCCTGGTCGATGAGGACGATGCCGTCTTCCTCGCGCTTGTAGATGCTGCCGCTGGGGCAACTGGCCACGCACGCCGGGTTCAGGCAGTGCTCGCACAGGCGCGGCAGGTACATCATGAAGGTGTT
>JAYRNW010000013.1:0-3850 GCA_041911995.1 Casimicrobiaceae bacterium | reverse complement strand
GTCGATCGACGCGAAGCGCAGCGCCTCGCCGCGGGTGAACGCGGAGATGCAGAACACGGTGCGCGCGCGGTCGCCGATGGCGCGCATCCACGCGCGCACGGGAAGCGACCGGCCGTAGCCGGCGAGCGCCGGCGCGGTAAGCGGCAGGACGTCGTGCAGCGTGACCGCGAGCGCGCATCCGCTGCGCAGCGGGACGTTGAAGTGCGGCGTCCAGAGGAGGTCGTGCGCGGAGAGGCCCGGCGGCACGGCGATCAGGTCCGCGATCGACAGCGGCGCGACGTTCCACGCGTCGACCACGGCGTCGCGCCCGACGAGCTCGCCCAGTGCGCTGCAGTGCGCGATGCCGGTCAGCACGCGCGGATTCCACGCGGCGACGCGCGGGACGACGCGCGGCAGCGTCTCGCGCAGGTACGTGCCGATGCCGGAGTGGTCGAAGAGCCGGGCGTCGATGACGAGCCGGGCCATCGTCACGCCGCAGGCGCGGACGTCGCCGCGACGCGCGGATAGACGCCGGCGAGCGGCGTGCGCTTCGTGCACGCGAAGGCGTAGCGGTCACCGGCCGCGAAGTCCGCGCAGCCTTCCCAGTCGTCGAACTCGGGTGCCAGCGTGTGGCACGCGTAGCCGGCCGCGACGGCCATGTCGTGCACGGCCGCCGGCGACGGCAGGAACACGAGCTGGTAATCGGCCGACATGCGCGGGTCGTCCAGCGGCTCGTGGCGCAGCGCGATGCGGCTTCCCGGTTCGTTCAGCACCGTGGAGTCGACGATCAGCAGGTCGGTGTTGATCGCGCTGATGCGCTCCAGCAGCTCCATCGGCTTGCACACGTGATAGAGAAGGCCGAGGCAGAGCACGACGTCGAACGGCCCGCCCCAGCGCCCGGCGTCGCCGGCGAACACGTTGTCGTGGACGAACCGGTAGCGGTCGGCCGGCACGTCGAGCGCGCGGAACACGAGGCTCGCCTGCTCGACGTGCATCTCGCGCGCGTCGATCCCGACGACGTGTGCGCAGCCGGCGGCGACCGCCAGGTGCGACCAGTATCCGGCGTTGCAGCCGAGGTCGAGCACGCGCTTGCCGCGCAGCAGTCCCGCCTGCGCCAGCGGATCGAAGAAGTAGCGCCGGCGCTGCCGGTGCCGGTTGATCCACTGCGGATCGTGGATCGGCGTCAGCACGCCGGCGAGGTCGAACTGGTAATGCCAGCGCGGAAACCGGCCGACTGCGGCGGCGATCTCGTCTCGGGTCATGGTCATCGTTGCGCCCGCGTCATGGGTCGGCAGGCGCCGAATATCGCACACCGGGCCGTGGCGAGGCCGCGGCCGCGGCACAGGCCGTCGCCGGCCCGGCGGCGCGCGCCCGCCTAGAGCACATCGGCGAACCCCCGGCGCGTGCGCTGGAAGCAGAAGAACCCGAGCCACGCGCCCGCCGCGGCCAGCGCCCACAGCGCCGCCAGCGCCCCCGGCGCCGGCCACGTGCCGTAGACGAGGCAACCCCGCGTCATCTCGATGAACGCGGCGATCGGATTCCACGAGATCACCCAGCGCCACTCGCCCGGCACGGCGGATGCCGGATAGAACACCGGACTCGCGAACAGCAGCGCGAGCGCGACGAACCCGGCCACCTGCCCGAGATCGCGCAGGTAGACGCCCAGCGCCGCGAACGCGTACACGACGCCCAGCGCCAGCAGCGCGAGCGGGAGCAGGACCAGCGGCATCGCGACGGCCGTTGCCGGCAGCGTGCCGGTCTTCGCGAGCATCGCCGCCGCGATCAGCCCGACCCCGACCAGCAGGTGGAACCCGGCGACGAGCACCACCGTCCACGGCAGGATCTGCAGCGGGAACACCACCTTCTTGACCAGGTTGCGGCGGTCGATGACGAGCTGCGGCGCGCGCGTCAGGCATTCGGCGAAGAATCCGTGCACGACCATGCCCGCGTAGACGACCACCGCGAAGCCCGCGCGGTCCGCCACCGGTCCGTCCCAGCGGATCGCGAAGACGACGCTGAACACGAACGTGTAGATGGCGAGCAGCAGCAGCGGGCTCAACACCGCCCAGCCGAAGCCGATCAGCGACCCGCGGTAGCGCCCCGACAGCTCGCGGCGCGCGTACTGCCACAGCAGACCGCCGTGCTCGAGCACCGGGCCGAAGAGCGCCGCGACGCCCGTCGGGTACCGCGGGGCGGTCACCGGAGGTCCCCCGCTGCCGTGGCGGCGCGCGTCATGCGATGCCCGCGACGCGCGGCGGCCACGCCAGCGCGTAGGCGGTTCCGGCGAGCGCGAGATTGGGGTTGTACAGCGGGTCGGCGGCGAGTTCGTCCGGCCACAGCGCGGCGAAGCGCGCCTCCTCGGCACGGGCGAGGTCGCGGTTCGCCGGGTCGTCGAGGTAGCCGCGCGACGCCGACTCGTGATGGACGAGCTCCGCGAACGGTGTCAGCACGTGCCGATAGCCGCGCCGCGCGAGGCGCAGGCACAGGTCGAGGTCGTTGCACGACACGGCGAGCGTCTCGTCCATGCCGCCGGCTTCGAGGTAGCGGTCGCGCATGACCACGGCGCAAGCGGTGATGAGGCCGCTCACCTCCCGTACGGCCAGCGCGCGTCCGTACGGACCGGCAAAGCCGCGGCGTGTCCCGATCCACGGCCGGTCTCCGATGCCGTTGAGCCCGAGGATCACGCCGGCGTGCTGGAGCGTCCCGTCCGGATACCAGAGCGTCGCGCCGGCCAGGCCGGTCCCGGGCCGCGCGGCAAGGCTCACGAGTTCCTCGAGCCAGCCGGGCGTTGCCACCTCGACGTCGTTGTTGACGAGCGCGATCGCGGTGCCCCGCGCCTCGCGCACACCGAGATTGCACTGCGCCGCGTAGTTGAACGGATGCCGGTAGGGAATCACGCGCGTGCGCGGCGAACGGGCCAGCTCGGCGAGCAGCGCCACCGCGTCCGGCTCGCGCGAGTCGTTGTCGACGACGACGAGCTCCCACGCCGCGTACGTGCTGCGCTCGCGGATCGACGCGACGCACGCGCGCAGCAGGTCCGCACGATCGCGCGTCGGGATCACGATCGAGACGAGCGGCGGCGGCTCCGGCAGGCCGTACGCGATCCGCCATCCGCCGGCCGTGAGCGTCGCCTGCGCGCGCTCCCCCCGGCGTGCGATGGCGGCTTCGATCACCCGGCGCTGCGCGGCGACGAGCGCCGGCTTCTCGAACGCCGCCGCCGCCGTCGACCCGGGAAGCTCGCGCCAGTGATAGAGCACGCGCGGCACGTGAACGATGCCTCCGCGCCCCGCGCGCTCGGAAACGCGCAGCACGAGGTCCCAGTCCTGCGCACCGTCGACGCCGGCGGCGAGGCCGGACAGTTCGCGCAGCACGGCGGTGCGGATCACGACGAAGTGCAGCACGCAATTCGTCGTGCGGATCCATTCGCCGTCCCATGCGGGCTTGAAGTGCGGGCGCGTTCGCTTGCCTCCGGCGTCCAGCTTGTCCTCGTCGCAGAACAGGAGCGCCGCGTCCGGATGCTCGTGCGCGGCCGCCACCATGCATTGCAGCGCGTCCGGGGCGATGCAGTCGTCGTGGTCGAGGAACGCGCACAGCTCGCCGCGCGCCATCGCGAGCGCGTCGTTGGTCGCCTGCGCGATGCCGCCGTTCGCGGGCCGGCGGACGACGCGGATCCGCGGATCTTCGGACGCATGCCGTGCGAGCGTGGCGGCCACGGCCGCCTGCGTCGACGCGTCGTCGACGACGCACAGCTCCCATTCGCCGTACCGCTGCGCGCGCACGGATGCGAGCGACGCGTCGAGATACGCGGGCGGAACGTCGTGCACCGGAAGCAGGATCGAGACCAGCGGACGGTGCGCGAGCGCTTCCGCCC
>JAYRNW010000012.1:0-11677 GCA_041911995.1 Casimicrobiaceae bacterium | reverse complement strand
CCGCCATCATGCCCCACCGAAGCGCGTATCGAGCTGTGCGTGCACGTGCATGATCAATCACTTGACTATGTAACTCAATACGCAAATAATACACGAACGAGACGTGCGATGGCAACCCCCCGGTCCCGCATGCGGCGGGGGGTGCGGCGCGCGAACTGCCGAACCAGCAAAGGAAGACCGATGTTCAAGACGATCGTGCTGTGCGGGGCGCTGTGCGCCGGTGCTGCCTCGGCGGCCGAGGGCGCGGCGGCCGCCGCGCCGCTCGCGACCGCCGAAGTGCAGCGCGCCGGCACAGCGCAGGGCCGCGCCTTCGACGGCGTCGTCGAGGCGGTGCGCCAGACCGTCGTCGCCGCCCAGGTGCCGGGTGCCGTGACGGCGCTGGCCGTGAAGGCCGGCGACAGCGTGAAGGCCGATCAGGTGCTCGCGCGCATCGACGCCCGCGCGGCCGACCAGAACGCCGCCGCGAGCGAGGCGCAGGTGAAGTCGGCGCAGGCGATGCTCGATGTCGCGCGCAAGGACTACGAGCGCCAGCAGCAGCTGTTCAAGAAGGACTACATCAGCCAGGCCGCGCTCGAGCGCGCCGAGTCGCAGTTCAAGGCGACGCAGGCACAGGCCGCGGCGCTGTTGTCGCAGGCCGGCGCCGCGCGCACCCAGTCGGGCTTCTACGTCGTGCGTGCGCCGTACGCGGGCGTCGTCGCCGAGGTGCCGGTCGCGGTCGGCGACATGGCGATGCCGGGGCGCGCGCTGCTGACGATCTACGAACCCGGCGCGCTGCGCGTCGCGGCCGCGGTGCCGCAATCGGCGCTCGCGGGCGGCGGGCCGGGCGCGGAAGTGAAGGGCGCGAAGGTCGAGTTCCCGGCGCTGCCGGCGGAGAGGCGCTGGCTCGACGCGCCGGCCGTTCAGGTGCTGCCGTTGGTTGACGCGTCGACGCACAGCGCGACGCTGCGCATCGCGCTGCCCGCCAGCTTTCCGGGCGTCGCGCCGGGCAGCTTCGCGCGCGTCTGGCTCGAAGGCACCGGCGACGGCGCGGCGCGCCTCGCGATCCCGGCGTCGGCCGTCGTGCGGCGCGCCGAGATGACGGGCGTCTATGTCGTCGATGCGAAAGGCGTGCCGCGCTTGCGCCAGGTGCGCCTCGGCCGTGCGGCGGGCGACCGCGTCGAGGTGCTCGCGGGCGTCGCTGCCGGCGAACGCGTCGCGCTCGACCCGCAGGCCGCGGCGCAGGTGCGCTGAGCCATGCAGCAACGTCTCGGCATCTCGGGCCGCATCGCCGGCTACTTCCAGTCGGCGCAGATCACGCCGCTGCTGGCGCTCGTCGCGCTGCTGCTCGGCATCTTCGCGGTGCTCGTCACGCCGCGCGAGGAGGAGCCGCAGATCAACGTGACGATGGCCAACGTGCTGATCCCGTTCCCGGGCGCCGCGGTGGCCGACGTCGAGCAGATGGTCGCCGCGCCGGCCGAGCAGGTGCTCGCGCAGATCGCCGGCGTCGAGCACGTGATGTCGGTGTCGCGGCCCGGCCTGGCGATCATCACCGTGCAGTTCAAGGTCGGCGTGCCGCGCATCGAGGCGCTGGTGCGCCTGTACGACACCGTCAACTCGAACGCCGACTGGCTGCCGCGCGGCCTCGGCGTGCTCGCGCCGATCATCAAGCCCAAGGGCATCGACGACGTGCCGATCGTCACGCTGACGCTGTTCAGCAAGAACCCGGACACCGGCGCGCACGACCTCGAACGCGTCGCGCACAGCATCGAGGCCGACCTGAAGCGGGTGCCCGGCACGCGCGAGGTGGTGCCCGTCGGCGGCCCGGGCCGCGCGGTGCGCGTCGAGATCGACCCGGCGCGCATGGCCGGAAGCTCCGTCACGGTCGCCGATCTGCGCGCCGCGCTGCTGTCGGCCAATCTCGGCCTGCCGGTCGGCGAGCTGATCGCGGGCAACCAGTCGGTCGCGATCGAATCCGGGCCGTTCCTGAAGAACGCACGCGAGGTCGGCGAACTCGTCGTCGGCGTGCGCGGCGGCAAGCCGGTCTTTCTGCAGGACGTCGCCAGCGTCGTCGACGGGCCGCTGCCGCCGGCGCGCTACGTCTGGCACGGGATCGCGTCGGCTGAAGGCGGCCAGGGCGGCGGCGAATTCCCGGCCGTCACGATCAGCGTCACGAAGAAGCCGGGGCAGAACGCGATCGACGTCGCCAACGCGGTGATGCAGCGCGTCGACAGCCTGAAGAACACCGTCATCCCGGCCGACGTGCAGGTCGCCGAGACGCGCAACTACGGCGCGACGGCGAACGACAAGGCGGTCAAGCTGATCCAGAAGCTGCTGTTCGCGACCGCGGCGGTCGTCGCGCTCGTCTTCATCGCGTTGGGCCGGCGCGAGGCGGCGATCGTCGGCACCGCGGTGATCCTGACGCTGACGGTGACGCTGTTCGCGTCGTGGGCCTGGGGCTTCACGCTGAACCGGGTGTCGCTCTTCGCGCTGATCTTCTCGATCGGCATCCTGGTCGACGACGCGATCGTCGTCGTCGAGAACATCCACCGCCACCAGCAGCTCCATCCGGGCAAGTCGCTCGCCGAGCTGATTCCCGGCGCGGTCGACGAGGTCGGCGGGCCGACGATCCTCGCGACGCTGACGGTGATCGCCGCGCTGCTGCCGATGGCCTTCGTCTCCGGGCTGATGGGGCCCTACATGAGCCCGATCCCGATCAACGCGAGCATGGGGATGATCTTGTCGCTCGCGGTCGCGTTCGTCGTCACGCCGTGGCTCGCGCGGATCTGGATGAAGGCGCTGCCCGCCGCCGGCGACGCGGCGCACGCGAAGCCGCACGCCAAGCCCCACGGTCTTTCGGCGCGCCTCGCGCCGCTCTTCGAACGCATCTTCACGCCGCTGCTCGACGACCGGCGCGGCGCGCGCAACCGCGGTCTGCTCTGGCTCGGCGTCGCGCTGCTGATCGCGATCTCGCTCGCGTTGCCGGCGATGGGGTGGGTCGTCCTGAAGATGCTGCCGTTCGACAACAAGTCGGAGTTCCAGGTGATCGTCGACATGCCGGCCGGCACGCCGGTCGAGCAGACGGCCGCGGTGCTGCACGAGCTCGGCGCGCACCTCGCGACGGTGCCCGAAGTCACCGACTACCAGGCCTACGCCGGCACCGCGGCGCCGATCAACTTCAACGGCCTCGTGCGCCAGTACTACCTGCGCAGCGGCGGCGAGGTCGGCGACCTGCAGGTCAACCTGACCGACAAGCATGCGCGCAGCGAGCAGAGCCACGCGATCGCGACCCGGCTGCGCCCGGCGCTGCAGGAGATCGGCAGGCGCCATGGCGCGAACGTCAAGGTCGTCGAGGTGCCGCCCGGCCCGCCGGTGCTCTCGCCGCTCGTCGCCGAGATCTACGGCCCCGAGGCCGCCGGCCGGCGCGCGATGGCGAAGGCGGTGCGCGGCGTCTTCGCCGCGACGCCCGGCGTCGTCGACATCGACGACAGCAGCATCGCCGACGCGCCGAAGAAGCTGCTGATCGTCGACCGGCGCAAGGCGGCGATGCAGGGCATCTCGCAGCAGGAGATCGTCTCGACGCTGCGCGCCGGGTTCTCCGGCGAGTCGACGGCCTACCTGCACGACGCCAGCAAGTACCCGGCGGCGGCGACGATCGCGCTGCCCGCCGACCGGCAGGGCGAGCTCGACACGCTGCTGCAGCTGTCGGTGCGCAATGCGCAGGGCCAGCTCGTCGCGATCCGCGAGCTCGTCACCGTGAGCGACACGCTGCGCGAGCAGCCGATCCACCACAAGGACCTGCTGCCGGTGAACTACGTCGTCGCCGACATGGCCGGCGCGGTGGACAGCCCGCTGTACGGCATGTTCGGGATGCGCGCCAAGGTTGCCGCGTTGCCGGCGCCGGGCGGCGGCACGCTGCAGGAGCACTTCATCAGCGCGCCGCAGGACCCGTATCGCGGCTACTCGATCAAGTGGGACGGCGAATGGCAGATCACCTACGAGACCTTCCGCGACATGGGCGCCGCCTACGCGGTCGGCCTGGTGCTGATCTACCTGCTCGTGGTCGCGCAATTCGGCTCGTATTTGACGCCGCTCATCATCATGGCGCCGATTCCGCTCACGATCATCGGCGTGATGCCCGGCCATGCGCTGCTCGGCGCGCAATACACCGCCACCAGCATGATCGGCATGATCGCGCTGGCCGGGATCATCGTGCGCAACTCGATCCTGCTCGTCGACTTCATCAACCTGCAGCTGCGCGGCGGCATGCCGTTCAAGCAGGCGGTCGTCAGCTCGGCCGTCACGCGCGCGCAGCCGATCCTGCTGACCGGCCTGGCGGCGATGCTGGGCGCGTTCTTCATCCTCGACGACCCGATCTTCAACGGCCTGGCGATCTCGCTCATCTTCGGCATCCTCGTCTCGACGCTGCTGACGCTGGTCGTGATCCCGCTGCTGTACTACGTCGCGTACCGCAATCGCCTTTCCGACCTGGTTGCACCCCCTGCACCGCAAGGAGCTTGAAGCGATGCGGCCCCGACCCCAGTTCGTTCGCTCCGGCGCGGCCCTCGCGGGCGCCTGCGGCTGCGGGCGGCCGGACGCCTGAAGGAGAAAACACCATGCATCTCGTCTGTCCCTCCTGCACCGCCACCAACCGCGTGCCCGAAGACCGGCTGCACGACGGCGCCGTGTGCGGCAAATGCGGCGCCGCGCTGATGGCCGCCGCGCCGGTCGCGCTGACCGACGCGACGCTGCCCAAGGTCGTCGCCGGCACCGAGCTGCCGGTGCTGGTCGACTTCTGGGCCGCGTGGTGCGGGCCGTGCCGCCAGATGGCGCCGCAGTTCGAAAGCGCCGCCCGCCAGCTGCCCGACGTGCGCTTCGCGAAGGTCGACAGCGACGCGTCGCCGAAGGCGAGCGCCGCCTACGGCATCCGCAGCATCCCGACGCTGATCCTGTTCGACAAGGGCGCGGAAGTCGCGCGCGTGTCGGGCGCGATGGCGGCCGGCGACCTCGTCGCCTGGGTGCGCAGCCACGTGCGCACGCGGGCCGCCGCATGAGGCGAGCGGCCGCCCTCGCGCCGGCGCTGGCGTGCGCCGCCGCGGCGCGCGCGTTCGCGGCGCCGCCGGCGCGCGCGGCCGACCTGCTCGACGCCTGGCGCGCCGCGCAGCAGCACGACCTCGAGTTCAGCGCCGCGCGGTCGGCGCGCGAGGCGGGCCAGGCGCGGCGCGAGCAGGGCGCGTCGCTGTGGCGGCCGACGCTGCAGTTCACCGGCACGGTGGGCGTCGCCAACGCCGACACCGCGACGAGCGGCGCGCAGTTCTCGGCGCCCGGGCTGGGCAGCTCGAACGGCGTCGACTTCAACACTTCGATCAACGGCGGCACGGCGACGCGCTGGGCGCTGCAGGCGCGCCAGCCGCTCGTCAATCGCGAGCGCGACGCCAGCAAGCGCCAGCTCGAGCTGTCGGCCGACATGGCCGACCTCGAATGGGCCGGCGCGCAGCAGGCGCTGATGCTGCGCACCGCGGAGCGCTACTTCGACGTCGTGCTCGCCGCCGAATCGCTGCGCGTGCTGCAGCGCCAGCAGGACGCGGTGGCGCGCGCGCACGCCGAGGCGATGGATCGCTTCCGCCTCGGCGACGTGCCCGTCACCGACACCCACGAGGCGGCGGCGCGCCTGGAGGCGATCCGCGCCCAGGTGCTCGCCGCCGAGACGCAGCTCGACCTGGCGCGCACCGCGTTCGCCGATGCGACCGGGCTCGCCGACGGCAGGCTCGACCCGCTCGCCGCCGGCCCCGCCGGTGGCGGCGCGCCCTTGCCGGCGCTCGCGCAGTGGCTCGCCGACGCGAAGACGCGCAATCCGCAATTGCGCGTCCAGCTCGCCGCCGCCGAACTCGCGCGGCAGGAGGCGGTCAAGTTCGACGCGCTCGCGTCGCCGACGCTCGACGTCGTCGCCCAGATCGGGCAGGACCGCATGACGGGCAGCGGCGACTACGGCGATGCGTCGAACCACCAGAACAATGCGCTGATCGGGCTGCAGCTCAGCGTCCCGCTCTACACCGGGGGCTATCGCGGCGCGAAGCAGACCGAGACGCAGCGCCTCGCCGAGAAGGCCGTGACCGACGCCGAGCGCAGCGCGCAGCAGGTCGCGTTGCAGACGCGCGCCGCGTGGCTCGGCCTGACGGTGGGCGCGGGCCGCGTCGCGGCGCTCGGCGACGCGCTGAAGGCGAGCCGCTCGCGGCTGGACGCGACGCGCGTCGGCCGCGCGGCCGGCGAGCGCACGACGCTCGACCTGCTCAACGCCGAGAACGACGCCGCGAGCGCCGAACTCGCGCTGCTGCAGGCGCGCATCAGGTGGCTGCTCGACCGGCTGCGCCTGGCGTCGCTCGCCGGGCAGCTCGACGAGGCCGAGCTCGCGGCCGTGAATGCCTACCTCGCGCCGCAGGGCGCGGCGCGCTGACGCGCGACGCCCACCATCCCCGCCCCACGACAGGAGAACAGCCATGGCACACATCGTCATCCTCGGCGCCGGCACCGGCGGCATGCCCGCGGCCTACGAGCTGCGCGAAAAGCTCGACAAGACGCACCGCATCACGGTCGTGAACGCGGTCGACTACTTCCAGTTCGTGCCCTCGAACCCGTGGCTCGCGGTCGGCTGGCGCGAGCGCGACGCGATCACGTTCCCGATCCGCGCGTACCTGGAGAAGAAGGGCATCGAGTTCGTCGCCCAGCGCGTCGTGCGCATCGATGCGGCGGGCAATGCGCTCGAGCTGCAGGACGGCAGCACGCTCGGCTACGACTACCTCGTCATCACGACCGGGCCGAAGCTCGCGTTCGACGAGGTGCCCGGCAGCGGGCCCGAGGGGCACACGCAGTCGATCTGCGTCGTCGACCACGCCGAGCGGGCGCGCGACCGCTACCGGCAGTTCGTCGAGAACCCGGGGCCGGCGATCGTCGGCGCGATGCCCGGCGCGTCGTGCTTCGGCCCGGCCTACGAGTTCGCCTTCATCCTGAACACCGACCTCAGGCGCCGCAGGCTGCGCAACAAGGTGCCGATCACCTACGTCACGAGCGAGCCCTACATCGGCCACCTCGGCCTCGGCGGCGTCGGCGACTCGAAGGCTATGCTCGAGAGCGAGTTCCGCGGCAACGACATCAAGTGGATCTGCAACGCCAAGGTGACGAAGGTCGAGGCCGGCAAGATGTTCATCGACGAGCTCGACGAAGCCGGCGCGCTGAAGAAGCAGCACGAACTGCCGTTCGCTTTCAGCATGATGCTGCCCGCGTTCAAGGGCGTCGATGCGGTGGCCGCCGTCGAGGGGCTGTGCAACCCGCGCGGGTTCGTGCTGATCGACGAATTCCAGCGCAGCAAGAAGTACCGCAACATCTTCTCGGCCGGGGTGTGCGTCGCGATCCCGCCGGTCGAGGCGACGCCGGTCGCGACCGGCGCACCGAAGACCGGCTACATGATCGAGACCATGGTGACGGCGATCGTGCACAACATTGCGGCCGACCTCGCGGGGCAGCCGGCCGACGCGAAGGGCACCTGGAACGCGATCTGCCTGGCCGACATGGGCGACACCGGCGCCGCCTTCGTCGCGCTGCCGCAGATCCCGCCGCGCAACGTCAACTGGTTCAAGAAGGGCAAGTGGGTGCACCTGGCGAAGATCGCCTTCGAGAAGTACTTCATCCGCAAGATGAAGAACGGCGGCTCCGATCCGGTGTACGAGAAGTACGTCTTGAAGCTGCTCGGCATCGAGAAGCTCGAGCGCCATTGAGAGCAGTCGAATCACCAACCGAAGGAGAAATCGCATGAAAGTGAATGTCGGAAGCGCGGACCGCGCGCTGCGCATCGTCGGCGGCGCCGTGCTGATCGGCCTGGCCGCCACCGGGACCATCGGGCTTTGGGGCTTCCTCGGCGTCGTGCCGCTCGCGACCGGGCTGTTCCGCTTCTGCCCCGCGTACACGCTGCTCGGCATGAACACCTGTCCGATGAAGGACCGCTGACAGCATGGCCGAGAGCACCACGACGGTCGAACTCAGGCAGCTCGCCGACTACCGCTTCGAGGCGAGCTTCGGCGTGCCCGGCATGCCGGCGGTCGTCACCGACGAGCCGCCGCCGCTCGGCGGCAACGCCGGGCCAAGCCCGGATCATCTGCTCGGCGCGGCGGTCGCCAACTGCCTCGCGTCGAGCCTGCTGTTCGCGCTGCGCAAGTTCAAGAACCGGCCCGAGCCGATCCGCGCCTCTGCCGTCGTCGAGAAGGCGCGCAACGCCGACAAGCGCATGCGCATCGCGCGCATCGGCGTCGATCTGCACCTCGGCGCGCCTGCGGCCGGCATGCAGATGGTCGAGCGCGCGCTCGCGCAGTTCGAAGACTTCTGCGTCGTCACGCAAAGCGTGCGCGGCGGCATCGGGGTCGACGTGCGCGTCTTCGACGCCGACGGCACGCAGCTCGCGCCGCGCTGAGGCGCACCGCCCGCACGCCACCGGGCAGCAGGCGCTTCGACCGGCGCCATGCCCGATCGCGCGTCGCACTTGGCCGGCGGCGCACGGCCGGCGCAGAATGCGCGTCGTGCCCGCATCGCCGTCCCTGCCTCCAGGCCCCGCCCGCCGGTTGCCGATGCGCTATGTCGCGCTGCTGCGCGACGCGCTGCACGACTGCGGCGCCGACGTCCAAGCCTGGCTGCGCGCCACCGGGTTCGACGCCGCGCGCCTCGACGCTGCCGAGGGTTGGGTCGTTCCCGCCGAGCTCGAGGCGTTGCTCGGCGCGGCACGCCGGCTCAGCGGCCGCACCGACTTCGGCTTCGAGGTCGGCCTGCGCATCAAGCTCACGTCGCACGACCAGCTCAGTCTCGGCCTGCTCGGCAGCCGCAACTTCGACCAGGCGTTCCGCCTCGCGGCGCGGCACTTCCACCTGATCGCCGAGACCTTCACGCTGCGCTACCGGCGCAGCCCGGCGCAGGGCGAACTGCTGTACGCACCGACGGTGCGGATGCCGGCGCCGGCACTGCACTTCCAGTACGAGGCGATCGCCGTCTCGGTGCAGAAGGCGGTGGTCGCGCTGGTCGGTCCGGTGCTGATGGATTTCACACTGGCCATGCCCGCGCCGGCGCACCTGCGCCGCTACGATGCGCTGCTGCCGGCGCGGTTTCACTTCGACGAGGCCGCGCTGCCGGGCATCCGCGTGCTGATCGACGCCGAGGTGCTCGACCGGCCGCTGCCGCTCGCCGACGAGCGCCTGGTGCAGAGGATCGACGAACGCTGCGCGGCGCTCGCACCGCGCCCCGGCAGCGACGAGACCGACTGGGTCGAGGTGGTACGCATGGCGCTGCGCGACGCGCCGGGCGAGCAGGTGACGCTGCAGGCGCTGGCCGAGCGCTACAAGGTCTCGGCGCGGACGATCGACCGCCAGCTGAAGAAACGCCAGCTGCAGTTCCGCGACCTGGCGCAGCAACTGCGTTTCGAGCGCGCGCGCGAGCTGCTGGCACAACCGGGCGCGACGGTCGCGCAGGTCGCGCTGCACCTGGGCTTCAGCGACGCGGCGAACTTCACGCGCGCGTTCAAGCGCGAGCTCGGCGTCGCGCCGAGCGCGTACCAGGCGCAACACGAAGGCTCGGCTCGACGGCGGCGGCCGAGGCTGGCAGGTCGCGTCGACCTCAGCGCAAGGCGTCGATCAGCATCCGGTTGACTTGCCGGGGTGCGTCGAGCTGCATCCAGTGCGACGCGCCGTCGATCCGCTCGTAGCGCCACGGCCCCTTCACCCAGTTCGCGGTGTCGCGCATCTGCGCCTCGCACAGATAGCGGTCGCCGCTGCTCCAGATGCCCGTCACCGGCAGCGCCGGCTTGGGGTGCGCGGTGGGCAGGACGAGCGTGAGGTTCGCGCGGTACCAGTTGAGCGCCGCCGTCAGCCGGCCGGGGCGCGACAGCTTGGCCTTCCAGCGCCCGACTTCGGGGTGATGGCGCGTGAACCAGGAGACGAAGGCCCAGTCGCGCGCGCGGATGATCCACTCCGCCAGACCGCGCAACTGGAAGAACGCGATGTACCAGCCCATCGCCTTTTGCACCAGCGGCGCGCGGGTGTAGGCGCTCGGGTGGCCGACCGACAGCGAAACGTACTGCGACACGCGCTCGGGGTGGCGGCAGCACAGCATCCACGACAGCACCGCGCCCCAGTCGTGGCCGACGAGGCGCACCCGGTCGACGCCGAGCGCGTCGAGGATCGCGACCAGGTCGCCGACGAGCTTGTCGATGCGGTACGCCGAGACCTCGCGTGGCGCCTCGGTCAGCCCGCAGCCGCGCATGTCGGGCGCGATCACGCGGTAGCCGGCGGCGGCGAGTGCCGGGATCTGGTGCCGCCAGACCTCGTGGTCGTCGGGAAAGCCATGCACCAGCAGCACGGCCGGGCCGCGGCCCGCGACGACGACGTGGTAGTCCAGGCCGGAGATGCGCAGCCGTTGCGACGTGAGCGACGGCAGTTCCAGGTCGCGCTTCATGATGATCAGGCGACTTCCGCCATCTCGCGCCCCGCCGCTGCCTTGGCGCGGAGCACCGGCGCCGCGGCGGCCGCCGTCCGGTCCGGATGCGTCACCGTGCTCGTCGGGTCGATCAGGATCTTGGCGTGGCGGTCCGGGTCGCCGAGCGCGTCGAACGCCGCGTCGACGCCGGCGAGGCCGACCTCGCCGGTGACGAGGTGCTCGCAGCGCACCTTGCCGTCGGCGAGCATGTGCAGCGCGTCGCGGAACTCGAGCGGCGAGTAGCCGAGCACGAAACGCAGGTCGATCTCCTTGTTGATCGCGATCGACGGCTCGATCGTGTCGGGCTGCATGCACACGCCCACCACCACGACGCGCGCCATCTCCGGCGCGCCGTCGATCACGCTCTGCAGCACGCCGGGCACGCCGACGCACTCGAAGATCACCGGGCGCTTGGGCGCGAGGCCGAGCGCTTCGGCCAGGCGCCAGACGTGCCACCACGGCAGCGGCAGCTTGCCGAGCTTCTCGCGCGTGGAGAGCGACAGTTCGAGCAGGCCGGGCACGTCGGCGATGAAGCCGAACTGTTCCCAGTTCGCGTACGGCGACTGCGCCGCCGGATCGACGACGACCATCGCGCCGCACTGCTCGGCGAGCCTGCGCCGCGCTGGCGAGAAGTCGCTGGCGACGATCGTGCGCACGCCGCGTGCCCTGAGCATGCTGATCACCGCCAGCCCGACCGGTCCGCAGCCGATCACGACCGCGACCTCGCTCTTCTTGATCTCGCTCTTGCGCACGGCGTGCCAGCCGACCGCCATCGGCTCGGTGAGCGCGGCGATCTCGGGCGAGAGGCCGTTGGGGATCGGCAGCATCATCGACTCCTGCACCGCGATGCGCTCGGCATAGGCGCCGGGGGTCCGCGCCGACAGGCCGATCAGGTCGATCTCGGCGCCGCGGCGGATTGCCGGCACGACCGCGACCTTGGTGCCAGCCTTGAGCTTGCCGGTCGTCTTCGGGCCGTGCTCGAGGATCTCGCCGCTGAACTCATGGCCGAACACGACCGGCTGCGACGAGTTGAGCAGTTGGCGGTAGCCGCTGCGCGCGGCGAGCGCACCCCAGTGGTCGCAATGGCGGCGCACGTGCAGGTCCGAGCCGCAGATGCCGCAGCGCAGCACCTTGACCAGGGACTGGCCTTCTTCGAGGACGGGATCGGGCAGTTCGGTGACGCTCATGCGTT
>JAYRNW010000011.1:0-4528 GCA_041911995.1 Casimicrobiaceae bacterium | reverse complement strand
CCGGCACCGTCAGCCGCGTCGTCAAGGGCCCGATCAGCGCCGAGGTGACGCTCGCGCTGCCCGCCGGCCGCAGCGTCACGGCGAGCATCACGCGCGACAGCCTCGAGCGCCTCGGGCTCGCGCGCGGCGTCGCGGCGAGCGCGCTCTTCAAGGCGTCGGGCGTGATCCTCGTCGCGCTCGATTGATCGACCCCCTTCGCAGGAGTCCACGGTGCTGTTCGAGCCATCCGCCTTCGCCGCCGCGCTGTGCATGTTCGCCGCTGCGCTCGTTCCTCTCGGCGCGCAGGCCGACACGGTGCCGGTCGCGGTGGCGGCCAACTTCAGCGCGCCGATGCAGCGCATCGCCGCGGACTTCGAGCGCGAGACCGGGCACAAGGCGCTCGTCAGCATCGGCGCGACCGGCAAGTTCTACGCCCAGATCAGGAACGGTGCGCCGTTCGCGGTGCTGCTCTCGGCCGACGAAGCGACGCCCGCGCGCCTCGAAGCGGAGGGTGCGGCCGTCGCCGGCACGCGCTTCGCGTATGCGATCGGCCAGCTCGTGCTGTGGTCGGCGCGGCCGGGCTTCGTCGACGCCGCGGGTGAGGTCCTGCGCAAGGGCGACTTCCGCCACCTCGCGATCGCCAACCCGAAGACCGCGCCGTACGGTGCCGCGGCGGTGCAGACGCTCGAAGCGCTGAAGCTGAACGACGCGCTCGCGCCGCGCTTCGTGCAGGGCGAGAACATCGCGCAGACGCAGCAGTTCGTCGCCACCGGCAATGCCGAGCTCGGCTTCGTCGCGCTGTCTCAGGTCTGGCGCGACGGGCGCATCGCCGAAGGTTCTGGCTGGATCGTTCCGGCCGGGATGCACGCGCCGATCCGCCAGGACGCGGTGCTCCTCGCTCCCGGCCGCGATCGCCCGGCGGCGCTCGCGCTGCTGCGCTACCTGCGCGGCGCAGCGGCGCGCGGCGTGATCCGCAGCTTCGGCTACGCGCTGCCAGCGGCCGATGTTCAGTAGCGCCGACCTCGCCGCCGCTGCGCTCACGCTGCGGCTGGCGGGCGCGACGACGCTCGTGCTGCTCGTCGTCGGCACGCCGATCGCGTGGTGGCTCGCGCGGACGCGCTCGCGCCTGAAGCCGGCGGTCGGCGCGATCGTCGCACTGCCGCTCGTCCTGCCGCCGACGGTGATCGGCTTCTATCTGCTCGTCGCGATGGGCCCCGAGGGGCCGCTCGGCCGCGCGATGCTCTTTCTCGGCCTGCCGCTGCTGCCGTTCACGTTCTGGGGGCTCGTCGTCGCGTCGGTCGTCTACTCGATGCCGTTCGTCGTCCAGCCGTTGCAGCAGGCCTTCGAGGCGATCGGCGAGACGACGCTCGAGGCCGCGGCGACGCTGCGCGCCGGCGCGTGGGACCGCTTCCTGCACGTCGCACTGCCGCTCGCGCGGCCGGGGCTGCTGACGGCGATCGTGCTCGGCTTCGCGCACACGATGGGCGAGTTCGGCGTCGTGCTGATGATCGGCGGCAACATCCCGGGCCAGACGCGCGTGCTGTCGGTGCTGATCTTCGACCACGTCGAGGCGCTCGACTACGCGCCCGCGCACGCGCTGTCGGCGGCGCTGCTCGGCTTCAGCTTCGTCGTGCTGCTGTTGCTCTACGCGCTGAATCCGCTGCGGCGCAGGCGCGTCGGGTGAGGCGCGCGGCATGACGGACACGATCGAGGCGCGCCTTGCGCTCGCCTACCCCGGCTTCAGCCTCGACGTCGACCTGCAACTGCCGGGCGCGGGCTTTTGCGCGCTGTTCGGTCCGTCGGCAAGCGGCAAGACGAGCTGCCTGCGCGCGATCGCCGGCCTGCAACGCGCGCGCGGGCGGCTCTGCGTCGCGGGCCTCGTCTGGCAGGACGACGCGCGCGGCATCTTCGTGCCGCCGCACCGGCGCGCGCTCGGCATGGTGTTTCAGCAGGCCGCGCTCTTCGGCCACCTGACGGTGCGCGGCAACCTCGAGTTCGCGCGCCGGCGCGTTCCCGCGGGCGAAACGCGCGTCGACTTCGACCAGGTGCTCGCCCTGCTCGGCCTGGAGCCGCTGCTCGAGCGCCGGCCGGATCGCCTCTCGGGCGGCGAGGCGCAGCGCGTCGCGATCGGCCGCGCGCTCGTCGCGAGCCCGCGCCTGCTGCTGCTCGACGAGCCGCTCGCCGCGCTCGACCTGCCGCGCCGGGCCGAGCTGATGGCGTACCTGCAGACCTTGCAGGCCCGGCTCGCGATCCCGGCGATCTACGTCAGCCATGCGCCCGAAGAAGTCGCGCAACTGACGCGCCACCTCGTGCTGCTCGAGTCCGGCCGCGTCCGCGCGAGCGGCGACACCGCCGAATTGCTGACCCGGCTCGACCTGCCGCTGGCGCGGGGCGACACCGCGCAGGCGGCGCTCCAGGTCGAAGTGAGCGCATACGACCCGCATGACCGCATCGTCCACGTCCGCTTCGACGGCGGCGAACTGCTGCTGCCGGGCACCGAAGCGCTGCCGGGAACGCGCCGGGTGGTGCGCGTGATGGCGCGCGACGTGAGCCTGACGCTGGCGCGTCACGCCGACACCAGCATCCTGAACATCCTGCCGGCGACCGTGCTCGCGCTCGCCGACGACACGCCGGGCCACGTCATGGTGCGCCTCGCCGCCGGCCGCGCGACGCTGCTCGCGCGCATCACGCGGCGGTCCGCGGATGCGCTCGCGCTGCGTCCCGGGCTCGGCGTGCAGGCCCAGATCAAGGGCGCCGCGATCGCGTGACGTGTGCCTCGCCGTACGCCCCGCGGGCGGGGCAAAAGCCGATAGACTGGCTGCCCGGCGCCACCGCCACGGCAACCCTGTGAACCGGTGGTGACGGGCCGTGGCCGCGGGGCGAAAATCGTCCCCCCGCAGGCCGGCCCGATCAGCCGGCGGCGTTCGACACGGCCCCGACCCCGGGCCTCGAACCAGGCGGCATTCGGTGAGCCCCGCACGCGCCGCGGCGCGGGGCTGACCCAATTCCGACACTTCGATCTTTCAACTCCAAGGACCGCACCCACCATGACCTCCACCGCGAGCGCCGCTGCGCGCCTGAACGTCCCGGCCCACGTCAAGCACGAACGGCTGATCGCCTGGGTCAGCGAAATGGCCGCCCTGACCGGCGCGCGCGACGTCGTCTGGTGCGACGGCAGCGACGAGGAATACGACCGCCTGTGCAAGCAGCTCGTCGACGCAGGCACCTTCACGCGCCTGAACCCCGAGTTGCGGCCGCACAGCTTCCTCGCGCGCAGCTCGCCGAGCGACGTCGCGCGCGTCGAGGACCGCACCTTCATCTGCTGCGAGCACATGCAGGACGCCGGCCCGACCAACAACTGGGTCGCGCCTGCCGAGATGCGCACGCTCTTGCAGACCGGCGAGCGCGCCTTGTTCCGCGGCAGCATGCGCGGCCGCACGATGTACGTCGTGCCGTTCAGCATGGGGCCGCTCGGCTCGCCGATCGCGCACATCGGCGTCGAACTCAGCGACAGCGCCTACGTCGCCGTCAGCATGAAGATCATGACGCGCATGGGCCGCGGCGCGCTCGACGTGCTCGGCGCCGACGGCGACTTCGTGCCGTGCATGCACACCGTCGGCGCGCCGCTCGAGCCGGGCCAGCAGGACGTGCCCTGGCCGTGCAACGACACCAAGTACATCGTCCACTACCCCGAGACGCGCGAGATCTGGAGCTACGGCTCGGGCTACGGCGGCAATGCGCTGCTCGGCAAGAAGTGCTTCGCGCTGCGCATCGCGAGCTGGATGGGCCGCGAGACCGGCGCGAGCCTCGGCTGGCTCGCCGAGCACATGCTGCTGCTGGGCGTCACCTCGCCCGAGGGCCGCAAGCACCACGTCGCAGCCGCCTTTCCGAGCGCCTGCGGCAAGACGAACTTCGCGATGCTCGTGCCGCCGGCCGGCTTCGAGGGCTGGAAGGTGACGACGATCGGCGACGACATCGCCTGGATCAAGCCCGGCGCCGACGGCCGGCTCTACGCGATCAACCCGGAGGCGGGCTACTTCGGCGTCGCCCCCGGCACCAACGACAAGACGAACTCGAACTGCATGGCGAGTCTGCGGCGCGACGTGATCTTCACGAACGTCGCGCTCACCGACGACGGCGACGTCTGGTGGGAGGGCATGACCGAAACGCCGCCCGCGCACTGCATCGATTGGCGGGGCCTGGACTGGACGCCCGCTATGGCCAAGGAAACCGGCGCCAAGGCGGCGCACCCGAATTCGCGCTTCACGGTGGCGGCGACGAACAACCCGGCGCTCGACCCGGAGTGGGACAACCCGACCGGCGTCGCGATCGACGCCTTCATCTTCGGCGGCCGGCGCTCGACGACCGTGCCGCTCGTCACCGAGGCACGCGACTGGGTCGAGGGCGTCTACATGGCGGCGACGATGGGCAGCGAGACGACCGCCGCGATCACCGGCCAGCAAGGCGTCGTGCGGCGCGACCCGTTCGCGATGCTGCCGTTCACCGGCTACAACATGAGCGACTACTTCCAGCACTGGCTGGACATGGG
>JAYRNW010000010.1:0-4009 GCA_041911995.1 Casimicrobiaceae bacterium | reverse complement strand
GCGAGCTCATGTACGCCCAGGCGCAGGCCGCATCCGGCGCCGGCGGCCCGGGCGCGGGCGGTCCGGGTGCCGGCGGTCCGGGTGCCGGCGGCGCGCACGCGGGCGGCGGGCATGCGGACGAGAAGGTGGTGGACGCGGAGTTCACCGAGGTGAAGTCGGACAAGAAGTGATAGTCCGTCGCGGCTTGCGGCTCGCCTGACGCGGGCGCCGGCGCGCGACGTACTATCGGGCCGGGTTGGAGCGAACGCCTGACGGCGTCGCTCAGCCCGGCCTTTCCGCGTCGTGCGGAGAGATCAGGCAGTCAGCGAGCTTCCCACATGTCGAAACGCGATTACTACACGGTCCTCGGCGTCAACCGCGACGCGCCCGAGGAAGAGATCAAGAAGGCGTATCGCAAGCTCGCGATGAAGCACCATCCGGACCGCAATCCGGACGACAAGGGCGCGGAAGCCAAGTTCAAGGAAGCCAAGGAGGCGTACGAGATCCTGTCCGACGCGCGCAAGCGCGCGGCGTACGACCAGTTCGGGCACGCCGGCGTCGATCCGTCGGCCGGCTTCGCCGGCGGCCGCGGGCCCGAGGGCTTCGGCGGCTTCGCAGACGCGTTCGGCGACATCTTCGGCGAGATCTTCGGCCAGCAGGGGCGCGGCGGACGCGGCACCGGCGTCTACCGCGGCGCGGACCTGCGCTACAACCTCGAGCTCGGCCTCGAGGACGCCGCACGCGGCGCCGAGGTCAAGATCCGCATCCCGGCGATGGAGTCGTGCGAGACGTGCCACGGCTCGGGGGCGAAGCCCGGCACCGAGCCCCGGCAGTGCGCGACGTGCCACGGCCGCGGCGAGGTCCGCGTCTCGCAGGGCTTCTTCTCGATCCAGCAGTCGTGCCCGACCTGCCACGGCACCGGCAAGGTCGTCACCGACCCGTGCGCGGCCTGCCACGGCGCGGGCCGCGTGAAGAAGCACAAGACGCTGTCGGTGAAAATCCCGGCCGGCGTCGACCAGGACGACCGCATCCGCCTGACCGGCGAGGGCGAGGCCGGGCTGAACGGCGGCCCGCCGGGCGACCTCTACGTCGTCGTGAACCTGAAGCCGCACGCGGTGTTCCAGCGTGAGGGCGCGGACCTGCACTGCGAGCTGCCGATCAGCTTCGCGACCGCGGCGCTGGGCGGCGAGCTCGAGATCCCGACGCTCGACGGCCACGCGACGATCAAGGTCCCGCCGGAGACGCAGACGGGCCAGGTGTTCCGGTTGCGCAACAAGGGCATCCGCCCAGTGCGCGGCTCCGTGCACGGCGACCTCTACTGCCACGTCGCCGTCGAGACGCCGGTCAAGCTGACCGCGCGGCAGAAGGACCTGCTGCGCGAGTTCGAGGCGATCAACGCCGAGGACCCGGGCAAGCACAACCCGCGGGCCAAGGGCTGGTTCGACAAGGTCCGGGAGTTCTTCGGGCAGTAGCGCGGCGTGGAGTTCGACGTCGTCGTCGTCGGTGCCGGCGCCGCCGGCATGATGTGCGCGGCGACGGCCGGTCGGCGCGGCCGCCGCGTGCTGCTGATCGAGCACTACCACGTGCTCGGCGAGAAGATCCGCATCTCCGGCGGCGGCCGCTGCAACTTCACCAACGTCGGCGCCGGCCCCGCGAACTATCTTTCGCAGAACCCCGACTTCTACCGGTCCGCGCTCGCGCGGTACACGCCCGCGCACTTCGTGCGGCTGGTCGAGCGCTACGGCATCGCGTACCACGAGAAGAAGCTGGGCCAGCTCTTCTGCGACGACACGGCGCGCGACGTCGTCGCGATGCTGAAATCCGAGTGCGACCGCGGCGGCGTGCAATGGCGGATGCCGTGCCCGGTCGACGGCGTGACGCGCGAAGGCGGCCGGTTCGTCGTCGCGACGCCGCAGGGCGCGGTTCGCGCGGCCTCGCTCGTCGTCGCGACCGGCGGACTCACGGTGCCGAAGATCGGCGCCACGCCGTTCGGCTATCGCCTCGCCGAGCAGTTCGGTCTGGCCGTCGTGCCGCCGCGCCCGGCGCTGGTCCCGCTCGCGTTCGCGCCCGAGGCGCTCGCGCGGTACGGCGACCTGTCGGGGATTTCCGTCGACGCCGAGGTCGCGTGCAACGGTGGCCGGTTCCGCGAACATCTGCTGTTCACGCACCGCGGCCTGTCGGGCCCGGCGATCCTGCAGATCTCGTCGTACTGGGACGGGCGCACGCCGCTGTCGATCGACCTTTTGCCCGGCGTCGACGCGCACGCGCTGCTGCTCGCGCGGCGCAACTCGGACACGCTGCTGCAGAACGTGCTGGCCGAGCGGCTGCCGCGGCGCTTCGCGCAACAGTGGTGCGCGGCGCACGGCGTCGCAGTACCGGTGCGGCAGCTCGCCGCCGACCGGCTGCGCGCCGTGGCGGACGGGTTGGCGCGCTGGGAGGTGCTGCCGTCGGGCACGCTCGGGTACAACAAGGCCGAGGTGACGGCCGGCGGCGTGGATACGCGCGGCCTGTCGTCGAAGACGATGGCGGCGGCGGACGTGCCCGGGCTCCACTTCGTCGGTGAAGTCGTCGACGTCACCGGCTGGCTGGGCGGCTACAATTTCCAGTGGGCCTGGGCATCCGGCCACGCGGCGGGCGAGGCGGCCTGACCGTCCGGCCGCCGCCGGCATCGCAATTTCCGTCCTCCGAAGGAGTCGCCGTGTTCCATCGTCTCGCCGTTTGCTGCCTGCTGCTCGGGCTCTCGTCGCTGGCGGCCGCGCAGGTCAAGGTCGGCCTCATGGTGTCCGCGACCGGTCCCACGACCGCGATCGGCATCCCGCAGAAGAACACCGGCGACCTGCTGCCGCGGAAGGTGGGCGAGGCCACCGTCGAGTACGTCCAGCTCGACGACGGCGGCGACACGACGCGCGCCGTGCAGAACATCAAGAAGCTGGTGCAGGAGCACAACATCGACGCGATGATCGGGCCGTCGACGACGCCCAACGCGCTCGCGATCCTCGACGTCATCGCCGACGCGAAGGTGCCGGTGATGGCGACCGTCGGTACGTCATCGGTCGTCGAGCCGCTCGACGCGAAGAAGCGCTGGGTGTTCAAGACCACGCAGAACGACGACCTCATCGCGTCGGCGCTCATCCGGCACATGGCGAAGAACGGCGTGAAGACGATCGGGTTCATCGGCTTCAACGATCCGTACGGCGAGAACTGGCACAAGGTGTTCTCGGCGCTCGCGGAGAAGGAGGGCATCCGCATCGTCGCCAACGAGCGCTACGCGCGGACCGACCAGAGCGTGACCGGGCAGACGCTGAAGCTCGTCGCCGCGAAGCCGGACGCCGTGCTGATCGCGGCGGTCGGCGGACCGGCCGTGCTGCCGCAGGCCACGCTGTTCGACCAGGGCTACAAGGGCCGCGTCTACCAGACGCACGCTGTGGCGACCGACGACTTCATCCGGCTCGGCAAGGAGAAGGTCGAGGGGACGGTGCTCGCGGCCGGGCCGATGCTCGTGATCGACGAGATCCCCGACGCGAACCCGACGAAGAAGGTCGCGCAGGCGTACATCGCCGCCTACGAGAAGCAGTTCGGGACGAAGCCGGCGACGTTCGGCGCCAACACGTGGGACGGCGGCATCCTGCTCGCGCGCGCGATTCCCGTCGCGCTCAAGGCCGGCAAGCCGGGCACGGAAGCGTTCCGCGTGGCGCTGCGCGACGCGCTGGAGAACGAGCGCGACGTGGTCGGCACGCAGGGCGTGTTCAACATGTCGCCGACCAACCACAACGGCATGGACGAGCGCGCGCGCGTGCTCGTCACCGTGAAGGACGGCCGGTTCCGCCTGCTGGCGGAGCAACCGTGATCGCCATCGGCGATCACGGTTGTCCCGAGCGCAGCGAGGGATCTGCTGTTCGGCGATCTTCCCGAACCTGACGGCATGCGCATCGTAGGCATCCTGCTCGCCGCCGGCCGCGGCGCGCGGTTCGGCGGCGCCAAGCTGCTGGCGCCGCTGCCCGCGCCCGTGCACGGCGCCGGCAGCGGCACG
>JAYRNW010000009.1:0-10850 GCA_041911995.1 Casimicrobiaceae bacterium | reverse complement strand
TTCGACATGTCCGAGTACATGGAGCGGCACGCGGTGTCGCGGCTCATCGGCGCGCCGCCGGGCTACGTCGGCTTCGACCAGGGCGGGCAGCTGACGGAGGCGGTCACCAAGCATCCGTACAGCGTCGTGCTGATGGACGAGATCGAGAAGGCGCACCCGGACATCTTCAACATCCTGCTGCAGGTGATGGACCACGGGACGCTCACCGACAACAACGGCCGCAAGGCCGACTTCCGCAACGTCATCATCATCATGACGACGAACGCGGGGGCGGGCGAGCTCGCCAAGTCGTCGATGGGCTTCACGCAGACGAAGGCGGCCGGCGACGAGATGGCCGAGATCAAGCGGCTGTTCACGCCGGAGTTCCGCAACCGCCTCGACGCGACGATCTCGTTCGGCTCGCTCGACCACGACATCATCCTGCGCGTCGTCGACAAGTTCCTGCTCGAGCTCGAGAACCAGCTGCACGAGAAGAAGGTCGACGCGTCGTTCACGCCGGCGCTGAAGGAGTACCTGGCGAAGAAGGGCTTCGACCCGCAGATGGGCGCGCGCCCGATGGCGCGGCTCATCCAGGACACGATCCGCAAGGCGCTCGCCGACGAGCTGCTGTTCGGGCACCTCACGGCCGGCGGCAAGGTGACGATCGACCTCGGCCCCGACGAGAAGGTCCGCCTGTCCTTCGAGGAGGCGCCCAAGGAGGCGGAAACCGTCGCGTAGAAACGGCCGGCCGCGGGCAATCGCTTGCGACAACGGGAAACGGCGCCTCTGGCGCCGTTTCCCGTTGTGCTCCCGGCAGCGCGCGGCCGGCCGTTTCCGCTACATCAGCGTATCCGCCCAGATGTTCTTCGCCCAGGCGAACGCGAACTCGCCCTCGAACGCGGACGCGGCGGCGGACAGGCCGCCGGATCCCGGCACGGTCACCAGCGTCTTCTTCTCCTTGTCGTACTGGTGCACCGAGCACACGTGCACGACGTCCTTGTCGGTGATGAAGCTGTAGCACGTGTTGTTGATCGCCGGCGTGGGGTTGGGCGGCAGGCCGGCGAACGCGTTGAGGATCGCGGCCGCGGCCACCTTCGCGTGCTGGTTCGCCATGTGGCCCGACTTCGGCATGCCGGGGGCGATCTGGATCGAGTCGCCGAGCACGTGGACCTTCGGCACCTTGATCGACTCGAACGACAGGAAGTCGACCTCGCACCAGCGGTTGTTGGCGGTGACGACCCCCGCCTGCCGCGCGATCTCGTTCGCGCGCTGCGGCGGCACGACGTTGAGGACGTCGGCCTTGACGTTCTCCTGCACCTCGAACTTCGCGGTCAGCGTCGCGGCGTCGACGCCGGTCAGCACGTAGTTCGGCCGGTACTCGACGATGCCCTTGTAGTCCTCGTTCCAGGCCTTCATGAACAGGCCCTTCTTCGACTGCACGTCCTCGTTGCCGTCGAGGATCAGCACCTTGCTGCGCGGCTTCGCGCGCTTGAAGTACCACGCGACCTGGCAGGCGCGCTCGTAGGGCCCGGGCGGGCAGCGGTACGGCGCCTTCGGGATCGACAGCACGTAGACGCCGCCGTCGGGCATCGCCTCGAGCTGCCGGCGCAGCGCGACGGTCTGGGGCCCCGCCTTCCACGCGTGCAGGATCTTCGCCTGCGCGTCGGCCGTGCCCAGTCCCTGCACCTGGTCGAACATGAAGTCGATGCCCGGCGCCAGCACGAGCCGGTCGTACGGCAGCTCGCGCTGGTCGGACAGGCGCACCGTCTGCTTCAGCGGGTCGATCACGGTGGCCGTCTCGGTGATCACCTTGACGCCCCGCTTCACGAGGCCGTCGTAGCCGATCGTGAGGTCGGCGATCTGCTTCGACCCGCCGAGCACGAGGTTCGACAGCGGGCACGACACGAACTCGCGGTTGGCTTCGATCAGCGTGACGTCGACGCTGCCGTTGCTCCACATCGCGAGGTACTTGGCGGCGGTGGCGCCGCCGTAGCCGGCGCCGACGACGACGACCTTGCCGGCGGGCCGGCCGGGCGAGACTGCGCAGGCGGAAAGCGCGGCGGTCGAGACGCCCGCGCCGATGGCCTTGAGGAAATCGCGGCGTTGCATGGTCATGTTCGAGTCTCCTTCCGCGCCGTCAGGGCTTCTGCGCCGCGAAATAGCCGGCCATGAGCTCGATCTGCTCGTCCGTGTAGCCCTTGGCGAGCTGCTGCATGATCGTCGCCGGCGTCTTGCCGGCCTTGTAGTCCTGCATCTTGCGGACGAGCACGTCCTTCGACTGGCCGGCGAGCGAGGCGGTGCCGCCCTTGCTCGCGCCGTTCGTGCCGTGGCAGTTCGCGCAGCCTGCGGAGAGGTTGCGCGCGAGGTTGGGATCGGGGGACTGCGCCGACGCTGCGGCGGCGGCGAGCGCGAACAGCGCGGCCGCGAGGGCTTTCGACTTGTGCACGGTGAACTCCTCCTGACGGAATCGGGAACGGCCGACGCATGCCTCTGCGTTCTGCGCAATAGCATAAACCCGCGGCGCCGACCTTGGCATGTCCGCGCAGGCAATCGGAATCGAATTCGCGCATGTGTTGCGCGCGATGCGCGACGGTGTCGCGCCGACGCAACGCCGCCGCGCCCGGCCCGGACTGCGTGCGGAATGCGATTCCGTACAGCGGAAGCGCGGCGGGGCGGCCTCCGCGGGCATCCGCGCGAATCTCCCCATGGTATTTCAAGGGCTTGTGCAGGGATATTCGCGCTTCGTGGCCGAAGTCTTATATAAGATATAAATGCTGCGCAGCAGATGCGCGGGCCATTCGGCGCCATTCCTTTCCACGCTGCGGAATTAATTTTTAACCATATGATTTTTTGTGGAAATTATTGTATTGCGCCGCGCCAAAGCGCTTGCCAGCGGCGGCGCGGCTTGCTAACGTACGAACCGTCACGTGTCGCCGTCCGCAGCATCGCGCGGGCGGTGACGAGAAGGGCGTAGGACCGCGTATCCCATTCCTAGTGCCCGCCCGACCGGCCGAGCGATCCTCGCCGGTCCGTGCCGCGAAGCGACGGCGACCGGGTTCGCCTCCCGCTTCGCATGCGGCGTGCCGCACGCGACGCGTGCCGTGCCCGCCGCCGACCAACGCGCCGGCGCAGCGATGCTCCGGCTGGAGGCCACCAACCGATGGGAGTACGGCAATGAACTACGACCTCGAAGCGGCACGCATCAGGAAGGAATGGACGGAGAACCCGCGCTGGAAGGGCATCAAGCGCGGCTACACGGCGGAGGACGTCGTCCGCCTGCGCGGCTCGCTGCACGTCGAGCACACGCTCGCCCGGCGCGGCGCCGAGAAGCTGTGGAAGCTCGTCAACGAGGAGCCGTTCGTCAACTCGCTGGGCGCGCTGAGCGGCAACCAGGCGATGCAGCAGGTGAAGGCGGGCCTGAAGGCCATCTACCTGTCCGGCTGGCAGGTCGCGGCCGATGCGAACGTCGCCGGCGAGATGTACCCGGACCAGTCGCTGTACCCGATCAACTCGGTGCCGAACGTCGTCAAGCGCATCAACAACACGTTCATGCGCGCCGACCAGATCCAGCACATGGAAGGCAGCGACACGATCGACTTCTTCGCGCCGATCGTCGCGGACGCCGAGGCCGGGTTCGGCGGCGTGCTGAACGCCTTCGAGCTCATGAAGGCGATGATCGAGGCGGGCGCCGCGGGCGTCCACTTCGAGGACCAGCTGGCGTCCGTCAAGAAGTGCGGCCACATGGGCGGCAAGGTGCTGGTCCCGAGCCGCGAAGCGGTCGACAAGCTGATCGCCGCGCGGCTCGCCGCCGACGTCATGGGCGTGCCGACCGTCCTCCTCGCGCGCACCGACGCCGAGGCGGCCGACCTCATCACGTCGGACATCGACGACAACGACCGGCCGTTCCTCACCGGCGAGCGCACGATCGAGGGCTTCTACAAGACGCGCAACGGCCTCGAGCAGGCGGTCTCGCGCGGCCTCGCGTACGCGCCGTACTGCGACATGCTGTGGTGCGAGACCGGCAAGCCGGACCTCGCGTTCGCGAAGGCGTTCGCCGACGCGATCCACGCGAAGTTCCCCGGCAAGCTGCTCGCGTACAACTGCTCGCCGTCGTTCAACTGGAAAAAGAACCTCGACGACGCGACGGTCATGAAGTTCCAGACCGAGCTGGGCAAGATGGGCTACAAGTTCCAGTTCATCACGCTGGCGGGCTTCCACAGCCTCAACTACTCGATGTTCAACCTCGCGCACGGCTACGCGCACGAGCACATGACGGCGTTCGTCGAGCTGCAGGAAGCCGAGTTCGCGGCGATGTCGAAGGGGTTCACCGCGATCAAGCACCAGCGCGAGGTGGGCACCAGCTACTTCGACGCGGTCACGACGACGATCCAGGGCAGCCAGGCGTCGACGACCGCGCTCAAGAACTCGACCGAGGACGAGCAGTTCTTCGAAAAGCCGAAGGACGAGCTGCAGGTCGCCAACGGCTGACGCACACGGGGCGGGTCGCCCCGTCCGGCCGCAGGCCGCGACGCCGCGCGGGGCAGCACGCCCCCCGCGGCGTCGTTCGTTTGGGGGGGCGGCGAACGCCCGTTCCCGGCGGGGAGCCCGCTCCGGAGCGAACCCGCGCGCGTCGCCGTGGTCCCAAGCAGGATGGACGCGCCTTCCCAGTCGACCACCGTCCGGACGTTCTTCGCGCTGGTCCCGGACGACGCCGTGCGCCGGCAGTTCGTGGCGCTGGCGGCGGACATCGCGCGCCGCGCGCGCGGCCGCGCGATCACCGGCGAGCACGTCCACCTGACGCTCGCGTTCCTGGGCGACGTCGACGCGGCGGCGGTCCCGGCGCTCGTGCGCATCGGCGACGCGCTGCCGCACGCGGGGGCGGTCCTGACGTTCGACACGCTCGGCGCATGGCGTGCCTCGGGGGTCGCGTGGATCGCGCCGCACGAGGTGCCCGCGCCGGTGCAGGACCTGCACCAGGCGCTGCGGGACGCGCTGGTCGCGGCCGGGCTGCCGGTCGACGCCCGGCCGTTCCGGCCGCACGTCACGCTCGCCCGGCGCTGCGTGCAGCTGCATCCGCGCTCGCGCTGCGAGCCGATCGTCTGGCGTGCGGAGCGCCTGTGCCTCGTCGGGTCGGAGCTGCGGCCGGAGGGCCCGCGGTACTCCGAGCTCGCGTCCTGGCCGCTGGTGGTCGCAAGCTAGGTTGTCTCCCCCCCCCCCGGAGCGCGCTGCGCGCTCCTCCTCCCTGAGGGGGCCCGCGCCCTTGCGGCGGCCCGGCGGGCGCGGTGGTCGGCCGCCGCCGGTCAGGCCCCGCGCGCGACCGGGCGCGCCGGATCGGCGCACCACTCGCTCCACGACCCCGGATAGAGCCGGGTGCCCGGAATGCCCGCCACCTCCATCGCCAGGATGTTGTGGCACGCGGTCACGCCCGACCCGCACTGGTGGACGACGACGTCGTGCGGCATGCCGTCGAGCAGCGCGGCGAACTCGGCGCGCAGGAACGCGGGTTCCTTGAACGTGCCGTCGGGATTCAGGTTCTGCGTGTACGGGCGGTTGCGCGCGCCGGGAATGTGGCCGGCGACCGGGTCGAGCGGCTCGGTCTCGCCGCGGAAGCGCTCCGGCGCCCGCGCGTCGATCACCAGCAGCGTCTGCCGCGGCAGGCTCGCCATCACGCCGGTCGCGTTCACGGTCGGCGTCACGCGGCGGATCGCGAACGGCGCGGGCACGGGAACGACGACGTCGGCGGCGATCGGCCGCCCTTCGGCGGTCCACTTCGCGTAGCCGCCGTCGAGCACCGCAACGGCGTCGAAGCCCAGCCACTTGAGCATCCACCACATGCGCGAGGCGAACATGCCGCCGCCCTGGTCGTACACGACGACCTGCTTGCCGCCCGCGATGCCCAGGCGGCCGAACGTCGCCGCGGCGGCCTCGGGGGTGGGCAGCGGGTGGCGGCCGTTGGTCCCGGACTTCGCGGCCGACAGGTCGCGGTCGAGGTGGACGAACACGGCGCCCGGCACGTGGGCGGCGCGGTACTGCGCGGCGCCCCAGTCGTCGGCCTTGGCGAGGTCGTGGCGGACGTCGCAGACGACGAGGTCGGCGGCGCCCAGGCGCTCGGCGAGCCGGGCGGTCGGGATCAGCGTGTCGAACATGGGGAGTCTCAGTCGTCGGTGATCTGCGGCGCCGCGTGCCGGCCCGCGCCTGCCTGCCGGTGCATCGCGATGATACCGGCGGCGACGATGAGCGCGATGCCGAGCCACGCGGCCAGCGGCAGCACGTCGCCCCAGAGCGCGATGCCGAGCGCGCTCGAGAACACGATGCCGCTGTACGACAGCGCGGCCGTCACCAGCGCGTTGCCCTTGCCGTACGCGCGCGTCATCGCGAGCTGCCCCAGCCCGCCGAACATGCCCACACCCAGCAGCAGGCCGACGTTGTCCGCCGTCACCGGCTGCCACGGTTGCGGCGCCATCCAGACCAGCGCGCCCAGGCCGGCGAAGAGGCCGAAATAGAAGACGACGCGCGCCTCGGGCTCGCGCGCGCGGACGAGCTCGCGGACGTTCCAGTACGAGATCGCCGACGTCGCACCGGAGGCGAGCCCGATGGCCGCCGGCCAGACCTGGTCGGCCGCGAGCGTGGGCTGCAGCAGCAGCACGCAGCCGGCGAATCCCGCGAGGACCGTCGCGGCCAGCGCCGCGCCCGGCCGCTCGCGCGCGAACCACGCGAGCAGCAGCGTGAGGAACACGGGCGACGTGTAGTTGAGCGTCATCGCCGTGGCCACCGGCAGCCGCGTCAGCGCGAAATAGAACATGAACAGCGACGCGAAGCCGGCGACGCCGCGGTGCACGTGCATGCCGAGGTGCGCCGTGCGGATCGTCGCCCGCAGGTGCGCGAGCATCGCCCACGCGAACGCCATCTGGACGAGCGAACGGTAGAAGACGAGCTCCGCCGCCGAGAAGTGCGCGGCGGCGAGCTTGACGCACACGCCCATCAGCGCGAACGACAGGCCGGCGGCGACCATCCACAGCGATTGCATCGGGAGCCCGGTGGCAACAGGCGAGCGGGGGCGCGATGCCGCCGCCCGGCGGACCGGGCGGCGCCGGCGTCACAGGTGCGCGATCTGCGCTTCCATCTGACGCCGGTAGAACTCGTGGAAGTGCTGCATGCCGTCTTCCATCGGCGACTGGTAGGGCCCGACCTCGCTGCGGCCGGCGGCGTGCAGCCCCCGGCGCCCGGCGTCCATGCGCTCCGCGATCTCGTCGTCCTCCTTCGCGGTCTCCATGTACGCGGCCTGCTCGGCCTCGACGAACTCGCGCTCGAAGAGCGCGATGTCCTCCGGATAGTAGAACTCGACGACGTTGAGCGTGCGGTCGACGGCCTCCGGCCACAGCGTGCTGATCACGAGCACGTGCGGATACCACTCGAGCATGATGTTCGGGTAGTACGTGAGCCACACGGCGCCGTGCCGCGGCATGTCGCCGCGGTAGTAGTCGAGCACCGCCTTGTGCCAGCGCTCGTAGGTGCGGGAGCCGGGCTTGGCGAGCCGGTTGTTGATGCCGACGGTCTGCACCGAGTGCCAGTCGCCGAACTCCCACGCGAGGTCGTCGCAGGTGACGAACTGCCCCAGCCCCGGATGGAACGGCCCGACGTGGTAGTCCTCGAGGTAGACCTCGATGAACGTCTTCCAGTTGTAGTCGACGCGGTGCAGCTCGACGCGGTCGAGCATGTAGCCCGAGAAGTCGAAGTCGCGCACGCCGAGCGCGGCCAGGTCCGCCGCGACGTCGCGCGGCCCGTCGAACAGCAGACCGTTCCAGCTGGAAAGCGGCGTGCGCGGGAGGTTGGCGCACGGCTTGTCGGGGAAGTGCGGCGCGCCGAGCAGCTCGCCCGTGAGGTCGTACGTCCAGCGGTGGATCGGACAGACGATGTTGGGCGCGTTGCCGCGGCCGTTGAACATCAGCGCCTGCCGGTGCCGGCAGACGTTGGAGAGGAGGTCGACGCCGCGGGCGTTGCGCACGAGCATCTGCGCGTCGCCGCGCGCGGCGAGCACCTGGTAGTCGCCCGGGTTCGGCACCATGAGTTCGTGGCCGACGTAGCCGGGGCCGCCCGCGAACAGCAGGCGCCGCTCGGCTTCGAGCACGCGCGGGTCGAGATACCAGGAAACGGGAAACTGCGTCGTCGCCGGACGCAGGTGCCCGGCGGTCGCGAGGTCGGACATCGGCCTACCCTTTCGCTCTATCGGTTGCGTTCCACCAACCCAACCCAACAACCCGGGACGCATACGGCTTTGCCACTGCATCAAAGCCGCCCCGGACCGCTTTGCCAAGTCGGCCGGGCGAAAAGGATCGCTTGAGGCCGCGTCGTCAAAAAATGCTATGATAGCGACGTTTCTGCCATAAGGTCAAGACCTTAGCGCATTTTGCGCCGCGCCAAAGCCGGCGCGCCCGGCCGCCGCGGCGCACCGGCCCGCCGGGTCGAACAGGCTCCCACTCCATGCCCAAGCCCGCCGCCGTCCCCACTCCCGAGAACTTCGAGACCGCGCTGGCGGAGCTCGAGGCGCTCGTCGCGTCGATGGAAGGCGGCCAGCTGCCGCTCAAGGACGCGCTCGCCGCGTACAAGCGGGGCGCCGAGCTGATCGCGTTCTGCCAGGCGGCGCTGAAGGACGCGCAGCAGGAGATCGAGGTCCTCGAGAAGGGCGTGCTGAAGGCGTTCGCGGGCAACGGCGGCGACGATGGACCCTGACGTCGCCTTCGAGGTCTGGTCCGGCGAGCGGCAGCGGCGCATCGAGGACGTCCTCGCGCGCGAGCTCACGCTCGCCGACGGCACGCCGCCGGTGCTCGCCGACGCGATGCGCTACGCGGTGCTGGGCGGCGGCAAGCGCGTGCGCCCGCTGCTCGCGTACGCGGCCGGCGAGCTCGCCGGGGCCGACCCGGCCGTCGTCGACGCGCCGGCGGCCGCCGTCGAGATGATCCACGCGTATTCGCTGGTGCACGACGACCTGCCGTGCATGGACGACGACGCGCTGCGGCGCGGCAAGCCGTCGTGCCACGTCGCCTTCGGCGAGGCGACGGCGCTGCTCGCCGGCGACGCGCTGCAGGCGCAGGCGTTCGCGGTGCTCGGGAAGGGCGTGCTGCCCGACGCCGGCCGCGCGTGCGCGCTGCTCGCGCAGGGCGCGGGCGCCGCCGGGATGGCGGGCGGGCAGGCGATCGACCTCGCCAACGTCGGCGTCGCGATGACGATGCCCGACCTCGAGACGATGCACCGGATGAAGACGGGCGCGCTGATCCGCGTGGCCATCCGCCTGGGCGCGGCGTGCGGCCGGGCGCTGACCGACGCGGAGGCCGCGGCGCTCGACCGGCACGCGCAGGCGGCCGGGCTCGCGTTCCAGGTGACCGACGACGTGCTCGACGTCGAGGGCACCGCCGCGACGCTGGGCAAGACCGCCGGCAAGGACGCCGCCGGCCACAAGCCGACCTACGTGACGCTGCTGGGGCTGCCCGAGGCGAAGCGGCGTGCGGCGGCGCTCGCCGCCGACGCGCACGCGGCCCTCGTGCCGTTCGGCACTGCGGCGCGAAGGCTGCACGAGATCACCGACTGGATCGCGCGGCGCACCCACTGACGAATGAAACAGCCCCCACGCTCGCTGCGCTCGCTGCCCCCCGGGGGGGCAGGTCAGTCGCTCGGGACGGCCCTTCGCGACTGACATGTACCCGCTCCTTTCCACGATCGACGGCCCCGCCGAGCTGCGCCTGCTCGACCGCGCGCAATTGCGCGACCTCGCGCGCGAGCTGCGCGCGTTCGTGCTGCACACGGTCGCGCAGACCGGCGGCCACCTGTCGTCGAACCTGGGCACGATCGAGCTCACGATCGCGCTGCACTACGTGTTCGCGACGCCCGAGGACCGCATCGTGTGGGACGTCGGCCACCAGACGTACGCGCACAAGATCCTGACCGGGCGCCGCGACGCGATGGCGCGGCTGCGGCAGTGGCAGGGCCCGTCGGGGTTCCCGCGCCGCGACGAGTCGCCGTACGACACGTTCGGCACCGCGCACTCGTCGACGTCGATCTCGGCGGCGCTCGGCATGGCCGCGGCCGCGAAGCTGAAGGGCGAGGACCGCCACGTCGTCGCGGTGATCGGCGACGGCGCAATGAGCGCGGGCATGGCGTTCGAGGCGCTCAACAACGCGCAGGGCGCCAACCTGCTCGTCGTCCTGAACGACAACGAGATGTCGATCTCGGAGCCGGTCGGCGCGCTCAACAACTATCTCGCGAAGATCCTGTCGGGGCGGCTGTACAACACGGTGCGCCGCGGCGGCAAGGAAGTGCTCGCCAAGCTGCCGCCGGTGCACGACCTCGCGCGGCGGTGGGAGGAGCACACGAAGGGCATGCTGCTGCCCGGCACGCTGTTCGAGGAGTTCGGCTTCAACTACATCGGGCCGATCGACGGCCACGACCTCGACACGCTGGTGCGCACGCTCGCCAACGTCCGCGACCTGCCGGGGCCGCAGCTGCTGCACGTGATCACGAAGAAGGGCTACGGCTACCCGAAGGCCGAGGAGGACCCGATCCTCTACCACGGCGTCACGAAGTTCGACCCGGCGGTGGGGATCGTCGCGAAGCCCTCGGCGCGGCCGTCGTACACGCAGGTGTTCGGCGACTGGCTGTGCGACATGGCGGCGCGCGACGCCCGCGTCGTCGGCATCACCCCCGCGATGCGCGAAGGGTCCGGGCTCGTGCGCTTCTCGCGCGAGTTTCCGCAGCGCTACTTCGACGTGGGCATCGCCGAGCAGCACGCGGTAACGTTCGCCGCCGGGCTCGCGTGCGAGGGCATGCGGCCGGTCGTCGCCATCTACTCGACGTTCCTGCAGCGCGCGTACGACCAG
>JAYRNW010000008.1:0-4731 GCA_041911995.1 Casimicrobiaceae bacterium | reverse complement strand
TCCTCCGACCCCCCCCCCCCCCCCCCCCCCCCCCCCACCCCCCCCCCCCCCCCCCCCCCCCCCACCCCCCCCCCCCCCCACTAATCAAGCACGCGCACCCACACCAGCCCCCCCCCCCCACATACTAGAGCCGCTCCGTCTCCGCCTGCCGCGGCCGCCAGACGAGCAGCCGCGCCTCGATCTGCGTGACGGCGAAGTCGAGCAGCAGCGCGAACAGCGTGAGCACGAGGATGCCGGCGAACACCGTGTTGATGTCGAACGTGCCCTCGGCCTGCAGGATCAGGTAGCCGACCCCCTTCGCCGAGCCCAGGTACTCGCCGACGACCGCGCCGACGAACGCCATGCCGACCGACGTGTGCAGGCTCGAGAACACCCACGACGTCGCCGACGGCAGGTAGATGTGGCGCAGCAGCTGGCGCCGCGACGCGCCCAGCATGCGCGCGTTGGCGAGCACGACCGGGCTCACCTCCTTGACGCCCTGGTAGACGTTGAAGAACACGATGAAGAACACGAGCGTGACGCCCAGCGCGACCTTCGACAGCACGCCCAGCCCGAACCAGACGGCGAAGATCGGCGCGAGGATCACCCGCGGCATCGCGTTCATCGCCTTGATGTACGGGTCGGTCAGCGCGCTAGCGAGCGGCGACAGCGCGAGCCACAGGCCGACCGCGAGCCCCAGCACGCTGCCGACCGCGAACGCGAGCACCGTCTCCCACAGCGTGATCGCGAGGTGCGGGTAGATCTTGCCGCTCGCGAACCAGTCGACGATCACCTTCGCCACCTCGAGCGGCCGCCCGAAGAAGAACGCCATCTTTTTCGCGAACTCCGGCGACCAGAGGATCGGCTCGGTCAGCAGGTACCAGAAGCCGAACACCGCGGCCGCGAGCAGCACGTGGTACACGCCCAGGCGCGCCCGCGTCACGCCGGATTCACCGCCTGGCTTGCGCATAGCCTTTCAGCACTTCCGACTTCATCACGTGCCAGATCGCCTCGTGCAGCGCGACGAACTCCGGATCGAGCCGGATCTCGGCGACGTCGCGCGGGCGCGGGAGGCCGATCGCGAACTCGCCGAGCGGGCGCGTCTCCGGCCCCGCCGCCAGGACCACCACCCGGTCGGACAGCGCGATCGCCTCCTCGAGGTCGTGCGTGATGAACAGCACCGACTTGCGGTCGGCGCTCCACAGTGCGAGCAGCTCGTTCTCCATGAGCTGGCGCGTCTGCACGTCGAGCGCCGAGAACGGCTCGTCCATCAGCAGGATCTCGGGGTCGAGGATCAGCATCTGCGCGAGCGCGACGCGCTTGCGCATGCCGCCGGAGAGCTGGTGCGGATAGCGGTCCTCGAACCCGGCGAGCCCGACGCGCGCGAGCCAGTCGCGGGCGCGCGAGCGCGCCTCGTCGCGGGCCACGCCACGGAACTCGAGGCCCGCCGTGACGTTGGCGAGCGCGTTGCGCCACGGCATCAGCGCGTCGGCCTGGAACATGTAGCCGGCCTTCGCGTTGATGCCGGCCAACGGCACGCCGTCGACGCGCACCGCGCCCGCCGACGGCGCGAGCAGCCCGGCGGCGACGTTGAGCAGCGTCGACTTGCCGCATCCGGTGGGCCCGACGACCGACACGAACTCGCCGGCGGCGACGGCGAGCGTCGTGTCGCGCACGGCCGTGTAGCGCCCTGCCCCGCCGCGCGCCGCGAACGTGCAGGTGACGTCGGCGAGCTCCAGCACCGGGACGGCCGCGCGCGGCGCGCCGGCGGCCGCCGTCGCCGTCGCCTCCGTCACCGGCCGCGCCTCCCGGACCGGCCCGCGTCCACCCCGCTCACTTGTAGCGCTGCGCGGCCTTCTGCTGGAACGCCATGTTGAACGTCTTCGCGAGGTCGACGGTGGCGTTCTGCAGGCCGGGATCGAACGTCTTCAGGTCGCGGTAGACGTTCTGCGCCGCGTCCATGCCGATCGCGCCGTCGTGCCGGAAGCTCTCGAGGTTGCGCTCCAGCGCGGCCTTGTACTGCGCGCGGTCGGTGTAGTACTCCTTCGGCACCGCGTCGACGATCTGGTCCGGCGTCGACGTCTGGATGAAGCGCAGCGCGCGCACCATCGCGTTGGCGACGGCCTGCGCGGTGGCCGGGTTCTTCTTCGCGAACTCGACGGGCACGTAGATCGAGCCCGCCGCGTAGGCGCCGCCGTAGACGTCGGCCATGCCCTTCGCCGTGCGCGTGTCGATCACCGGCACGATCGTGCCGTCGGCCTCCAGCATCGAGATCACCGGGTCGAGGTTGGAGATCGCGTCGATCTCGCCCTTCTTCATGATCGCGACGGCGCCCGCGGTCGCGCCCACACCGATGAACGACGCGGCATCGGGCTTCAACCCCGCCCGCGCGAGCAGGATGTTGACGAACATGTTGGTCGACGACCCGGGCGCCGTGACGCCGATCTTCAGGCCTTTGAGGTCGGCCGGCCCCTTGTACGCGGCGGCCTTCGCCTTCGGCATGCCGAGCACGATCCCCGCGTACTTGCCCTGCAGCACCAGCGCTTCGATGTTCTGGCCCTTCGCCTGCTGCGTGATCGTGTGCTCGTACGCGCCCGAGACGACGTCGACGCTGCCGCCGATCAGCGCCTGCAGCGCCCGCGCGCCGCCGGGGAAGTCGAGGATCTCGACGTCGAGGCCCTCCGCCTTGAAGTAGCCCTTCTGCTCGGCAATCGTCAGCGGCAGGTAGTAGAACAGCGACTTGCCGCCGACGCCGATCGTGAGCTTGGGCTTTTCCGGCGCCTGCGCGGCCGCGGGCGCAGCGGCGGCGAGTGCCAGGGCGAGGAGCGCGAGAAGGCGACGCATCGGGGATCCCTCCGGTGACGTTGACGGCGTAGGCGGACCGGACATTATCGCGATTCCGGTCGGCGCGCGTCAAAGAAGCCGCGCACGCGGCGCGCATCGTTGCTAGAATCGCGGGACACGAACGGGACGTGCGACGAGCGGACGGGAACGCGAGAGTGAGGGGCGGCAACGATCGGCGAGGACGCGGCAACGGCGAAGCCGGGGCCCGCCGTCCCGCCTTCGGCGCCCCGGGCGCCGCCGCCGCGACACCGGACTCGCTGCTCGACGCGACGATTCGGCTCCCTGACCAGTTCGTCGGCGGCGTCCCGGAGCGCGTCGTCCGGCCGGCGCTCGCCGTGCTGTTCCGCATCGCGATCGGGCCGGCGGCCGACCACTACGTCCGCCGCTTCCTGGCCTTCGAGCGCACCGGCCGCGGCCGTCCCGGGTGGAACTGGCCGTCGCTGCTGGTGCCGGGCGTGTGGGCGTTCTACCGCAGGCTCTGGCTGCCGGGCCTCGTCTTCGCGCTGCTGCCGCTCGCCGGCGCGCTCGCGTTCGGCGCCGTCGAATCGCGGTTCGACGACGTCGGCCTGCCGTGGATCGCGGCGGCGATCGTCGCCGTGTGGCTGCTCCCCGGTGTCGCGGCCGCGCTGTCGGCCGACTCGCTGCTGTACGCGCGCGTGCGCCGCCTCGTGCGCCGCATCGAGGCGGAAGCGACCGGCGTGACCGACGCCGCGCAGCAATTGTCCGAATGCCGCCCGACGTCGCGCGCCGCGGCGCTGGTGCTGGGCGGCGGCGCGCTCGTCGCCGTCACCGCATTCCTGCTGCCCCACTTCCACGCCGCGTACGTCGAGTCGGGCGTGCGCGCGCAGCTCGCGCGGTCGCTGTGGGCCGTGCGCTTCCTGCAGAGCGAGATCGAGACCACCTGGGCGAACGCGCGGATGCTGCCGCGGCAGTCCGAGCATCCGGCCGTCCGCATGCAGCCGGGCGCCGCGCCCATCGCCGACATCGACGTCAATCCGGTCACGGGACGTGTCCGCGTGGCGTTCTCGGCGCTGGTCCCCGAGCTCGCCGGACGGACGCTGCTGCTCGCGCCGACCCGCGACGCGGACGGGCACGTGCAGTGGATGTGCGTCCCGGTCGACATTCCGACGCGCTACCTGCCGAAGGAATGCCGCGGCTGACCGCGGTGCTGCCACCGCCTTCGTCCGTGCCTGCCGCGGCGCGCGTCCCGCGCGTTGCCGCACCCCGCCGCGCAGCGTAGAATGCGCGCCTTCGCGCGCCGGGGACACGATCCCCGCGCCGCGTGCGTTGCGGTGCCCATCCGGCGACCGCGCGACCCCAAAACACGATTTTGCGGAGTGAGCACTATGGCCCTGCCGCTTCCCGCGCTGCGCGACGTCCGGCTCGACGACAAGTACGAGCTCGACTCCGGCCGCGTCTTCCTCACCGGCGCGCAGGCGTTCGTCCGCCTGCTGATCCTGCAGCAGCAGCGCGACAAGCTCGCGGGCGTCCGCACCGGCGGCTTCGTGTCCGGCTACCGCGGCTCGCCGCTCGGCGCGCTCGACCAGTCGCTGTGGAAGGCGAAGAAGTTCCTCGACCGCGCGCACGTCGTGTTCCAGCCTGGGCTGAACGAGGACCTCGCGGCGACGTCGATCTGGGGCACGCAGCAGCTCAACCTGCACGCCGGCGCGAAGGTCGACGGTGTGTTCGCGATGTGGTACGGCAAGGGCCCCGGCGTGGACCGCTGCGGCGACGTGTTCAAGCACGCGAACATGGCGGGCACGTCGAGGCACGGCGGCGTGCTCGTGGTGTTCGGCGACGATCACGGCGGCAAGAGCTCCACGGTGTCGCACCAGAGCGAGCCGGCGCTCGTGGCCGCGGGCATCCCGGTGCTGTATCCCGCGAGCGTGCAGGAGTACCTGGACCTGG
>JAYRNW010000007.1:0-13347 GCA_041911995.1 Casimicrobiaceae bacterium | reverse complement strand
CGGCCCGACACCCGACCTCCCCGCGCGGCCCCCGCCCCGCCACACGCCGCCGCCCCCCGCCCCCCGCGCGGCGCGGGCGCCGGCGCCCGGGCCGCCCCGCCGCGGCGGCGCCCATTATTGCGCGGTTGGGCGCCGCGGGCCAGATTTGCCGTTACCATTGGGTGCAGCCTCCCGTCACCCCGCAGCACCGATGCAGTTCACCGTCGCCACCTACAACATCCACAAGGGCTTCTCGCACCTGACGCGGCGGATGGTGATCCACGAGCTCAAGGAGAAGCTGCACGGGCTGTCGGCGGACGTCGTGTTCCTGCAGGAAGTGCTGGGCGCGCACCACCGCCACGCCGGACGCTACCAGGACTGGCCGGGCAAGCCGCAGCACGAGTTCATCGCGGACACGATGTGGCACGAGGTCGCCTACGGCCGCAACGCCACCTACCGGCACGGCCACCACGGCAACGCCGTGCTGTCGCGCTACCCGATCGTCGCGCACGAGAACGAGGACATCTCGGCGCACGCGTTCGAGAGCCGCGGCATGCTCCACTGCGAGATCCGCCTCGCCGAGCGTGCGCCGGTGCTCCACTGCATCAACGTCCACCTGGGCCTCTTCGAGCGCGGCCGCCAGTGGCAGATCCGCGCGCTGGTCGACCGCATCCGCGACACGGTGCCGCGCGACGCGCCGATGATCATCGCCGGCGACTTCAACGACTGGCGGCGCAAGGGCGACCGCACGCTGACCGACGCGCTGGGTGTCTACGAGGTGTTCGAGGACGTCACCGGCCGGCCCGCGCGCACGTTCCCGTCCGTGCTGCCGGTGTTCCGCCTCGACCGCATCTACGCCCGGGGCCTCGACGCGGTGAACGCGCGCGTCCACTACGCGTTTCCGTCCGGGCGGATGTCGGACCACGCGGCGCTCGCCGCGACGTTCGAGGTGCCGCGCCGGCGGCGGGCGAGCGGCTGACGCGCAGGCGCCGATGACCCGCTTCACGGCTGGCAACACGGTCGCGTTGCTGCGCAGCGGGGGCGAGTTCTTTCCCGCGCTCGCGGCCGCGATCGACGCCGCCGAGCGCGAAGTCTGGCTCGAGACGTACATCTTCGCCGACGACGACGTCGGCCGCACGGTGGCCGAGGCCCTCGTGCGCGCCGCGCAGCGCGGCGTGGTCGTGCGCGTGCTGGTCGACGGCTGGGGCGCCAAGCTGTACATGACGAAGCGGCTGGAGCGCACGCTGCGCGACGGCCGCGTCCAGCTGCTCAAGTACCGGCCCGAGGTCGCGCCGTGGCAGTTCCGCTCGCACCGGCTGCGGCGGCTGCACCGCAAGCTCTGCCACGTCGACCGGCACGTCGCGTTCATCGGCGGCATCAACGTGATCGACGACATGAACACGCCGCACCAGAAGCCGCCGCGGATGGACTTCGCCGTCCGCGTGTCCGGCCCGCTGCTGAGCCCGATCGTGCAGACGATGCAGCGGCTGTGGGCGCTGGTCGAGCTCGTGCAGTTCGAGCGCAGCGACGTGCCGCTGTTCCCGGACCCCATCGAGGTGCCGCGCACGGGCGCGCAGACCGCCAAGTTCGTGATCCGCGACAACCTGCGCTACCGGCGCGACATCGAGCGCGCGTACCTGGCCGCGATCCGCACGGCCAGGCGCGAGATCCTGATCGCCAACGCGTACTTCTTCCCCGGCGTGCGCTTCCGCCGCGCGCTGATCGCGGCGGCCGGGCGCGGCGTGCGCGTCACGCTGCTCCTGCAGGCGCGCGTCGAGTACCGGCTGCTGCACTACGCGTCGCGCGCGCTGTACGGCCACCTGCTCTCGGCCGGCGTGACGATCGCCGAGTACCACCGGTCGTTCCTCCACGCGAAGGTCGCCGTGATCGACGACCGCTGGGCGACCGTCGGCTCGTCGAACATCGACCCGTACTCGCTGTTGATGGCGCGCGAGGCGAACGTGTTCGTGCGCGACCCCCATTTCGCCGACCAGCTCCGCCTCGAGCTGCTGCAGATGATCGACACCGGCACGCGGCCGGTCGAGCGGCAGCGGTGGGCCGAGCGTCCGCTCGTGGCCAAGGCGGTCACGTGGATCGCCTACGGCGTCGTCCGCCTCGGCATGGGGCTCCTCGGGTACGGCGGGGACGAGTGGTTTCCGAAACGGAAGCGGAACTCGAGACGCTCCGCGTCTTGAGTTCCGCTTCCGGATGAGTCAGCGCGGAAAGCTTGGGAGCGGCCCGGCGCTTTCCGCGCAGCAAATGCAACGAGCGCGCCGATCATATGCGCGCTACGCGCGCCGTTCGGTAGCGCGCGCATGCGGGCTGACAGCGTTCGATGGGCGGCCTGCTAGACTCCGACGATCTCGCCGCGCTTTCGTGACCCGCGCGGCACTTCCGATGCGCGGTTCCCGGTCCTCCTCCCTTCCGGCGCCTGCCGACCTCGACATCCCGCGCACGCGGGGCGGCGACTGGGCGACCGTCCGCACGCTGCTGCCCTATCTTTGGGAGTACAAGGGCCGCGTGCTGGCGGCGATCGCCTGCCTCGTGCTGGCGAAGGTCGCCAACGTCGGCGTGCCGGTGCTGCTGAAGCGGATCGTCGACAGCCTCGACCGGGAGACCGCCGCGCTCGCCGTGCCGCTCGCGCTGCTCGCCGCCTACGGCCTGCTGCGGCTGTCCACGACGCTGTTCACCGAGCTGCGCGAGTTCCTGTTCGCGAAGGTCACGCAGCGCGCCGTCCGCAAGATCGCGCTGCAGGTGTTCCGCCACCTGCACGCGCTGTCGCTGCGCTTCCACCTCACGCGCCAGACCGGCGGCCTCACGCGCGACGTCGAGCGCGGGCAGCGCGGCATCTCGACGCTGATCAGCTACACGCTCTTCTCGATCCTGCCCACGCTGGTCGAGATCGCGCTGGTGTCGGCGATCCTCGTCGCGCGCTACGACTGGACGTTCATGGCGATCACCGGCGCCGCGCTCGCGCTGTACATCGCGTTCACCGTCGTCGTCACCGAGTGGCGGACGCACTTCCGGCGCACGGCGAACGAGCTCGACTCGAAGGCCAACACGCGCGCGATCGACAGCCTGCTCAACTACGAGACCGTAAAGTACTTCGGCAACGAGGAGTGGGAGGCGCGCCGCTACGACGAGAGCATGCAGCGCTGGGAGCGCGCCGCCGTGAAGAGCCAGACGTCGCTCTCGGCGCTCAACATCGGCCAGAGCGCGATCATCGCGGTGGCCGTCACGCTGATCATGTGGCGCGCGACGGTCGGCGTGGTGGCCGGCACGATGACGATCGGCGACCTGGTGCTGGTCAACGCGTTCATGATCCAGCTCTACATCCCGCTCAACTTCCTGGGCGTGCTCTACCGCGAGATCCGGCAGGCGCTGGCCGACATGGAGCGGCTGTTCGGGCTCATCGAGGCGAACGCCGAGGTCCGCGACCGGCCGGGCGCGCCGCCGCTCGCGCTGCGCGGTGCCGAAGTCCGCTTCGAGCGCGTGGGGTTCGGCTACGAGGCGAACCGGCAGATCCTGTTCGACGTATCGTTCGCGATCCCCGCCGGGCGCACGGTCGCGGTGGTCGGCCCGTCGGGGTCGGGCAAGTCGACGCTCGCGCGCCTGCTGTACCGGTTCTACGACGTCGGCGAGGGCCGGATCACGATCGACGGGCAGGACGTCCGCGACGTGCAGCAGGGCTCGCTGCGCGCCGCGATCGCGATCGTGCCGCAGGACACCGTGCTCTTCAACGACACGATCGAGTACAACATCGCGTACGGCCGGCCGGGCGCGTCGCACGACGAGATCGTGACGGCGGCGCGGCTCGCGCAGATCCACGACTTCGTCGCGGCGCTGCCGGACGGCTACGCGACGACGGTCGGCGAGCGCGGCCTCAAGCTGTCGGGCGGCGAGAAGCAGCGCGTGGCGATCGCCCGCGCGATCCTCAAGGCGCCGCACGTCCTGATCTTCGACGAGGCGACGAGCGCGCTCGACTCGCGGGCGGAGAAGGCGATCCAGGCGGAGCTGCGCGCGATCGCCCGCAACCACACGACGCTGAAGATAGCGCACCGGCTGTCGCCGATCGTCGACGCCGACGAGATCCTCGTGCTGGAGGCGGGCCGCATCGTCGAGCGCGGCACCCACGCGGCGCTGCTCGCGCGCGACGCCGTGTACGCGCGGATGTGGCGGCTGCAGCAGGACGAGGCGCGGCGCGCGTCGTCCGCCGGGCCCGATGCGTAGGCGCCGCGCGGTGTCGGCGCGTTATGGGAGGCGGTCCGGAGCTTCGGCCGTTCGGGCCCGCCGCGTTGCGCCGGCACGACACCCGCAAGCGGGCCAAAACCATGTTGTCATTATGGTATTGACGAAAACCACCCAACTGTGAGATAACCGGCGCAGCCGATTTTGAGAACCCGCCTGATGATTCGCCTCTTAGCGCTTGTTTTCGCAGGTTTCGCCGCCTGTGCCACGGCGGCCCCCGTCACGCTCGACGCGACGAAGCTCCGGCTGGCCTCCGCCAACGCGATCGTGCTCGACGCCGACGACGGCACGCCGGTGTTCGCGAAGGCCGCCGACGACGTCACGCCGATCGCGTCGCTGACCAAGCTGATGACGGCGATGGTCGTGCTCGACGCGCAGCTGCCCGGCGACGAGGCGCTCGCGATCGACATGGACGACTTCGATTTCCTGAAGGGCAGCCGCTCCCGGCTGCGGATGGGCGCCACGCTCACGCGCGACGAGATGCTGCGCCTCGCGCTGATGGCGTCCGAGAACCGCGCGGCGTCGGCGCTCGCGCGCCACTACCCGGGCGGCACGCCGGCGTTCGGCGCGGCGTTGAACGCGAAGGCGGCGGCGCGCGGCATGACGCGCACGCGGTACGAGGACCCGACCGGGCTCTCGCCGCGCAACGTGTCCACGGCGAGCGACCTCGCGAAGCTCGTGCGCGCGGCCGCCGACTACCCGCTGATCCGCGACTACTCGACCACCCCGGCGCACTACGTCGAGGTGCAGCCAACCGGCCAGACGCTGGGCTTCTCCAACTCGAACGCGCTCGTGCGCAACGGTGCGTGGGACATCCAGCTGCAGAAGACCGGCTACATCCGCGAGGCCGGGCGCTGTGTGGTCATGCTCGTGACGATCGCGAGCCGGCCGATGGTGATCGTGCTGCTCGACTCGATCGGCAAGCTCGCGCGGCTGGGCGACGCCGAGCGCGTCCGCCACTGGCTCGAGACCGGAGAGGCGCTGCCGCCGCCGGCGGCGAAGGCCGCGGCGATGAAGTCGATGCCGAAGGCCGGCAAGGCCCGCAAGCCGGCGGCGACGAAGGTCGCCGGCGCGAAGCCGCCGCGCGCGTAGCGCGCAGCCGCACCCCCCCACGCGCGCATCCGGCGCGCGCTGCCACGTCCGCCTACGCCACGCGCAGCGTCGTCATCATCCCGCTCGCCTGGTGCTCGAGCACGTGGCAGTGGAACATCCAGTCGCCCGGGTTGTCGGCGACGAACGCGATCTCGGCGGTCTCCTGCGGCGGCAGCAGCGTCGTGTCGGCCAGGTCGCGGCGCGGCAGCGGCACGCCGTTGCGCGAAACGATCCGGAACGAATGGCCGTGCACGTGGATCGGGTGCCACCACGCCGTCCGGTTGTCGAGCGCGAGCACGTGCGTGCGGCCGCGCGCGAGCGTCAAGAGCGGCGCGCGCGCGTGCGTCTCGTCGGTCTCCGAGATGCCGTTGATCGCCCACACGCCACCGCTGCCCATCATGCCGCCCATCATGCCGCCGCCCGTCATCCCGCCGCCCATCATGCCGCCGGTGAACGTCACGGCGTGCCGCAGCGCGTTCGCGAGGTCGGGCTCGGGCACCGGGTTCGCCGGCAGTCGGATCCGCTCGTCGGCGTGCACCGGCGGCGCCGCCGGGCGCGGGCCCGCCGCGTACGCGAGCGTCACGACCTCGTACGCCTGCCCGGCGTAGAAGTCGTCGATCACGCGGTACGCGGCGCCCGGCTCGCCGCGCGCCTCGAGGATCAGGTCGGCGCGCATCCCGGGGCCCAGCACCACGCGGCCGCGGCGCGGCAGGTACGGCTCGCAGGGCATGCCGTCGTGCGCGATCACGTACGGCGCGTGCCCTTCGAAGCGCAGCGCGAAGATGCGCGCGTTGGCGACGTTGGCGAGCCGCAGCCGGACGCGCTCGCCGGCCGTCAGCGCGACGCGGTCCGGCACCGCGCCGTTGATCGTCACCGTGTTGCCGATGCGGCCGGCGTGCATCGCGTCGAACGGCGCGCCGAAGTCGCCGCTGATCGCGGCGTCGCGGGTGAGCCGCCAGTCGTCGAGCACCCACAGCACGTCGCGGTCGACCGGCGGCGGCTCGCGCTCGTCGACGATCAGCGCGCCGTGCAGCCCCATGTCGACCTGCACGTGGCCGCGCAGGTGCGGGTGGTACCAGAAGGTGCCGGCGTCGGGGCACGCGAATGCGTAGTCGAACCGCCCGCCGCCCGCGGCGATCGGCGCCTGCGTGAGCGCGGGCACGCCGTCCATCGCATTCGGGATCCGCAGCCCGTGCCAGTGGACGGTCGTCGGCTCCGCGAGGTCGTTGACGACCTGCACGCGCAGCGTCTCGCCCTGCCGCACGCGCAGCACCGGGCCCGGCACCTGTCCGTCGTACGCCCACACGGCAGTGGCCGGCTGCCCGGCGCCGACCAGCGCGACCGTTGCGGGCGCGGCGCGCAGTGCGTACGCAGCGCCGGCAGGCTGCGCGGATGCGGCGCGCGGAACGAGTGCGGCGAGCGGCGCCGCGGCGACGCCGGCGAGCGCGACGAGCGTGCGCCGCCGCGCGGGATCGACGGGGAATCCGGATGGCATGGTGCGTGTCCTGGCACCGATCCGGCGAGCATAGCCGCATCGGCGCGGCCGCGCATTGTCGCGCGTCACCGGCGGCTGCCCGCCGCCGTCACTTCGGCGCGGCGCGCCGATGCTGCTCGAACAGTTCCTTCGCGTGCGCGCGAGTCTTCGCGGTGACCGCCGCGCCGCCCAGCATGCGCGCGAGCTCCTCGACGCGCTCGCCCGCCGCGAGCCGCGCCAGGTCCGAAGTCACCGCGTCGCCGTCGCCCGCCTTGGTCACGCGGAAGTGCGTGTCGGCGTGCGCGGCGACCTGCGGCAGGTGCGTGACGCACAGCACCTGCCGGCGCGCGGCGAGCGCCTGCAGCAGCCGGCCGACGGTCGCCGCCACCGCGCCGCCGATGCCGCTGTCCACTTCGTCGAAGACGAGCGTGCCCACCTGCCCGGCCTCGCTCGCCACGACCTGGATCGCGAGCGCGATGCGCGAGAGCTCGCCGCCCGACGCGACGCGCGCGAGTGGCGCCGGCGGCTGCTTCGGGTGCGTCGCGATCACGAGCTCGACCTGCTCCATCCCGTAGCTCGCCGGCTGCGGGGCGGGCGCGAGCGCCACATCGAGCCGTCCGCCCGCCATCGCCAGCGACTGCATCGTCTCCGTCACGCGGTGCGCGAGCTCGGCGGCGGCGAACTGCCGCTTCTTCGTGAGCTGCGACGCCGCGTCGCGGTAGCCGCGCTCGGCCTCGGCGGCGCGCCGCGCGAGCTCGGCCGCGTCGGCGGACTCGGCGAGCGCGGAAAGCCGCGCCTCGGTCTCCGCGAGCAGCGCGGGCAGCGCGTCCGGCCGCACGCGGTGCTTGCGCGCGACGTCGTGGATCGCCGCCAGCCGCTGCTCGACGCGCCGCAGCTCGTCCGGATCGAGGTCGAGGCGGCGCTGGTAGTCGCGCAGCGCGCGCGCCGCCTCGTCCAGCTGGATGGCGGCCGGCTCCAGCAGCGCGCCGACCTCGGCCAGCGCCGGGTCGTGCGCGGCGGCGCCGCGCAGCCGCTGCGTGAGCTGCGCGAGGCGCACGGCGAGCGCGTCGTCGGCCTCGGACAACGCGGCCACGCCGTCGTTGGCCGCGGCGATCAGGTCGGCCGCATTGGCGAGCCGCGACTGCGCGGCCGAGAGCTGCGCCCATTCGTCGTCGGTCACGGCGAGCGCGGCGAGCTCGCGGCGGCGCTCGTCGAGGAACGCGCGCTCGGAGGCCGTCGCCTCCGCCGCGTGCGCCGCCGCGTCGCGCCGCTCGGCGGCCGCGCGCCACGCCTGCCACCGCGCCGCGACCTCGCGCGCGAGCGCGGTGAAGCCGCCGAACGCATCGAGCAGCTCGCGCTGCGCCGCGGGCTCGCCCAGCGTCTGGTGCGCGTGCTGGCCGTGGATGGCGACCAGATGCGCGCCCAGCGCGGCCAGCTGGGCGAGCGTCGCAGGCCGGCCGTTGATCCACGCGCGGCTCCTGCCCTGCGCGTCGAGCACGCGGCGCAGCAGCAGCGCGTCGGGCTCGCCGGCCAGGTCCTGCTCGGCGAGCCACGCCTGCACGGCCGGCGCGGCGTCGACGGCGAATTCCGCGGCGAGCTCGGCGCGGTCGGCGCCCGGCCGCAGCTGCCGCAGCTCGAAGCGGTCGCCGAGCAGCAGGCCCAGCGCGTCGAGCAGGATCGACTTGCCGGCGCCCGTCTCGCCGGTGAGCACGGTGAGGCCCGCGGCGAAGTCGACGTCGAGCGCCGCGACGACGACGAAGTTGCGGATCGCGAGCGAGCGCAGCATCGGGACGCTACTTCGGCGCCGGCCGCGTGATGCGCTCCGGGGTGGCGCTCCAGTGCAGCTTCTCGCGCAGCATCGCGAAGTAGTCGTGCCCTTCCGGATAGAGGAAGCGCGCGTGGAACGCCGCGCGCCTCAGCCGCACGCAGTCGCCCTCGGCCAGCGCGAGGTGTGACTGTCCGTCGCAGTGCACGCCGGCGTCGCGGCCGTGGATGACGGTGATCGCGATCTCGGCGCGGTCGGAGATCGCGATCGGCCGGTGCGTCAGCGCGTGCGGGGCGACCGGCACCAGCAGGAACGACGGCAGCTCCGGCGCGAGGATCGGGCCGCCGGCGGACAGTGCGTACGCGGTGGAGCCGGTGGGCGTGGCGACGATGATGCCGTCCGCGCGCATCGCATACGCGAAGCGGCCGTCGATGTCGACCGCGCACTCGATCATGCTGCCGAGCGAGCCGCGGTTGACGACGACGTCGTTCAGCGCGAGCACCGACTCGCCGCCGCCGGCGGCGCGCACGACGTCGACGGCGAGCAGCGTGCGCCGCTGCTCGACGAAGCGCCCGGCGAGCATCGCGGCGAGCGTGTCCTCCATCCGCGCGAGCGGGATGTCGGTCAGGAAGCCGAGGCGCCCCTGGTTGATGCCGATCAGCGGCACGTCGAACGGCGCCATCTGGCGGGCGAGGGAGAGCATCGTGCCGTCGCCGCCGACGACGACCGCGAGGTCGGCCTGCCCGGGCAGCTCCGTGGTCGGCGCGGTCGGGAACCCGGCCACCGGCGAGGACTCGGCCGTCGTCGCGTCGACGACAACCCGATGCCCGCGTGCCGCCAGGAACGCCGCCAGCTGCGCGAGCGGCGCCGCGATGCCGGGGCTCCCCTGGCGGCCGACCAGGGCCACGCGGGCGAAGCGGGGGGGAGCGCTCGGCGCGGACATGGCGCCGATTAAACCACACGCCGCGCCGCCGTCCCGCTCGTCCGGACGATCGATCCCGGGCCGCCTTCCGCCCGCCCCGGGGCCGCGGCGGGGCGGTAGAATCGGCGGCATGCTGGATGCGCGCGCGCAGCACCTCCTCAAGACGCTGATCGAACGCTACGTGAGCGAAGGCCAGCCGGTCGGCTCGCGCGCGCTGTCGCGGCAGTCGGGGCTCGACCTGTCGCCGGCCACCGTGCGCAACGTCATGGCCGACCTGGAGGAGGGGGGCTTCATCGCGAGCCCGCACACGTCGGCCGGCCGCGTCCCCACGGCGAAGGGCTACCGCTTCTTCGTCGACAGCCTGATGGTGGCGCAGCCGCTGGAGCAGGTCGAGATCCGGCGGCTCGAGGGCGAGCTGACCGCCGAGCGGCCGCAGCAGCTCGCGAGCGCGGCGGCCGGCATGCTGTCGCAGCTCACGCACTTCGCGGGCCTCGTGATGACGCCGCGGCGCCGCGAGGCCGCGTTCCGCCACCTCGAGTTCCTGCGGCTCGCCGAGCGGCGCGTGCTGCTGATCCTCGTGACCAGCGAAGGCGACGTGCAGAACCGCATCCTGCACACCGACCAGCCGTACACGCAGGCGCAGCTCGTCGAGGCGACCAACTACTTCAACCGGCACTTCGCCGGGCAGCCGTTCGCGGCGATCCGCACGCGCCTCGCCGACGACCTGCGCGCGCTGTCCGAGAACATCGCGCGGCTGATGACGGCGGCCGTCGACGCCGGCGAAGGCGCGCTCGCGCAGGGCGAGTCGCTGGTGGTGACCGGCGAGCGCAACCTGCTCGACACCGAGGACTTCGCGTCGAACATGCAGCGGCTGCGCGGGCTGTTCGACCTCTTCGACCAGAAGACGTCGATCCTGCACCTGCTCGACCTCGCGCAGCGCGCGCAGGGCGTGCGGATCTACATCGGCGGCGAGTCGGGGCTGGCGCCGCTCGACGAGTGCAGCGTCGTGACCGCCACCTACGAGGCGCACGGCCGCGTGGTCGGCACGCTGGGCGTGATCGGGCCGACGCGGATGGCGTACGAGCGCGTGGTCCCGATCGTCGACGTCACCGCCAAGCTCCTGTCCAACGCGATCTCGCAGGCGCTCACCGAGGACTAGCGGCGGCCATGCACGCGAACGCCGCGCTGATCGAGCGCTTCTACTCGTCGTTCGCGCGCCGCGACGCCGCGGCGATGGCCGCGTGCTACGCGCCCGACGCGACGTTCCGCGACCCGGTGTTCGACGTCGCGGGCCCCGACGTCGCCGCGATGTGGACGATGCTCTGCGCGCGCGGCCGCGACCTGACGCTCGACTGGCGCGACGTGCGCGCCGACGACGCGGCCGGCGCCGCGCACTGGGAGCCGCGCTACACGTTCGGCGTCACCGGCCGCCCGGTCCACAACGTCATCGAGTCGCGGTTCACGTTCCGCGACGGCCGCATCGCGACGCACGTCGACACGTTCGACCTGTGGCGCTGGAGCCGGATGGCGATCGGGCCGAAGGGGACGCTGCTCGGCTGGACGCCGTTCGTGCGCAACGCGATCCGCGCGCAGGCGCGGCGCGCGTTCGACGGCTGGAAGCGGGAGCGCGCGGCGCACCCGGCCGGCGAACCCGCGGCGGCCGGGGACAGCTGACGTGGCGCACGCGCCGGAACCTCCGTTCGCGCACGACCGCGCGCCGCGCATCGGCGTGCTGCTCGTCAACCTCGGGACGCCGGACGCGGCCACGCCGTCCGCGGTGCGCCGCTTCCTGGCCGAGTTCCTCTCCGACCCGCGCGTCGTCGAGATCCCGGCGGTCGCGTGGCGCCCGCTGCTGCACGGCGTGATCCTGCGCGTGCGGCCCGCGAAGTCGGCGCGCAAGTACGAGGCGATCTGGACGCCGGAGGGCTCGCCGCTGCTCGTGCACAGCCTGCGGCAGCGCTCGCTGCTGATGGGGTATCTCGGGCAGCGGCTGAAGGCCGCCGGCTATCCGGCCGACCTCTGCCCGGTCGAGGTCGGCATGCGCTACGGCAACCCGGGCATCGGCGCCGGCATCGACAAGCTGCGCGCGGCGCACTGCGAGAAGATCCTCGTGCTGCCGCTCTTCCCGCAGTACTCGGCGAGCACGACCGGTTCGGCGTTCGACGCCGTCGCCGCGCACTTCGGGAAGACGCGATGGCTGCCGGGCCTGCGCTTCGTCGAGTCGTTCCACGCCGACGACGGCTACGTCAGGGCGCTGGCGCAGAACGTCAACGACTACTGGATGAAGCACGGCCGGCCGGACCGCCTTCTGCTCTCGTTCCACGGCATGCCGCGGCGCACGCTGGAGCTGGGCGACCCCTACCACTGCCACTGCCAGGTCACCGCGCGGCTGCTCGCGCGCGAGCTGGGGCTTGCGCCGAAGGACTGGACGCTCACGTTCCAGTCGCGCTTCGGCCGCGCGCGGTGGCTCGAGCCGTACACGGTGGAGATCCTGAAGCGACTGCCCGCGGACGGCGTGCGGCGCGTAGACGTGTTCTGCCCGGGGTTCGTGGCCGACTGCCTGGAGACGCTCGAGGAGATCGGCATCGAGGGGCGCGCGACGTTCGAGGCCGCCGGCGGTCGCGAATTCCACCCGATTCCCTGCGTCAACGAGCACCCGCAGTGGATCGGCGCGCTGGCCGACCTGGCCTTCCGCAACCTCGCCGGCTGGCTCGCCGTGCCGCCGGACGTCGACGCGCGGGAGCTGACGCTCGTTCGCGCCAAGGCGCTGGGCGCCCGCCTATAGCCGTCATGACGGCGGGCGGCACGGGCGGGCCGGGGCCGGGCTTGCGGCCTAACCTCTTGACCGGAAACACATCGTCGCCGCCGCCGCGCCGGGGTTGAATTCGCCGGATTGACCCCAAGCTACGTGCGGGTAGCAACGTCCGTACCCGTCAGGAACCCCCGCGCATGACCCGAGAGACCAGGAACACCCAGCCCCGCGCCGACGCCGGCGCCGCCGACCCCGGCGAGACCGTCACCGCGGCGGCCCCCGCGAACGGGGAGCCGGCCGCCGCCGCTCCCGCCGACGACCTGGCCGCGCAGCTCGTGCGCGCCCAGGCCGAGGCGGCCGAGCTCAAGGACGCGTGGCTGCGCGCGAAGGCCGAGACCGAGAACGTGCGCAAGATCGCGCAGGCCGACGTCGCCAAGGCGCACAAGTACGCGATCGAGCGCTTCGCCGAGGACCTCCTGCCGGTCAAGGACGCGCTCGAGAAGACGCTCGCGGCCGGCGACGTGACGCTGGAAACGCTCAAGTCCGGCGCCGGGCTCACGCTGAAGGCGCTGCAGTCGGCGTTCGACCGCGCGCAGGTCGTCGAGGTCGATCCCGCCGGCGAGAAGTTCGACCCGCACCGCCACCAGGCGATGCAGATGGTGCCGTCCGACCGTCCGGCCAACACGGTCGTCGCGGTGTTCCAGAAGGGCTACCTCGTGAACGATCGCGTGCTGCGTCCCGCGCTCGTCACCGTGTCGAGCGGCACGCCCGCCGCGCCCGCCGGTTGATCGGCGGCGTCCCGACCCCCATCTGACGGCCACACCCCGATTCGCATCACGGAGATTCCACATCATGGGCAAGATCATCGGCATCGACCTCGGCACGACCAACAGCTGTGTGGCCATCATGGAAGGCACGACGCCCAAGGTCATCGAGAATTCCGAGGGCGCGCGGACGACGCCGTCCGTCGTCGCGTACATGGAGGACGGCGAGATCCTCGTCGGCGCGCCGGCCAAGCGGCAGGCCGTCACCAACGCCAAGAACACGATCTACGCGGTCAAGCGGCTGATCGGCCGCAAGTTCGAGGAGAAGGAAGTCCAGAAGGACATCGACCT
>JAYRNW010000006.1:0-4588 GCA_041911995.1 Casimicrobiaceae bacterium | reverse complement strand
GAGGTGCTGGGCGACGCGAACACGCTGTTCCCCAACGTCCGCGAGACGCTGAAGGCGGCCGAGCGCCTCGTCGCCGACGGCTTCCAGGTGATGGTGTACACGTCGGACGACCCGATCGTCGCGCGCGAGCTGGAGCAGATCGGCTGCGTGGCGATCATGCCGCTCGCGTCGCTGATCGGCTCCGGCATGGGCATCCTCAACCCGTGGAACCTGAAGCTCATCATCGCGCAGGCGAAGGTGCCGGTGCTGGTCGACGCCGGCGTGGGCACCGCCTCCGACGCCGCCATCGCGATGGAACTCGGCTGCTCCGGCGTGCTGATGAACACGGCGATCGCGCTCGCGCAGGACCCGGTGCGCATGGCGCGCGCGATGCGGCTCGCCGTCGAGGCGGGGCGCGACGCGTTCCTCGCCGGCCGCATGCCGCGCAAGCTCTACGCGGCGAGCCCGAGCTCGCCGACCGCCGGCCTCATCTCGTAGCGCGCCGGCCATGCGCAACCGACCGCGCCTCGCGGCGGGCGTGCTCCTCGCCGCTCTCGCGGGCGCCGCGCACGCCGCGGCGCCGACGCCCGAGCGCGTGCAGGAGCTGTGCGCCGACGCCGACGGCCCCGTGCACTGCGCGCGGCGCATCGAGGCCGACCAGCTCAAGGGCCTGCCGAACCTCGCGGTGCGCGACGGCGACACGCTGCGCGTCACGATGTACCCGGCGGGGTCGCGCGAGTTCACCGACACGCTGGTCGGGCTCGTCGAGCGCTCGTACGCGCTGTGGGACTACTGGAGCCCGATCAACGCCGTCGTGCTGTTCGTGACGCAGGGTACCGAGACCGGCTTCGCGGTGCTGCAGCGCGCGTCGGGGCAGCTGACGGCGCTGCCCGCCGAGCCGGTGCTGGCACCGGACCGGCAGCGCGTCGCGGTCGCCGACTTCTGCGCGCAGGGCTGCACGGACGAACTCTCGTTGTGGCGCGTCGCGCGCGACGGGCTGCGCCGCGAGGCGACGCTCAAGCCCGCGGCGGCGTGGTCCGACGTCACGGTCGCCTGGAAGAACCCGGACGTGCTGACGATCCGGTACACGCCGCGCGGCGGCGCCGACGCGAAGACCGAGGAGCGCGCCCTCACCGACCGCGCGTGGCGACGCGACTGACGCGGCGCGGATGACGGCGGACGCGAAGCCCGCGGACGGCCTGCGGCGGCGGCCGGTCCGCAGCTTCGTGCTGCGGCAGGGCCGGCTCTCGCCGGCGCAGGCGCGCGCGCTCGCCGACCTCTATCCGCGCTTCGGGCTCGCGTTCGCGCCGCAGCCGATCGACTTCGCGCGCGTGTTCGGGCGCCGCGCGCCGGCGATCCTCGAGATCGGCTTCGGCATGGGCGAGACCACCGCCGCGATCGCGCAGGCGCATCGGGAGCACGACTTCGTCGCCGTCGACGTGCACACGCCGGGCGTGGGCGCGCTGCTGAAGGAGCTGGCCGCGCGCGCACTCGACAACGTGCGCGTCGTGCGCCACGACGCGGTCGAGGTCGTCGAGCACATGATCCCGCCGCATTCGCTCGCCGGCGTGCACGTGTTCTTCCCCGATCCGTGGCCGAAGAAGCGCCATCACAAGCGCCGGCTGCTGCAGCCCGCGTTCGTGCGCGCGCTCGCGACGAGGCTCGCGCCCGGCGGCTACCTGCACGCGGCGACCGACTGGGAGGAGTACGCGCAGGAGATCCTCGCGACGTTCGCCGCGGAGCCGCTGCTCGCGAACACGGCGGCGGGGTTCGCGCCGCGCCCGCCGTGGCGGCCGCAGACCAAGTTCGAGGCGCGCGGCGCGCGGCTCGGGCATCCTTCGTTCGACGTCCTGTTCGCCGCCCGTCGCCCCGCCTGATCGCCCGGCGCCGGCGCGACCGGCGCGGCGACGCTCACCGCGACGCGGCCGCCGTCGCCGAATTGCCCGCGTGCGCGAACGCGATGAGGCGCGTGATCGCGCTGCGCGCGACGTCGCGCGAGAAGTGCGTGCGGATGTTGTCGCGGCCCGCCTCGGCCAGGCGCTTCCACAGGGCCTCGTCGTGGTACAGGCGGACGATCGCGTCGGCGAACGCCTTCGCGTCGTCGCCGACCAGCACATCGCGCTCGGGGACCAGCGACATGCCCTCGATCGACGGCGTGGTGGCGACCACCGGCAGGCCGTAGCTCATCGCGAGGTTGATCTTGCCCTTGACGCCGGCGCCGTAGCGCAGCGGCGCGATCGACACGCGGCAGCCGTTGAAGTACGGCGTCACGTCAGGGACGTAGCCGGTCACGACGAAGTCCTCGGCGGCGAGCGCGCGCACGTTGGCCGGCACCTTGCTGCCGACGATGTAGGTCTTCACGCCGGGCAGCGCCGTGCGCACGCGCGGCAGGATCTCCTCGGCGTACCAGAGCACGGCGTCGGTGTTGGGCGGGTGCTGGAAGCCGCCGATGAACACGAGCCCCTCGCGCTCGGCGAACGGCTGGCCCGGCGGGAGCAGCTCGTGGATCGTCGCCAGCACGAGCACGCGCGCGTCGGGCGCGAGCTCGGCCAGCAGCGTCTTCTCGTACGTCGACACGACGAGCGTCACGTCGGCCTTGCGGATCAGCGTCAGCTCCTCGTCGCGCTTGGCGCGGGCGGACGCGCGCGCGAGCGTGTTGCCCTCGAGCTCGGCCTGCCGCTCGGTGCGCAGGAAGTGCAGGTCGACGGTGTCGAACACGACGAGCGCCTGCGGCGCGAACGCGCGGATCGCGTCGACGTGCTTGACGGCGATGTAGTGGCGCGAGACGACGACGATGTCGAACTCGGCCCCGCGCTTGTCGAGCAGGTCGGTGATCGAGCGCGTGAACGGGTGGAACAGCACCTCGACGCCACGCTGCTGCAGCTGCGACACGTATGGCTGCCGGTGCTCGAGGTTGTCGGCGACGAACGTGACCTTGCAGCGCAGCGAGGTCAGGATCTCGAGGATCGCGAGCATCCGCATCGACCCGGCGTCGTGGTCCGGCGTCAGCATGCACGCGTCGATCACCAGCACGCGCAGCTTGGCCCAGCGGTCGCGCTCCTTGCCGGCGTCCACGCCGTTCGCGCGGTGCGTGGTCAGCGCGCCCGCCCACTTGTCGGCGAACGTCGCCCGGTTCACGACCTGGTGCCGCTTCACGCCCGCCGTCTCGTCGGTGCCCGACGTCTGCCCCTCGAAGTGGACGACGGTCGCGGCCGGCTGGAAGTACACCTTGCGGCCGGCCGCGCGCACGGCGAACGCGAGGTCGGCGTCCTCGTAGTACGCCGGCGCGTAGCGCGCGTCGAAGCCGCCGAGCTCGCGGAACAGGTCCGCCGGAATCGCGAGGCACGCGCCGGAGCAGTAGTCGGCCTCGCGCAGGTAGTTGTACTCGGGCTTCGCCGGGTCGTCGTCGCGGCCCCAGTTCCACGCGGAGCCGTCGCGCCAGACGATCCCGCCGGCCTCCTGCAGCCGCCCGTCGGGATAGACGAGCTTGGCGCCGACGAGGCCGGCGTCCGCGTGCTCGTCGAACACGCGCAGCATCGCCTCCAGCCAGCCCGGCGTGACGATCGTGTCGTTGTTGAGGAAGACGACGTACTCGCCGCGCGCGAACTCGGCGCCGCGGTTGCAGGTGCCGATGAAGCCCAGGTTCTCGCCGTTGCGCTCGAAGCGGACGCCGGTCACGCCGGCGAGCGCGGGCGCCACCGGCTCCGGCGACGCGTCGTCGACGACGACGACGTCGATCATGTCGTGCGGCGTGTGCGCGTGCAGGCTCTTGAGGCACGTGTACGTGAGCATCGGCTTGCCGTACACGGGAATCACGATCGACGCGAGCGGCGCCGGCGCGGCGCCGAACGCGAGCGGTGCGATCGCCTCCTCCTGCCGGAACTGCGCGGCGACCGCCGGCTTGTAGCGGTCCTCGGGCGCGACCTTGGCGCGCACGCGCTGCGCGAGCGCGCCGGGCCCCTCGTGCCGCAGGATCGACAGCGCGAGCGCGGAGAGCTGCGGCAGGCGCAGCACGCCGGCGCGCCACGCGTGGAAGCGCGCGCGCGCGACCTTGTACCGCTGGCCGGCGTTGCGGATCGGCGCCGTCATCCGCCACGCCTTCGACGTCTCGAGCTCGTCGATGCGGTGGCGTGCCGAGGCGAGCGAGGTCTCGAGGTGCGCGGCGTGCATCTGCATCTGGTCCGCCTGCATCTGCATTTGGCCCGCCTGCGCCTGCATCTCCGACACCTGCAGCTGCGCGGAGTGGAACCGCCGCTGCGTGGCGAGCAGCTCGCCGGCCAGCTGCTCGCGGTCGCCCTTCGCGCGCTCCTGAACGGCGCGGAAGTGCTCGCGCAGGTGGTCGAGCTGCGCCGACACCGTGCCGATCTGGTGCTTCAACTCGCTGCGCGCCGCCGTGTGGCCGCACTCGACGCCGGCCGTGAAGAGCTGCGGCAGCGACAGCGGCACCACCTCGACCTCGCCTTCCTTGAGGTAGAAGTGGCGCTCGTCGAACGCCGGCAGCGCGTCGGGCAGCCCGCGCGGGCGCCGCGCCGCGGGCAGCGGCGCGAGGGAGAGCGGGCGGGAGCGCGCGGCCTCCATCAGCCGGCCCCCTTCGACCGCGCCGCCGCGG
>JAYRNW010000005.1:0-3955 GCA_041911995.1 Casimicrobiaceae bacterium | reverse complement strand
TTTGGGTTCTCCCTCCCCTGCGCGCGGGCGGGGGGGGGGGGTGGGGGGGCGGGGGCCCCCCCCACCCCCCCCCCCCCCCCACTTACCGGTCAGGTGCCGGCGCGCTTGGCGACCGGCGAGTGCATGTCGAGCAGCTGCAGCCGCGTCCCCTGCAGGCGCTCGGACACGACACCCAGCATCCGGTACATCAGCGCGAAGCCGAACGCCTTGTCCTCGCGGCACGCCTGCAAGAGCGCGGCGCCGTCGAAGGCCAGCGTCTCGGTGGCCTGCAGCGCGCGCGCCTGGAAGTACTTGCCGCGCCCCATCAGGATCGCGGACCAGCCGAACTCGTCGCCGGCGGAGAGCGTCTGCACGCGCAGCGTGTGGTCGGGGGCCTCGATCTCGAGCGCGATGCGCCCCTGCACGATCAGGTAGAACTCGTGCGACTCGTCGCCCTCGTGGAACACGACCTGGTCGCGGTCGAAGTGCACCTCGCGGGCGAGCTCGGAGAGCTTCGCGATGTGCTCGGGCGTGAACTCCTCGACGAACGGGTGCCGGCGGAGCACCTCGAGCAGCTTTTCCTTGGGCATGGTCGGTATCCTCGCGGCCGCGGGCCCGCGGCGACCGGGAAAGTGTACTGCGGGCGGTCGCGCCGGATATGCGCTAGCGCAAACTTTGCGGTCGTGGGGCGCACGAGAACGCCAGGATGAGCCCGATCGGCATCACGCTGCTGATGGCCGTGGCCCTCGCCGGCTTCGGCTGGCTCGCCTGGCGCAAGCTCGCCATCGTCGCGCACCTCTCGCCCGAGGTCCGCTGGGACCGCCCGCTGTCGCGGCTGCGCGCCGTGGCGGTCAACGGCTTCCTGCAGCGCCGGATGATCGCGCGCGACTGGAAGCCGGGCCTCATGCACGCCGCGATCTTCGCCGGGTTCCTGGGTCTGCTGGTGCGCAAGGTGCAGCTGGTCGTCATCGGCTACGACGAGCCGTTCACCTATCCGGGCGCGTTCGGCGCCGGGTTCGCGGCGTTCAAGGACGTGATCGAGCTCATGGTGCTCGTTGCGCTGGCCTACGCGTTCTGGCGGCGCTACGTGCGGCCGCCGCCGCGCCTCGAGCCCAACCGCGAGGCGCTGCTGATCCTGTCGCTGATCACGGCGATCGTCGTGACCGACCTGCTGTTCGACGGCTTCCGGTTCGCTCTTTTCGCCGGCACCGACGCCGGCATCGCGCACGAGCGCGCGTGGGCGTTCGCCGGCCGCGTGGTCGAAGGCGCCGTCGCGGGGCTGTCGCCGGGCGCGCAGCGCGCGGGCTACGTCGCGTCGTACTGGGTGCAGGTCGTCGTCGTGCTCGCCTTCCTCGTCCTGCTGCCGACCGGCGAGCACTTCCACATCGTGACCGCGCTGCCGGCGCTTTTCTTCCATCGCGGCCGGCCCGCCAACGCGGTGCCCGGCATCGACCTCGAGCAGGTGTTCGCCGACGACGCCGACCCCGCGACCGTGCGCGTCGGCGTCCGGACCGCGCGCGACCTCACGTGGAAGGAGGGCCTCGACGCGTTCACGTGCACCGAGTGCGGCCGCTGCAAGGACGCGTGCCCGACGTTCGTCACCGGCAAGCCGCTGTCGCAGAAGTGGGTGCACGACAGCGTCAAGCACCACCTGCTGGCGCAGCGCGCGGCGCTCCTCGCCGGCGGCGCCGCCGACGAGGCGCTGCCGCCGCTCGTGCCGGACGTGATCGGCGAGGACACGCTGTGGGCGTGCACGACGTGCGGCTACTGCGAGGCGGCGTGCCCGATCGAGCTCGAGCACCTGCCGCGCTTCTTCCGGATGCGCCAGCACCGCGTGCTGATGGACGGCGAGTTCCCGCACGAGCTGAAGGCGGTGTTCGCCGCCTACGAGGTGCAGAGCAACCCGTGGGGCTTCCCGGCCGAGACGCGCGGCGACTGGGCCGACGGTCTCGGCGTGCCGGTGGTGTCGACGGCCGAGGAGGTCGCGGGCCTCGACTGGCTGCTCTACGTCGGCTCGGCTGCGTCGTTCGACCCGCGCGGCCAGCGGATCGCGCGGGCGTTCGCCGCGATCCTGAAGGAGGCCGGCGTGCGCTTCGGCATCCTCGGCGCGGCGGAGACGTCGACCGGCGAGTGCGTGCGCCGCGCCGGCAACGAGATGGTGTTCCAGGCGCTCGCGCAGGGGCTCGTGGAGACGCTGAACGGCCTCTCCGTCACGCGGATCGTCACCTGCGACCCGCACGCGTTCAACTCGCTGCGCAACGAGTACCCGGCGTTCGGCGGCCGCTGGGAGGTCGTCCACCACACGCAGCTCATCGCGCAGCTCATCGCGCAGGGCCGCATCCGCGTCGAGCCGCGGGTCGAGCGCGTGATCTACCACGAGCCGTGCTACCTCGCGCGCCACAACGGCGAGTACGAGGCGCCGCGCGCGATCCTGCGCGCGCTCTCGCGCGAGGCGCCGCTCGAGTTCCCGCTCCGCCGCGAGAAGGCGATGTGTTGCGGCGCCGGCGGCGGCCGCATGTGGCTCGAGGAGAAGATCGGCCGGCGGATCAACGTCGCGCGCGTCGAGCAGGCGCTGCCGCAGGCACCGAAGACGATCGCGACCGCGTGCCCCTATTGCGCGGTCATGGTCGCCGACGGGATCTCGGCGCTGGGCCAGACCGACGCGATCGACACGCGCGACGTCGCCGAGCTGGTCGCGGCGGCGATGGTGCGCCCCGGCGCGGCGCCGCCCGGCTGACGCGGCACCCGCACCGGCGGCGGGTTTGCCCTCGATCAACGTCGGCGCCGGGGTTGCCCGCTAAGCTGCGCCGGAACTGCCGCCACGGCCGGTTCCCCGGTGCCGCGTGCACCCGGGGGCGACGCCGGCACACCGGCGCGCCGTCGGGGGAACGACCGCAGTGGCCGTGCACCGCATCGCGAGGGGGCTCGACATTCCGCTGGCCGGCGCGCCGCTGCCGGTCGTCGACGACGCGCGCGCGCCGGCGCACGTCGCGCTGGTCGCGGCGGATTACGTCGGGCTGAAAGCTTCGCTGCTGGTCGCGCCCGGCGACCGCGTGCTGCGCGGCACGCCGCTGTTCGAGGACCGCAGCACGCCGGGTGTCCGTCACGCGTCGCCCGCCGCCGGCACCGTCGTCGCCGTGCACCGCGGCGAGCGCCGCGCGCTGCAGTCGGTGGTGATCGACGTCGACGCCGGCGACGGGCCCGACGCGCAGGTCGCGTTCGCCGCGTACACGGGCGCGCGGCCGTCCGCGCTCGACGGCGCGGCGGTGCGTGCGCTGCTGCTGGAGTCCGGCCTGTGGACGGCGCTGCGCACGCGGCCATACTCGCGCGTGCCGCACCCGGGCGCGACGCCGCACGCGCTCTTCGTCACCGCGATGGACACGCGGCCGCACGCGCCGGCGGCCGCGCGCGTGATCGCGGACCGGCGCGACGACTTCGTCGCCGGGGTCGCCGCCGTCGCGAAGCTGACCGAAGGCGCCACGTACGTGTGCAAGGCGGCCGGCGCCGACGTGCCGGTGCCCGACGCGCCGCGCGTGGCCGTCCGCGAGTTCGCGGGCCCGCACCCGGCCGGCACGCCGGGCGTGCACATCGAGGCGCTGGCGCCGGTCGGCCACGGGCGCACCGCGTGGCACGTCACCTCCCCGGACGTCGTCGCGACCGGCCGGCTGGGCGCGCCCGGCGAGCTCGACGTGGCGCGCGTGATCACGCTGGCAGGGCCGGGCGCGCTGCGGCCGCGGCACCTGCGCACGCGCGTCGGCGCCGCACTGGACCCGCCGGTCGCCGGCGAGCTCGCACCCGGCGCGCTGCGCGTGATCTCCGGGTCCGCGCTCGCCGGCCGCGCGGCCGCCGGCGACGTCCACGGCTACCTCGGCCGCTACCACCTGCCGGGCGCGGTCGTGCCCGAGGGCGACCGGCGCGAGCTCTTCGGCTGGATCGCGCCCGGCCGCGACAAGTTCTCGCTGTTCGGCGTCGTGCT
>JAYRNW010000004.1:0-14704 GCA_041911995.1 Casimicrobiaceae bacterium | reverse complement strand
CGCGGAGGGCAGCGCGCATGCCGTGCATGCGCTGCAGTTTACTGCAACGGCGACGCGCGCGTGGCGAGTCGGCTCGCTCGCCGCGCGCCTCGCCGCGACCGCCGCCCCGGGTCGCCGGGCATCCCGCCGACGACCGCCGGGCTCACGCCACCTTGACCGAGTCCGACGGCCGCACGCGGATGTGCAGGTCCCGCAGCTGCTGCTCGGTGACCGGCGTCGGCGCCTCGACCAGCAGGTCCTGCCCGCGCTGCGTCTTCGGGAACGCGATCACGTCGCAGATCGACTCGGCGCCGCACATCAGCGTGACGATGCGGTCGAGGCCGAACGCGATCCCGCCGTGCGGCGGAGCGCCGTACTTCAACGCGTTCAGCAGGAAGCCGAACTTGCGCTGCTCCTCCGGCGAGATGCCGAGCGCCGCGAACACCTTCTGCTGCACCTCCGAGCGGTGGATCCGCACCGAGCCGCCGCCGATCTCCCAGCCGTTCATCACCACGTCGTACGCCTTGGCGAGCGCGTGCTCCGGGTCGGTCGCGAACCGGTCCTCGTGGCCGTCCTTCGGCGCCGTGAACGGGTGGTGCCGCGCCGCCCACGACTTCTTCTCCTCGTCGTACTCGAACATCGGGAAGTCGACGACCCACAGCGGCTGCCAGCCCTGCTCGGCGAAGCCGCGGTCGTGGCCGACCTTCGCGCGCAGCGCACCCAGCGCGTCGTTGACGACCTTCGCCTTCTCGGCGCCGAAGAAGATCAAGTCACCGGTCGCGGCGCCCGTGCGCGCGAGGATCTCGCGCAGCACCGGCTCGGACAGGAACTTGACGACCGGCGACTGCAGCCCTTCCTCGTTCGGCTTGCCCGCGTCGTTGACCTTGATGTACGCGAGCCCGCCGGCGCCGTAGATCTTCACGAACGCCGTGTAGTCGTCGATCTCCTTGCGGGTCAGCGTGGCGCCGCCGGGCACGCGCAGCGCGGCGACCCGGCCGTTCGGCAGGTCGGCGGCCGAGCGGAACACCTTGAAGTCCACCGTCTTCATGAGGTCGGTGAGCTCGGTCAGCACGAGCGGCACGCGCAGGTCGGGCTTGTCCGAGCCGTACTTGTCCATCGCGTCGGCGAACGTCATCACCGGGAACGGGTCGGGCAGGTCGACGCCCAACCCGTCCTTGAACATCGCGCGCACCAGCCCCTCCATGATCGCGCGGATCTCGAGCTCGGTCAGGAACGACGTCTCGATGTCGATCTGCGTGAACTCAGGCTGGCGGTCGGCGCGCAGGTCCTCGTCGCGGAAGCACTTGACGATCTGGTAGTAGCGGTCGAAGCCCGCCATCATCAGCATCTGCTTGAAGAGCTGCGGCGACTGCGGCAGCGCGTAGAACTGCCCGTGGTGGACGCGCGACGGCACGAGGAACTCGCGCGCGCCCTCCGGCGTGGACTTGTAGAGCATCGGCGTCTCGATGTCGATGAAGCCGTGCCCGTCCAGGTAGCGCCGCGCGGCCATCGCCGTGCGGTAGCGCAGCTGGAGGTTGCGCTGCATCGGCAGCCGCCGCAGGTCGAGCACGCGGTGCTCGAGGCGCACGGTCTCGGACAGGTTCTCGTCGTCGAGCTGGAACGGCGGCGTGGCCGACGCGTTCAGCACGTCGATCTCGTGCGCGAGCACCTCGATCTCGCCCGACACGAGGTTGGGGTTGACCGTGCCTTCCGGGCGCGGCCGGACGCGGCCGGTGACCGCGATGCAGAACTCGTTGCGCAGCGTCTCGGCGATCGCGAACGTCGCGGCGCGGTCGGGGTCGCAGACGACCTGCACCAGCCCCTCGCGGTCGCGCAGGTCGACGAAGATGACGCCGCCGTGGTCGCGGCGGCGGTGGACCCAGCCCATCAGCGTGACGGTCTGGTCGAGGAAGCGGCGGTCGATGCGGCCGCAGTAGTCGGTGCGTTTCACGGCAATCTCCAGGAGGCACTTCTCACAAAGAGGCGCAGAGGCGCAGAGCACGGCGACGGGTTTGCTCGGCGTCTCTGCGTCTCCTGTTCATGGGTGTTTTCGGGCGGGACGCGCCGCGCGCGGCAGACGGCACGGCCGGCCACCTGTGCGCACCGCGACCCGGTCAATTTCGGGCGTCGGTCGCCGCGTCCGCGAGCGCGGGCACGGCGGCGGGCGCGGGGCGCGCGCCCGGCGGCAGCGTGCCGCCGCGCGGGGCCACGACGCCCATCGAGATGACGTACTTGAGCGCCTCGTCGACGGTCATGTCGAGGTCGCGCACGCGCGACTTCGGCACGATGATGAAGTAGCCGGACGTCGGGTTCGGCGTCGTCGGCACGTAGACGCTGACGTGCTCCTCGGCGAGGTGCGCGGCGACGGCCGGCGCGGGCGTGCCGGTCAGGAACGCGATCGACCACGCGTCGCCGTGCGGGAACTGCACGAGCAGCGCCTTGCGGAACGCGTTGCCGGAGTCGGACAGCAGCGTGTCGCTCACCTGCTTGACCGACGAGTAGATCGACTTGACTACGGGGATGCGCCCGAGCATCGCCTCCCAGAACGAGATCAGCCGCGCGCCGAAGAAGTTGGCGGCGACCACGCCGGTCAAGAGCAGGATGACGAACGACAGCACCACGCCGAAGCCCGGGATGTGGAAGCCCAGCAGCCGGTCCGGGTGCGCGCTGGTCGGGAACAGCAGCAGCGTCTGGTCGAGCGTCGTCACCAGGAAGTGCAGCACCCAGATCGTGATGCCGAGCGGCACCCAGACCAGGAGTCCGGCGACGAGATAGCGTTTCATGGCAACCGGCGTTTGGCTCGCGCGCGTCAGGCCGCCGACGTGCCGCCGGTGGCGGCCTTGGTCTCGGCCTTGGCGGCCGGCGCGTCGGGCTTGGCGGTCGCTGCGTCGGCCTTGGCGGCGCTCTCCGCGGGCTTCGCGTCCGCGCCCGCGGCATCGGGCTTGGCCGGCGCCTTGGCGCCCGAGCTGCGGAAGTCGGTCTGGTACCAGCCGCTGCCTTTCAGCTGGAAGCCGGCGGCCGTCACGCTCTTCACGAGCGTCTGTTGCGCGCACGCCGGGCAGGTGACGAGCGGCGGGTCGGAGAGCTTCTGCAGCACCTCCACCTTCTGTTCGCACGCGGTACAGCGGTATTCGTAGATCGGCATCGGGGTCGTCCGGCGGAATCGGTCGAAAGCGATTGATTCGAAAAGGATAAATGAACCACACATTATACCGGCTTCCGGCGCGGCGCGGGGGCTTCCCGCGTGCGACGGACGGCGGTGCCCGATAGATGGGTGCCGCGCCGGTCAAAGCAAAGTGCCGTATGCTGGCGGAAGAGCGCACGGCGAGGGTGAAGGGGAGGACGAGCGATGACTGCGTACTGGACGTGGTGGGCGCTGGCGGCGGTCCTGGTCGGCGCCGAGCTCATCAGCGGGACCTTCTACCTGCTGGCGGTCGGCGTGGCCTTCGCCGCGGCGGGCATCGCCGCCTGGTTCGGGGCCTCGGTGCCGGTGCAGCTCGCCATCGGCGGCGTGCTCGCGATCGCCGGCAGCGCGGCCGCGCACCGCTGGCGCCTGTCGCGCACGCCGCCGGTCGCGCCGCCGCTCGACGTCGGCCATTCGGTGCGCGTGCTCGGCTGGAAGCCGGACGGCCGCGCCCGCGTCAACTCCCGCGGCACGCAGTGGGACGCGGAGCTCGCCGCGCCGGACGGCGCGCGCGCCGACACGATGTACATCGTCGGCACGCGCGGCTCCACGCTGCTGATCGCCGACCGCCGCAGCACCTGAGCCAAGCCCCGCGCCGCCGCTCCCGCCCAACTTGAACGGAGATTCCGCCATGTTCTACGGCTCGGCCATCTTCACGCTCGTCGTGTTCGTCGTCGCCGTGATCGTCGTGATCAAGACGATCCGCGTCGTGCCGCAGCAGCACGCGTGGGTCGTCGAGCGGCTCGGCCGCTTCTACGCGGTCCTCGACCCGGGACTCAACTTCGTGATCCCGTTCGTCGACCGCGTCGCGTTCCGGCACGACCTGCGCGAGATCCCGCTCGACGTGCCCAGCCAGATCTGCATCACGCGCGACAACACGCAGCTGCAGGTCGACGGCATCCTGTACTTCCAGGTGACCGACCCGAAGCTCGCGTCGTACGGCTCGTCGAACTACGTGCTGGCGATCACGCAGCTCGCGCAGACGACGCTGCGCAGCGTGATCGGCCGCATGGAGCTCGACCGCACGTTCGAGGAGCGCGACCAGATCAACGCGCTCGTCGTGTCGGCGCTCGACGAGGCCGCGGCGAGCTGGGGCGTCAAGGTGCTGCGCTACGAGATCAAGGACCTGACGCCGCCCGCCGAGATCCTGCGCGCGATGCAGGCGCAGATCACCGCCGAGCGCGAGAAGCGGGCGGTGATCGCGACCTCCGAGGGCAGCCGGCAGCAGGCGATCAACGTCGCGATCGGCGCACGCGAGGCGGCGATCGCGAAGTCGGAAGGCGAGAAACAGGCGGAGATCAACGTCGCGCAGGGCATGGCGCAGGCGACGCTGGTCAACGCCGAGGCGAACGCGAAGGCGATCCGCATGATCGCCGACGCGATCCAGGCGCCGGGCGGGCTGCAGTCGGTGAACCTGCGCGTCGCCGAGCACTACATCAACGCGTTCGGGCTGCTCGCGCGCACGAACAACACGCTGATCGTGCCGACCAACGTGTCGGACATGGCCGGCCTCATCGCGACGGCGATGAGCGTCGTCAAGGCCGAGAAGTAGGGGGCGCGAGGCGCGCCGGGGCAACGTCAACGCAAGCGGGAAGCTCATGGAACTGAAGGGAAGCACGTTCGTCGTGACCGGCGGGGCGTCGGGCCTCGGCGCCGGCACGGCCCGGATGGTCGTCGCCGGCGGCGGCAACGTCGTCATCGCGGACCTGAAGGAAGCGGAAGGGCAGGCGCTCGCCGCGGAACTGGGTCGCGCGGCCCGGTTCGTGCGCACCGACGTCGCCGACGAGGCGAGCGCGGCGGCGGCGGTGGCGGCGGCGGTCTCCGCGTTCGGCGGGCTGCAGGGGCTCGTCGGCTGCGCGGGCATCGTCCATGCCGAGAAGGTCGTCGGCAAGGAGGGGCCGCACTCGCTCGCGGGCTTCGCGCGGACGATCGGCGTGAACCTCGTCGGGATGTTCAACATGATCCGCCTCGCCGCCGACGCGATGGCGAAGGGCGCGCCGAACGCCGAGGGCGAGCGCGGCGTGATCGTGAGCACGGCGTCGATCGCCGCGTTCGACGGCCAGATCGGGCAGGCCGCCTACGCGGCGTCGAAGGGCGGCATCGTCGGGATGACGCTGCCGATCGCGCGCGAGCTCGCGCGGGCCGGCATCCGCGTCGTCACCATCGCGCCCGGCATCTTCGAGACGCCGATGATGGCGGCGCTGCCTCCGGAAGTGCAGCAGGCGCTGGGGAAGATGGTGCCGTTCCCGCCGCGGCTCGGCCGCCCGGCCGAGTTCGCGTCGCTCGTCGCCGAGATCGTCCGCAACCCGATGCTGAACGGCGAGGTGATTCGCCTCGACGGCGCCATCCGGATGGCGCCGAAGTAGCCCGGCAGCGAATGCCGGACGTGCGAAGAAGAGCGCTCGTCGCGCTGGTCGCTCTCTGCGCGGCGTCGGTCGCCCTTGCGCAGGCGACCCCGGCGCCCTTCCGGGTGGGCTTCCTGGTGCCCCGGTCCCCGGCGAACTTCGCGAATCGGACCGAAGCGTTTCGCGACGGAATGCGCGCGCTCGGCTACGTCGAGGGCAGGAACCTCGTCGTCGAATGGCGTTACGCGGACGGCGACTACGGGCGGCTTCCCGCCCTCGCCAAGGCGCTCGTCGATTCCGGAGTGCACGTGCTCGTCGTGGACTCGACGCCCGGCGTGAAGGCGGCGCACGCCGCCACGACGACGATTCCCATCGTCATGATCTCGGTGGGCGATCCGGTTGCCAGCGGACTCGTGGCCAGCCTGTCGAGGCCCGGCGGCAACATCACGGGCCTGAGCAACATCGTCGCCGACGTGAGCTCGAAGTTCGTCGAGTTGCTGCGCCAGGCAGTCCCGGGCATGACGAGCGTCGGCCTGCTGGTCAACCCGGACAACCCGACGCACCCGACGATCGCCGGCCAGGTACAGGCTGCGGCGAAGTCGATGGGTGTCGGCGTGGTGCCCGTCCCAGCCCGCACGCCCGCGGACATCGAAGCGGCGTTCGCGAGGCTTCGCAAGGAAGGCGCCGGCGCGTTGATCGTGCCGGGCGATCCCTTCTACGGCCAGCAGGCGCGCCAGCTCGGATCGCTCGGCTTGAAGCATCGCCTGCCGACGCTCTCGACCAATCGCGCGCTGGCCGAGGCGGGCGGGTTGCTGAGCTACGGACAGGACCTGGTCGAGCACTACCGGCGCGCGGCGACCTACGTGGACAAGATCCTCAGGGGCGCCAAGCCTGCCGACCTGCCCGTCGAGCAGTCGACCAAGATCGAGCTCGTGGTCAACCTCAAGACCGCGAAGGCGCTCGGGATCACGGTGCCGCCGCCGCTGCTGTTGCGCGCCGACGACGTCATCCAGTAGAGGGCTTCAGTCGCGGCGGATGAGCGCGAGGGCCGCCGCGATCATCGCGACGAAGAACACGAACGTCCACGACGGGATCGCGAGGCCGAGGAACAGCCAGCCCTGCTCGGCGCACTCGCCGCTGCCCTTGAGCACGCGGCCGATGACCTCGGTCAGCGGCAGCGTCTCGAGCATGTAGTCGAGGCCCATTCCGCACGCCGCGACCGACCCCTTGGGCTGCGCCTGGATCCAGACGTGCCACGCGGCGAGCGCGGCGCCGATGCCGGACGCGACCAGCACGAGGAACGCGTAGAACGCGGCGCCCACGCGGCCCGGATTCTGGAGCGCGGCGATCAGGCAGATGACGCCGGTCGTGATCACGGCGATGCGCTGGAACACGCACAGCGGGCAGGGCTCGAGCTCGAGGCCGTACTGCAGCCACAGCGCCCAGCCCATCAGGCCGGCGCAGACGAGGAAGCCGAGCAGGTAGGCGGTGCGGCGCTTCGGCAGCACGAGCAGCGTGAACGAGCCGATGCCGATCGTCCACACGAGCATCCGATACGCGGTCTGCGCGAGCGGCGGGTTGGCGCCGAGCACCGTCAGCAGCGTGTCCTGCGCGACGAGCGCGATCGCGATGAAGATGCCGGCGAGCGGCCAGGGGATGGTGGCGTAGCGCATCACGTGGGCGAAGGTTCCGGCGGCGGCATCAACGCTGCGACCGCTCGAGCGCCTGGTCGACGTCCCACAGGATATCGCCCAGCGACTCCAGCCCGATCGACAGCCTTATCATCTCCGGCGACACGCCGGCCGCGCGCTGCTCGTCCTCGGACAGCTGGCGGTGCGTCGTCGAGGCCGGGTGGATCACGAGGCTCTTCGCGTCGCCGACGTTGGCGAGGTGCGACAGGAACTGCACCGCCTCGATGAACTTCACGCCGGCCGCCGCGCCGCCGCGGACGCCGAACGACAGGATCCCGCCGGCGCCGCGCGGCAGGTAACGTTGCGCCAGCGCCGCGTAGCGGCCGCCCGGCAGCCCCGGGTAGTCGACCCACGCGACCGCCGGATGCGCGGCGAGGTGGCGCGCGACGGCCAGTGCGGACTCGCTGTGCCGCGGCATGCGCAGGTGCAGCGTCTCGATGCCCTGCAGCAGCAGGAACGCCGAGAACGGCGACAGCGTGGGCCCCAGCGTGCGCATCGTCTCCATGCGCGCCTTCATCGTGAACCCGAAGTCGCCGAACGTCTCGAAGAAGATCACGCCGTGGTAGCCGCGCGAGGGTTCGGTCATCTGCGGGAACCGGCCGTTGTCCCACGGGAACTTGCCCGACTCGACGATCACGCCGCCCATCGTCGTGCCGTGGCCGCCCAGGTACTTGGTCGCCGAGTGGACGACGATGTCGGCGCCGTGCTCGATCGGCCGGCACAGGTACGGCGAGGCCAGCGTGTTGTCGACGACCAGCGGGACGCCGGCCTCGTGCGCAACGGCCGCGATGGCGGCCAGGTCCGCGACGTTGAGCTGCGGGTTGCCGATCGTCTCGACGTAGACCGCCTTGGTGGCGGGCCGGATGGCGGCACCGAAGTTGGCGGGGTCGTCGCCGTCGACGAACGTCGCGTCGATGCCGAACTGCGCGAACGTCACGGCGAGCTGCGTGTACGTGCCGCCGTACAGCGTCCGCGACGCGACGACGTGGTCGCCGGCGCGGGCGAGCGTCAGCAGCGCGACCATCTGCGCGGCCATGCCCGTCGCCGTCGCCAGCGCGGCGCGGCCGCCCTCGAGCGCGGCCACGCGCTCCTCCAGCGCCGCCACCGTCGGGTTCGAGATCCGCGAGTAGACGTTGCCGAACGTCTGCAGGTTGAACAGGCTCGCCGCGTGGTCGGCGCTGTCGAAGACGAACGACGTCGTCTGGTAGATCGGCAGCGCGCGCGCGCCCGTCGCCGCGTCGGGAATCTGTCCGGCGTGCAGGCAGAGCGTGTCGAAGCCGAACGGGTGGTCGGGCATCGCGGTCAGGGGCTCGAATCTCGGAACACGAAGGGCACGATTTGCGGTCGGGGACTCGAATCTTGAAACACGAAGGGCACGAAGGTCACGAAGAAAGACAATACTCTTTGGTCGAGTGTGCGGCAGGACACAAAGCCAATGGAATTTCTTCGTGTCCTTCGTGTCCTTCGTGGTTCAGGAATTTTCGCCGCATCAAGGAACGCAAGGCCGCTTCGCGGAGATCACGCCGGTGTTGACACCCGCCCAGTTGAGGCCGCCCAGGATGCGCGCGTGCTCGATCTTCACGCAGCGGTCCATCACGACGTCGAGCCCGCCGTCGAGCGCGATGCGCGCGCCCTCGTCGCTGCGGATGCCGAGCTGCATCCACAGCACCCTGGCGCCCTTCGCCACGGCCGCGCGGGCGATCGGCGGGATGTCCGCAGGCTTGCGGAAGCAGTCGACGACGTCGACCGGAAAGTCGATCGCCGCGACGTCGGGGTAGCACCGCTCGTCCAGCACGCTCGTGTACGCCGGGTTCACCGGCACGATCCGGTAGCCGTGGTCGCGCATGTACTTGGCGGCGAAGTAGCTCGGCCGGTACCAGTGCTGCGACAGGCCGACGACGGCGATCGTCCGCGCCGTCGCGAGGATGCGGCGCAGCCCGGCGATGTCGTCGACGATCGGCACGGCGGTCGTGCGTCAGTGGCCCCAGCGCGGGGGCGCGTTGTACGGGTAGTCGTTCGAGATGCGGCGGCCCGACGAGATGCGGTTGGCGAACCACGACAGCGACGGGTAGTCGCCGGGGCCGAACGTCCGGCACTCGCCCATGAAGTTGGCGTCGGTGCAGAAGATCCAGTAGCCGCGCTCGACGCGGATCGACGACGCGCGGTCGTTGAAGCCGGTGCCCTGGAGGTCGGTGACCGCGTCGGAGTCGACGAGGAACGAGCGCCCGGAGAAGTTCGACCCTTCGTACAGGACGACGCGCGCGCCGCCGCCCCAGCCGCCGCCGCCGGGCCCGCCGCCACCGGGCCCGCCGCCACCGGTGGCGAACGGCCGCGCCGAGCTCACGCTGCCGGTCACGCCGCCCAGGTTGTCGTGGCGTCCGGGCCCGAACACCTCGCAGGTGCTCAGGAAGTCGGCGTCCGCGCACAGCTGCCACGTGCCGGCGTTGACCAGCGCCGACCGCGCGCGATCGTTGAAGCCCGTGCCGTCGAAGTTGGACATGGCCTGGTTCAGCGTGAACGAGCGTCCGGTCAGGCCGGGCGAGTCGAACAGCACGATCGATCCGCCGCCGCCCCAGTTGCCGCCGCCGCCGTTGCCGCCGCCGCCGCCGCCCCAGCCGACCTCGCGCAGCGACGAAACGCTGTTGTTGAGGCCCATGCCGAACAGCGTCGAATAGCTGCCGGGGGTGAGCGTGACGCACTGGCCGCGGTAGTACGAATCCGAGCAGAGCTGCCACGACCCGCTGCGGACCTGGACCGACGTCGCGCGGTCGTTGAAGCCGACGCGCGCGAGGTCGTCGACCGAGCCGTTCGCCGTGAAGCGCGGCCCCGCGAAGTTCTCGTTCTGGAACAGCGTGATCTCCTGCGCCGGGGACGCCGCGACCCAGCCGGCCGTCGCGACCCCGAGCGCCATCCGCAAGCGGTTCATCCCGCCCTCCTCTCGTCCTGCGCTGTGCGTCGGCCCTCGGCGGGCGGTGCGCGCCCGGCCGCCGCCGCGGGCGACACCGACGCCGGCGCACGGGCGGCGGGGACGCCCGCGTCCGCGCGCGCCGGGTGCGCGACCGGATGCCAGCCGATGACGGCCAGCATCACGAAGAACCCGACGACGTACGCGACGGCGACGTGCCAGCCGCCGCGCACCCACGCGACGGCGGACTTCGCTTCCGGGAACTGGTTCGACAGCGCGACGCCGGCCGAAGATCCGAACCAGATCATCGAGCCGCCGAAACCGACGGCGTACGCGAGGAAGCCCCAGTCGTAGCCGCCCTGCTTCAGCGCGAGCGCGGTCAGCGGGATGTTGTCGAACACCGCCGACACGAACCCCAGCCCGAACGCCGTCTGCCACGAGGCGCCCGGCAGCCGCTCGACCGGCATCATCGACGCGCAGGTGACGAGGGCGAGCAGGAACAGCGTGCCCTTGAACGTCTCCGGCATCACCTCCCAGTCCGGGCGCCGCGCCGGCAGCGAGATGATGATCGCGACCCACACGCCGAAGCCGATGAACGGGAAGTAGTCCTGGTACGCGTTGAACTGCAGGTTGACCGTGACGTTGGCGATGATCGCGCACAGCAGGATCAGGAACACGATGCCCACGCGCGTCCAGTCGACGTGCGTGTGCTCGTGCACGTGGTGGATCATCGGCGAATGCGCGTGCTGCTGCTTGGCCGCCGGGATGCCGAACAGGACGAGCGCGACGGCGGCCGCCACGTACGCCTCGACCACTTCGACGGGGCCGATGCCGGCGAGCCACATCATCGTCGTCGTGGTGTCGCCGATGACGCTGCCCGACCCGCCGGCGTTGGACGCGGCGACGATCGCGGCGAGGTAGCCGATGTGCACCTTCGCGCGGAACAGCTGGTGCGCCATCGCGCCGCCGATCAGCGCGGCCGCGATGTTGTCGAGGAACGACGAGATGACGAACACCATCGCGAGCAGCACGAAGCAGCCGCGCCAGTCAGCCGGCAGGAAGCGCGGCAGCACCAGCGGGACGCGGCTCTTCTCGAAGTGCCGCGACAGCAGCGCGAACCCCATCAGCAGCAGGAACAGGTTGGCGAGGATCACCCACTCGTGGCGCAGGTGGTGCAGCAGGCCGACGAGCCCGGGCCCGTCCCTGAACCCGGTGAACGCGAGCTTGTAGAGCGTGATCACGGCGAGCCCGGTCAGCGCGACCTTCAGCGTGTGGTGGTGGAACAGCGCGACGCCGAGCAGCGTGAGGCCGAACAGGACGAAGTCGACCGGCACGGGCCCGATGGAGGGCAGGTCGCGCGGTGCGTCTGCCGCCACCGCCGTGGTCGCGACGACGAGCGCCGCGAGCGCGGCGGTCCACCGGATGCCGGCGGGCGCCGGCCGGGCACGGCGCGTGGTCGGGGGGGCGTGCGAAGCGGGCGTCGGCATGGGGGCGGGCGAGGGGTTCGGGTCGGAAGGACGCAGCGAGCCGCACGCGGACGGCGCGACGGCGGTACGATGGACGCCGTCCCCGCGGCAGGTACGAGCCGCTGCCGCGCGGGTCGGCGGGAGACGTTGATTGTAGTAACCGGCGGGTGTTGGCGTCCACAGACGTAACTGGGCGCGATCCTTGCTTGTACTGGACGACTCGGTACGTCCGGCGGGCGGGGCGGCGGCTTGCCGCGCCGGTTGCGCAGCGGGCGGCCGGCCCGGGCAGGTGGCACTGTTTCGTAATATAAACAAGTCTTTATGGCAATCTCGCGTTCGCTGAATCGCCTCGAGCTCCCGGTTCACACCGTCGGCGACCCGGTCGAGCGCGAATCGCTGCTCGCACTGTCGCAGCGCAAGCTGAACGCGCTCGGGGTTCCGGTCGGCTACGTCGACCGCAATCAGCGCTACCGCTTCGTCAACAAGGCGTTCACCGACTGGCTCGGCAAGCGCGAGAACGAGATCCTCGGGCGCGAGGTCATCGAGGTTCTCGGCCGCGACGTCTACCAGCTCTACCGCGCGTACATCGACGCCGCGCTGTCCGGCGAGCGCACGACGTACGAGCGCCAGCTCGTCACGGCGGGCCGTCCGGCGCTGTGGATCCGCGTCGACTACTACCCGGACCGCAGCTCGCAGGGCCACGTCCGCGGCTTCCTCGTCACTTACAGCGACGTCGACCACCTGAAGCGGCTCGAGCTGGAAGCCGGCCAGCGCGAGCACCGGCTGCGCCTCGTCACCGACAGCGTCGGCTTGCCGATCCTCTACGTCGACCGGCAGCTCAAGGTCCGCTTCGCCAACAAGCCATTCGGCAAGTGGCTCGGCGTGCCGGCCGACGACGTGCTCGGCCATGCGCTGAAGGACGTGCTGCCGGCCGACGCGTTCGCCGAGATGCAGGGCTACGTCGAGCGCGCGTTCTCCGGCGCGACGGTCTCCTACGAGCGGCGCGAGCGGCAGCTCGAGGGCGACGCGCGCTGGACGCGCATCACGCTGTTCCCCGACCGCGAGGTGGGCGGGCGCGTCGGCGGCGCGTTCGTCGTCATGAACGACATCGAGGAGGACATCCGGGTCCGCGACGCGCTGCGCGCGCAGGAGGCGCAGATGCGCCTCTTCGCCGACAACATCCCGGGGCCGATCGCTTACCTCGACCGCAACCTCAACTACACGTTCGTGAACCAGGCGTTCGCGAACTCCGTCTGCAAGCCGCAGGACGAGATCTACGGCAAGACGCCGTTGCAGGTGATGGAGCCCGACGTCGCCGCGTTCCTGCGGCCGATCCTCAAGCGTGCGCAGGGGGGCGAGCACGTCGAGTACGAGCGCGTCGGCAACACGCTGCAGGGCAGCCGGCGCTGGCTGCACGGCCGCGTAGCGCCCGACCTCGACGCGACGGGCAGCGTGCGCGGGCTCTACTGCACCGAGCACGACATCCACGACCTCAAGCTGACCGAGCAGGCGCTGGCGGCGCGCGAGGAGCAGCTGCGCCTGTTCAACGACAACATTCCGGAGCCGATCGTCTACCTGTCGGCGGACCGGCGCTACGAGTTCGTCAACGAGGCATTCCTGCAGCTGGTCGGGCTGACGCGTGAGCAGGTGGTGGGGCACACGACCGGGGAGGTGCTGGGCCCGGACATCGCGGGGATGATGGAGCCGGGCCGCGACCGCGTGTTCGCGGGCGAAGCGATCACCTACGAGCGCACGGTGATCGACGCCTCCGGGCGCGCGCGGTGGATCCGCGCGCGCTGCGTGCCCGACGTGCACTTCGACGGGACCGTGAAGGGCGAGTACGTCGTCGGCCACGACATCACGGACCTGAAGCAGGCGCAGGAAACGCTGGCCACGCGGGAAGGCCAGCTGACGGCGATCATCAACGGCGTGCCGGCGCCGGTGGCCTACATCGACCGCGACGAGCACTGTCACTACGTGAACCGCGCGTTCCTGCAGTTCTTCGGGCTGACGCAGGAGCAGGTGAGCCAGATGCGGCTGCGCGACGTCGTCGGGCACGGCATCTACCAGAGCGCGCAGGCGATGCTGACGCGCGCGATGGAAGGCGAGTCGACGGCGTTCGACCGGCTCGTGCCCGGCGCCAACGGCGTGCGCCGCTGGATGACGATCCGCGTCGTACCGGACGCGGCGCCGTCGGGCGACGTCCACGGCGCGTTCGTGCTGATGAACGACATCCACGGGCTTAAGCAGGCGCAGGAGGCGTTGAAGGCGTCCGAGGCCGAGCTGCGGCTCATCATGGACAACGTGCCGGCGCGTGTGTCGTACATCGACCGCGACTACCGCTACCGCTTCCTCAACCGGCACAACGAGGAATGGCTGGGCGAGAGCCGGAAGGAGCTGACCGGCCGTCGGTTCGCGGAGGTCGTCGGCAACGAGCGCGCGAACCAGCTGGGGCCGCTGCTCGACCGCGTGCTCGCCGGCGAGACGGTGTCCACCGAGAAGCAGCTCGCGCAGCCCGACGGGCAGGAGCGCTGGGAGTCGGTCCACTACGCGCCGCACCGCGACGCCGAGGGCAACGTCGTCGGCATCTACGCCGTGCACGCGGACATCCACGACCAGAAGCGCAACGAGGACGAGCTCAAGCGCGCGAACTGGATGCTGTCGTCGCACATCAGCAACACGCCGCTCGCGGTGCTGGAGTGGGACCGCGACTTCCGGCTGGTCCGCTGGTCGCCGCAGGCGGAGAACATCTTCGGCTGGCGCTCCGACGAGATCCTCGGCATCCCGCTCGCCGACAGCCCGCTCATCCACGAGGACGACCGCGAGGGCTTCGCGGGCCTGGTCACGCGGCTGATGCACGGCGAGGAGCCGCGCGCGACCGGCCTCACGCGCAACCACCGCCGCGACGGCGACACGATCTGGTGCGAGTGGTACCACTCGGCGCTGCTCGACGACAGCGGGCAGATCGTGTCGATCCTGTCGTTCGTGCAGGACGTGTCGTCGCGGATCCAGGCCGAGGAGCGGCTGCAGTACCTCGCGACCCGCGACGCGCTGACCGGCCTGCCCAACCGGCTGCTGCTGCACGAGCGGCTGACGCAGGCGATCGCGCAGGCCAAGCGCAGCGGCCGGCGCGT
>JAYRNW010000003.1:0-7230 GCA_041911995.1 Casimicrobiaceae bacterium | reverse complement strand
CGCGCCTACGACGACCGCGTCGACGGCCTGGCGTCGCATTTCGTGTGGGTGAACCGCTCGAAGGAGAGCCTGACGCTCGACGTCAAGCATCCGGAGGCGGCGCAGGTGCTGGCGAAACTGGTCGACCGCGCCGACGTGCTGGTGCAGAACCTGGCACCGGGCGCCGCGGCGCGCCTCGGCCTGTCGTACGAGGCGCTCTCGCCGCGCAACCCGGGGCTCGTCGTCTGCGACATCTCGGGCTACGGCGCCGACGGCCCGTACCGCGACAAGAAGGCCTACGACCTGCTGATCCAGAGCGAGTCGGGCTTCCTGTCGATCACCGGCACGCCCGACGAGCCGGCGAAGGCCGGCTGCTCGATCGCCGACATCGCCGCCGGCATGTACGCGTACTCGAACATCCTCGCCGCGCTGCTCGAGCGCGGGAAGACCGGGCGCGGCAGGGCGATCGACGTGTCGATGCTGGAGAGCATGGTCGAGTGGATGACGTACCCGCTCTACTACGCGTACGACGGCGCCGAGCCGCCGCCGCGCGCGGGCTCCGCGCACGCGACGATCTACCCGTACGGCCCGTTCGTCGCCGGCGATGGCCGAACCGTGATGCTCGGCCTGCAGAACGAGCGCGAATGGGCGCTGTTCTGCGAGCAGGTGCTGGGGCAGCCGGCGCTCGCGACCGACGCGCGGTTTTCGTCGAACTCGAAGCGCACCGCGGCGCGCGCCGAGCTGCGCGCGATCATCGTCGCCGCGTTCGCGCCGCTCACGGCGGCGCAGGTGATCGCGCGCCTCGATGCGGCCGGCATCGCCAACGCGCGGATGAACGACATGCACGACGTGTGGGCGCACGAGCAGCTGAAGGCGCGGCACCGCTGGGCCGAGGTCGCGACACCGGCGGGCAAGGTGCCGGCGCTGCTGCCGCCCGGCGTGCCGCCCGGCGACTCGCCGGCGACCGCGCCGCGGATGGACCCGGTGCCGGCGCTGGGCGCGCACACGCGCGCGATCCTGCGCGAGTTAGGCTACGACGACGCGGCGATCGCGCGGCTCGCCGCCGCGCACGCCGTCTGACCGATGGGCACCGACCTCCACCCGAGCGCCACGCTCGCGCGGTTCGCCGCGACGCTCGCGTTCGACGACATCCCGACGCCGGTCGTGCGCCGTGCCGAAGACCTGCTGCTCGACTGGGCGGGCTCCGCGCTCGCCGGCAAGGGCGCGCGCGCGATCGACGCGCTCGAGCGCTTTGCCGTGCAGATGGGTCCGGCCGACGGGCCGGCGGAGGTGCTGGTCTCGCGGCGGCGGACGAGCCCGCTGTTCGCGGCGATGGTAAACGCCGGCGCGTCGCACTACGCCGAGCAGGACGACGTGCACAACGGCTCGGTGTTCCATCCGGGCGCGGTCGTGTTCCCGCCGGCGCTCGCCGTCGCGCAGGCGCTGGCGCGCCCGGGCCGCGATCTGCTCACCGCGGCGGTCGCCGGCTACGAGGTCGGCATCCGCGTCGGTGAATTCCTCGGCCGCTCGCACTACAAGGTGTTCCACACGACCGGCACCGCGGGCACGCTCGCCGCGGCGGCCGCCACCGGCCGGCTGCTGGAATTGACGCCCGACACGATGCTGCACGCGTTCGGCTCGGCGGGGACGCAGGCGGCCGGGCTGTGGGAATTCCTGCGCGACGCCGCGGACTCGAAGCAGCTGCACACGGCGAAGGCCGCGGCCGACGGACTGCTCGCCGCCTACCTCGCGCGCGACGGCTTCACCGGCGCGCGCCGCATCCTCGAAGGGCCGCAGGGGATGGCGGCCGGCATGTCGACCGACGCCGATCCGGCGCGCCTCGTCGACCGGCTGGGCGAGCGCTGGGCGCGCGCCGAGACGTCGTTCAAGTTCCACGCGTCGTGCCGGCACACGCATCCGGCGGCCGACGCGCTGCTCGCCGTCGTCACGGCGCACGACCTCGCGCCCGCCGCGATCCGCTGCGTGACCGCGCACGTCCACCGTGCGGCGATCGACGTGCTGGGCCCCGTGACCGATCCCGCGACCGTGCACCAGGCGAAGTTCTCGATGGGGACGGTGCTCGCGGCGATCGCGCTGTTCCGGCGCGCGGGCCTGCCCGAGTTCGAGCGCCGCTTCCGCGATCCGGAAGTCGTCGCGTTCCGCGACAAGGTGCGCATGGTCGAGGACCCGGAGGTCGACGCCGCGTACCCGCGGCGCTGGATCGGCAAGGTCGACGTCGAGACCGTCGACGGCCGCATGCTGTCGGGCCGCGTCGACGAGCCGAAGGGCGACCCCGGCAACACGCTGCCGCGCGCCGAGCTCGCCGACAAGGCGCTGCGGCTCGCGGTGTTCTCCGGCGCGGCAACGGCGGACGAGGTCCGCGACTTGTGCGCGCGCGCATTCGGCATCGCGGCAGCACCCGCGGTCGGCGCACTGCTGCCTGCGTCCGCGCCGGTCAGGTGATCACGGAGGTCTGCGCGAGCCCGGCGTCGACGAGCACGTGCTGCCCGGTCATGCCGTCGCTGTCGTCGGCGGCGAGAAACAGCGCGGCGCGCGCCACGTGCCCGGCGTCGAGCCGGACCTTGAGGCATTGCGCGTCGAGGAACTGCCGGTCGGCGTCCGGGTCCCGGTGCAACATCGTCTGGCGCTCGGTGACGATCGCCCCGGGCACCAGCGCGTTGACCCGGATGTTGCGCGGCCCGAGCTCGCGTGCCAGCGTCCGCGTGAGGCCGAGGATGCCCGCCTTCGCCGTCGTGTAGCCGGCGAGGTTCGGGCGGCCGCGCATCCAGCTCACCGACCCCATGTTGACGACCGCGCCCCCGCCGGAGGCCGCCATCGCCGGCGCCACGGCCTGGATCGCGAAAAAGTAGTGCTTGAGGTTGAGCGCGATCCGGTCGTCCCAGAATTCCGGCGTCACGTCCTCCATCGCATGGCGGTCGTCGCGTCCGGCGTTGTTGACGAGCACGCGGATCGGGCCCATCGCGTCGATCACGCCGCGCAGCAGCGCCTGGTAGCCGGCCGCGTCGCGCACGTCGCACGCGCCGTACCACGGCCGCGCGAGGCCGGCGGACGCCAGCTCGTCGATCAGCGCGGCGCCGCCGTCCGGCTTCGTGCCGCAGAACGCGACGCGGGCGCCCTGCGCGGCGAACGCGCGCACGAGCGCGGCGCCGATGCCCGAGCTGCCGCCGGACACGAACACGAGCCGGTCGCGCAGCGACGGATAGTTGGCATGGCTCATCGTCGTCCTCCCCGTCGCCGCGCGCTCACCATCCCGCCGGCAGGATCTCGCTCATGGCCACGGCGCGGCCCTCGTCGATGCTCCGGTGCGCGGCGAGGCCGGTCGCCACCGCGCGCAGGCCTTCCTCGAGCGGAATTTCGGGCGGCTTCCCGTGGCGGACCGCGTCGGCGAAGCGCAGGTGCTCGACGTACGAGGCGCCGAAGTGGTGGCCCGCGTACCGGATGCCGGTGTCCCAGACCCGCCGCACCGCGACGCCGCGCCCGGTGCCCGACGGCTGGCCCCAGACCTCGCGCCGGCCCCAGTCGGCCCGCCGGCCGTAGCGCAGCGTGAGCGACGGCAGCAGCGACTCGATCTTGCCTTCGTCACCGACGATCGTCAGGTGCTCGCTGTCGATCGAGTTCTCCGCGTACATGCACAGCTCGAGCATCGCGCGCGCGCCGCCCGGATACTCGACGATCGCGTAGGCGCTGTCCAGGATGTCGGGCCGGCGTCCGCCGTACGTCTCGTCCAGGTGGTTGACGCGCTGGCCGCCCGACGCGAACACCCGCTGCGGCCGCTCCCCGACGATCAGGTCCATCAGGTTGAAGTAGTGGCAGCACTTCTCGACCAGCGTGCCGCCGGTGTTCGCCGTGAAGCGGTTCCAGTCGCCGACCTTCGGGTAGAACGGCTCCCGGTGCTCGCGGATCGTCACCTGCTGCACGCGCCCCGCCGCCCCTTCGTGCGCCATCCGGATCGCCTCGGCGACCGGCGGCATGTAGCGATATTCCTGCGCCACCCAGACGATGCCCCGGCTCCCCCGGCGCCGGCGCCCGGCCTCGCGATCTACGAGGTCGACGCCGTCGTCGATGCGCGTCACGAGCGGCTTCTCGACGAGGATGTGGAGGTCGGTCGCGAGCGCGTCGCGCAGCACGGCGGCGTGCGTGAAGTTCGGCGTGGCGATCACCACGGCGTCGCACAGCCCGCTCGCCAGCAGCTCGCGGGGGTCGGCGAACGCCTGCGGCGCGTCGCGGCAGATCGCGAGGCCGGCGTCGCGGCTCGGGCCGTGCGGGTCGGCGATCGCGGTCACGCGCGCGGCCCCGTCCGCCCGCGGCATCGCCTGGATGTTCTCGATGTGCTCGCGGCCCATGCTGCCGCAGCCGATGATGCCATAGCGCAGTTGCGTCGACATGCGTGAGGTCCCGGTATTCGTGGGCGGGCCCGCGGCCCGCGAATCTTTCAGCCCTTGAGGCCGCCCTGCGTCAGGCCGCCGACCACGCGCTCCTGGAACACCGCGATCAGCACGGCCACCGGCACGATCGCGACGACCAGCGCCGCCGAGATGATCGGCCAGGGGAACGTGAACTCGCCCTGGTAGAGCGTGATGCCGACCGGCAGCGTGCGCATCGACGCGCTGGCGTTGAGCGACAGCGCGAGCAGGAACTCGTCCCAGGCGTTGACGAACGCCAGGATGCCGGCGGTGAACACGCCCGGCGCCGCCAGCGGCACCACGACGCGCCACAACGCGCCCAGGCGCGTGCAGCCGTCGATCATCGCGGCGTTCTCCAGGTCGCGCGGGATGCTCTGGAAGAAGCTGACGAGGACCAGCGTGCACACCGGGAGGTTCAGCACCGTGTAGGGCAGCACGAGCGCCGTGTACGTGTTGAGCAGGTTGAGCGAGCGCATCGTCTGGAAGATCGGCACGAGCAGCGTGACCAGCGGGAACATGCTCGACGCCACGATGCAGGTGAGGATCAGCTGCCGGTGCCGCAGGTTGAGCCGCGCGATCGCGTACGCGGCGAGCGACGCGACGACGAGCGAAAGCGCCGTCGACAGCGACGCCACCGCGAAGCTGTTGCCGAGGTAGCGCAGCAGCGGCTGGTCGGTAAACGCCTGCACGTAGTTGGCGAGCGTCGGGTCGCGCGGCCACCAGGTGATCGGCTTGCTGACGAGCTCCGCCTCGGTCTTGAGCGACGTCAACAGGATCCAGACCGCGGGGAAGAAGCCGTTGACGACGACGATCGCGGCCGCCAGCAGCGTGAGATGCCTCCCGCGCAGCGCGTTCACGCGTTCCTCCCGATGCGCCGCAGGTAGACCGCCGTGACGGCGAGCGAGAGCAGGAACATGAACACGGCGAGCGTCGAGCCGTAGCCGACGTCGAGGTAGTCGATCGTCGTCTTGTGGATCAGCATCGCGAGCGTCTCGGTCGCGTTGCCGGGCCCGCCCCTGGTCATCGTGTACGGGATGTCGAAGGTCTGCAGCGCCGTGATCGTGCGGAAGATCAGCGCGACGACGATCGCCGGCATCAGCATCGGGATCGTGATCTGCCGGAACTGCTGCCACCGGCTAGCGCCGTCGACCTCGGCCGCCTCGTAGAGCGAGCGCGGGATCATCTGCAGCCCGGCGAGCAGGATCAGCGCCATGAACGAGCTCGTCTTCCAGACGATCGTCAGGCAGATCGCGGCAAACGCCCAGCCCGGGCGCAGCAGCCACATCGTCGGCTCGCCCCCGAAACCCAGGCGCCGCACGACGTCGTTGACGATGCCGTACTCGGTGTGGAAGAACCAGGCGAAGATCAGACCCGCGAACGCGAGCGGCAGCGCCCACGGCAGCAGCAGCGCGAGCCGCACCGGCCACTGGCGCCGGAACGGCAGGTTGGCGAGGAGCGCGAGCCCGAGCCCGGCGACCAGCGCGCCGGGCACGGTGACCAGCGTGATCAGCACGGTGTTCGCCGTCGCGTTCCAGAAGTCGCGGTCCTCGAGCACCAGCCGGTAGTTCTCGAGGCCGACGAACTTCATCCCGGCGCCGCCCGAGAGCCGCAGGTCGAAGAAGCTGTTGAAGATCAGCGTGCCGATCGGATAGACGACGATCAGCGCGAGCAGCAGGAAGGCCGGCGCGAGCAGCAGCAACCCGAGCGCTCGCTCGCTCGGGTCGCGCAGCCGCTCGATCACGCGCACGACGGCCATGCTCCGCCCGCCGGTCTGCGCTCAGCGCATCACGCGGGCGAGGCGCGACTCGATCTCGCCGACGCCCTCGTCGGGCTTCTTGGTGCGCGCGAGCACGGCGCTCGTCGTCGTGCGGACGACGTCGCTGACCTGGCCGTAGTCCTTCGACAGCGGCCGGCTCTTGCCGGCGATCACGACGTTGGACGCGTCCTTGAACCAGGGCACGGCCTTCACGACGTCCGGATCGACGTAGACGCTCTGGTACACGGGCAGCAGCGAGCCTTCGATCGCGAGGAACTTGCTCGCCGCGGGTGTGGACAGGAACTTGACGAGCTTCGCGGCCTCCGCCTTGCTCTTGCTGAACGCGCTCACCGCCCACTGCCAGCCGCCCACGCAGGTCGCGCTCTTGCCGCCCTCCATCGCAGGCAGCGGCATCACGCCGACCTTGCCCTTCACGGCGGAGTCGTTGTCGACCTGGAAGCGGTCCCACGCGAAGCCCCAGTTGATCGCGAAGATCACCTGGCCGGCCTTGAACTCGTTGACGGTGTCGGGGGTCTTGACCTCGGCGACATTCTTCTTGATGACGCCGCTGTCGACCATCGCCAGCCACTGGTTGAGGCCCTTGACCGCCGCGGGTTTGTCGAGCGTGAGCTTGCCGGAGGGGTCGTTGAACTCCTTGCCCTGGGACCAGTAGGGAAGGAGGAAAGTGCACACGGCGCCTTCGATCGGCGCGCCCTGGATCGACAGGCCCTGCAGGTTGGCGTTGCCCTCGCCGGCCTGGATCTTCTTCGACGCGGCGGCGAGCTCGTCCCAGGTCTTGGGCTCGGCAATCTTGTACTTGTCGAGCAGGTCCTTGCGGTAGTACATGAACATGGCGTCGGCGAAGCCGGGCATGGCCGCGACCTTGCCGTCCACGACGTTCGACTGCAGGTAGACCGGCAGGTAGGGCTTCATCGCGTCGGCCGGATTGCCGACGTACGCGTTCAGCGGCTCGAGCCAGCCCGCGCCGAAGTACTGCGCGGGGTTGACGATGTCGATCATGTAGATGTCGATCGCCGAGTCCTTGGCGTTGAGCACCGTCGACAGGTACTG
>JAYRNW010000002.1:0-8371 GCA_041911995.1 Casimicrobiaceae bacterium | reverse complement strand
CCTCGGTCCGTGCGGGTGCCGGAGCCGGCGGCACCGGCACCGGCGGGGCCGGCACCGCCGCCGGCGTCGCGATCGCGGGCGCGATCGGCACGACGATCGGGCGCTCGGTCACCGGCGGCGCGGCCGCCACCGCCGGCGCGGCGGGTTCGGCGGCCGCTGCTTCGGCCTCGGCCGGCGCCGCGACCCACGGCAGCGCGACGTTGAACTGCCCGTTGCGCAACGCGTCGAGGACGAACGCGATGTGGTCGAGGTCGACGTCGAGCGCCTCGAAGAGCTGCGGCGACCCCTGGACGAGCGACTCGCCGTCCTGCAGCCGCGATTCCATCAGGTGCGCGAGCTCGCCCAGGCGCATCGCGCCCGCCATGCGCGCGCTGCCCTTGAACGTGTGCAGCGTCCGCCGCAGCCGCGCGGCCTGCTGCCCGTCCGCCGGGTTGCGGCGCCATGCGCGCAATCCCTCGCCGGCCTCGGGGAACAGCTCGGCCGCCTCGTCGAGGAAGATCGGCAGCACCTGCATGTCCACGTCGTCGCGGAAACCCGCCAGCGGATCGGCGGGCTCGCGCAGTGCGGCTTCGATGCGGCCGACGTCCTGCGCCCGCAACGCGTCGACGATCGCGTCGGCGTCGGCGGCGCCGGTCCCGCCCGCCACGACGGGCGGCGGCACGGCGTGCAGCACGGGCGGCGGCGCGGGCTTCGGCGCGGGCGTTTCCGCGGACGGCGCCACGGCGTCGGGTTCCGGCGCGGCCGGCAATTCGATCGCGAATTCGGCAGGGGACTCCACCGCCGTTTCGGGCGCCGGCACGACCTCCGGCGCGGAGACGGCGACGCCTTCGACCTCGATGGCTTCGACGTGCCCGCCTTCGGGCCCCGCGACCGCGATCTCCGGTGGCGTCGTTTCCGGAACGGCCTCTTCCTCGAGCCGCGCCACCAGCGCGGCCGCGGCTTCGGCATCGCCGGCCTCGGTCGACGCCTCCAGGCGCAACTCGTCCAGCTCGCGCTGGATCTCGGCGGCCTCGTCCAATTCGCCGCGCGCGAACGCGGCGCACGCCTTGATGCGCGCCACCAGCATCGCGAGGCCGGCGACCGCACGGGCGAGCACCGGCTGCGCGGTGCCCGGCAGCGGCGCGCCGTGCTGGCCGAGCGCGATCAGCGTCTGCTCGAGCGCCTTGGCCGTCGCCGCGACGACCGGAAAGCCGCCGGTGCGATGGATACCGCACAGCGTGTGGCTCGCGCGGACCATGTCCGCGCGCGGCACCGCGCGCGAGTCGAACTGCAGGATCGCGAGCTCGTTGTCGAGCGCGGCGAGATGCTGGTCCGCCTCGTCGCAGAGGATCGTCCACAGCAGCCGCGACAGCGTGACGTCGCCGACGGTGACGTCCTCGGACTCCGCCTCTTCCGCGGCGGGCGGCGGCGCGGCCGGCGGCTCGGGCGGTGGCGGAGCCGCAGCCACAGGCTCCGCGGGGGCGAAGTCTTCGACGAGCTTCAGCACCGGGACGACCGGCGGCACCGGCATGTCGATCACGTCGATCGTCTCGCCGAACTCCGGCTCCGTCGTGACCGCCGGCGCGTCGATGTCGTCGCCGAAGCCCAGCTCGGGCAGCTCGATCAGTTCCAGCCCGGGGGGCGCGGCGACTTCCGGCGGCGGCGCCGCGTGCAGCGGCGCCACGGGCGCCGGCCGCGGCAGTTCGATCACGTTCGACGGCACGGGCGGCGCCGCCGGCGTCGCGGCCGGGGTCGCGTTCGGCAACTCGCGCTCGACGGCGGCCAGCGCCGCGTGCAACGCGCGCGGGTCCGCGGTCACGCGGCCCTCGCGCGTCAGCGCGTCGACCCAGCTGCGGAAGCCGGCCTCCGCGGCGTCGATCAGCGCGAGCACTGCGCCGGTGACCGGCCGCTCTTCCTCGATCAGGCGGTTCAGGATGTGCTCGACTTCGTACGCGTACTCGCCCAACTGCGTCAGGCCGACCATGCGGCCGCTGCCCTTCAGCGTGTGGAAGCCGCGGCGGACCGTGCGCAGCGCTTCGCGGTCGCCCGGGTTGTCGGCGAGCGCGCGGTGGTGCTGCGACACGTTGTCGAGCACCTCGGCGGCCTCGGACAGGTAGATTTCGAGCAACTCGCGGTCGAGGTCGCTCGCGTCGGTCGCGAGCAGCCGCTGGGTCTCCTCGGAGATCTCCGGTGCCGGCGCCGACGTGTCGGCGATCGCGCCCACGGCGGCCGCCAGCCGCGCGGCGTCGCCGGCCTCGAATTCGGCGAGCACCGCCTCGGCCTGCGCGACCAGCGCCGCGTCGCCGATGAGCTCGGCGTCGTCGTGCAGGTTCACGAGCTTCTGCTTCAGCGCCGCGCGCGCGGCGTCGTCGCTCGGCGCGCGGTGCGCCTCCTCGACCAGCTGCGGCAGCGCCGCGCGCAGCTCGGCGACGGCCGCCTCGACGGAGTCCTGCGCGGGCGCCGGGGGCTCGGGCACCTCGCCCAGCCGCTTCGCGATCAGCGGCGCGATCAGCCGGTCGCGGTCGGGACGCTGCTGCTCGACCGCCTCGATGTAGAAGCCCAGCCCCGACAGCGACTCGGCGAGGAGCTCCAGGTCCTCGTTGCCGACGACGGTCGCCGGGTCCGCGTACGTGGCGATCTGCTCCTCGCACAGCCCGAGCAGGCGGTCGGCGTCGTCGAGCCCCAGGATGCGCAGCGCCCCGCGGATCTGCGTGCTGTCCTTCGCGAGCGTGGCCAGGTCTCCCCGCTTCGCGTTGTCGCGGAAGAACGCGTCGAGCACCTGCTCCATGTGCCGGAGGTTGGCCTGGATCTCGCGGCCCACCTGCGCGAGCAGCACGCGCTCCTGCGCGCGCTTGCTCATCTCGTCCAGCATCGGCGCGCCACTGGTCGGCGACGGCAGTCCCTGGCGGGCGGCGTCGAGCCGCGCGAGCATCGCGTCGACCTGCTTCGGGAAGTCCGGCGACAGGTTCGAATAGTTCTCGAACGCCGACTCCGCGAGCAGCAGCGCCGTCGCGTACTCCATCGCGACCGGCTCGGAGACGCCCGACGTCGGCATCCGGTCGAGCCGCTCGACGAGCGCCGACGTGAGCTTCATCAGCGCGCCGTTGTGGATCTCCGCCGCCTTGGCGTGGACGGAGACCAGCGTCTGCTTGAGCTTGGGCAGGTTCTCGGCGCGTCCCGACGCGGCCTTGAGCCACGCGTCCTTGGCGCCGGCGAGCTGCTCGCGCGCCTCGCGCAGCAGCGGCTGCAGCCGCACGACGTCGGCCGACAGCACCTCCGCCGACGGGATGAGCCCGGAGAGCCGGAACGCGCGCTGCACCGCCTGCACCTGCGGCCCGACCGGCGCGCAGATCGCGACGAAGTACAGCACCTCGCGGCGCAGCCGGTCCGCGGCCTTCGCGCTGCCTTCGGCCACGCGCCGGATCTGCAGGTCGATCCGCGCGGCCAGCTGCTTGACGCCGAACCCGGCGTCCAGGCCGTTCTCGACCAGCCCTTCGAACATCGCGCCGACGGTCCACCAGAACGCCCGCAGACCGCTTTGCGTGGTCACGTCCTCGATGCCGGCGATCGCGTCGCGCATGGTGGCCGCCCCGGCCTCGTCGCCGCGCAGCCAGCCCAGGAGCCCGCGCTGGTAGAGGCGGCGCTGCTTGACGAGGAACGACGGCAGCCGGTTGGGCGGGATCGTCTCGCGCGCGGCGATGCGCGGCGCGCGCGGCGTCAGGTCCGGATAGAAGAGGTCGGTCGGCGCGACGGCCTTGACGCCGCGCGCGCGCTGCATCGCCTCGTATTCGGGATAGAGCTTGAGCGGCACCGGCGGCAGGCCGTTGACCAGCTCGTCTAAGAAGAACTTGAGCTTGCGGCACCCGCGGTCGATCAGGTCGCAGGCGGCCGGCACGTCGGCGGCGGCGACCTCCTCGAGCCGGGCCAGCTGGCGCTCCAGCTCGTCGGTGTAGGCGACGACGGCGTCGAGCCCGACCATCTGGATCGCGCCTGCCGCCTGGTGCACGTGGGCGCGCGCGTGTTTCAGCGTCGTCGCGTCGTCCGGCTTCGCGCGGAACTGCGCCAGCGCCTCGAGGCCGCGCGTGAGCGCCTGGTCGATCTCGCCCTGCACCCAGGAGAGGGGGCCGAGATCGAAGTCGGGAGTCGGTTCGGTGACCATGGGCAACGGTTCAGCAAATTCCGGGCCGGAAGTTCAATACCTCACAAAGAGACGCGGAGGCGCAGAGGGAACTTCCACATCCTTCTCTGCGTCTCTGCGCCTCTTTGTGAAAACAGGGGTCACACTTTGAAGCCCGCGACGGAGGACCGCAGCTCGGCGGCCAGCTTGGTCAGCTGGCCGATCGACACGTTCGTCTGCTTGGTGCCCTCGGTCGTCTCCTCGGTGATCCGCAGGATGCCCTGCATGCCGCGCGTCACGTCGGTGACCGACGACGACTGCATCTGCGTCTGCGCGGAAATCCGCGAGATCAGGTCCGCGAGGTCGCGCGACACCTTCTGGATCTCGGTCAGCGCCTGGCCCGCGGCGTCGGAGAGCTTCGTTCCCTCGACCACGCCGACCGTCGACTTCTCCATGGCGGCCACCGCGTCCAGCGTGTCCGCCTGAATGGTCTTCACGATCGCCTCGATCTGCTTGGTCGCCTCGCCGGAGCGCTCGGCCAGCCGCTGCACTTCCTCGGCCACGACCGTGAACCCGCGGCCGGCCTCGCCGGCGGAGGCGGCCTGGATCGCGGCGTTGAGCGCCAGCACGTTCGTCTGCTCGGTGATGTCCGAGATGAGCTCGACGATCTCGCCGATCTCCATCGACGACTCGCCCAGCCGCTTGATCCGCTTCGACGTGTCCTGGATCTGCGAGCGGATCTCGTTCATGCCGGCGATCTGGTTCTGCACGACCTGCCCGCCCTTCTCGGCGGCCGCCAGCGACTGCTGCGCGACGCGGGCCGACTGCGTGGCGGTCTGCGACACCTCGTTGATCGACTGCGCCATCTGCAGCACGGAAGCGGACGCCTGCTGGATCTCGCGGTTCTGCCGCTGCGACGCCTCGTACAGGCGGTTCGAGATCGCCTGCGTCTCCTGCGTGGCCTTGGTCACCTGGTCGGTCGCCGAGTTGATGCCGCGGACCAGCGTGCGCAGCTCCTCGATCGTGAAGTTGATCGAGTCCGCGATCGCGCCGGTCACGTCCTCGGTCACCGACGCCTGCACGGTCAGGTCGCCGTCCGCGAGGTTGCCCATCTCGTTGAGCAGCCGCAGGATCGCCTCCTGGTTGCGCTTGTTCTCGCCCTCGCTCTCGTACGCCCGGATGCGCGCGTCGTCGAGGAACACCTTGCCGAGCAGCACCAGCATCAGCAGCGCGAGCAGCGCGAACATGATCGCCACGCCCAGCGTCCACTTGCGGATCGGGCTCGTCTCGTAGCTCTCGGCGAGCTTCGTCGAGTCGTTGAGCAGCGGCTCCGCCTCCGTGTTGACGCTGCGCGCCGCCTGCTTGGCGACGACCAGCCGCGGCATGTTCGTGAGGATCGCGCCGATGCCGGCCTCGTAGGCGCCGAAGCGCTTCTGCAGCTCGACGAGCGTCGCGCGCGCCTCGTCGCTGCGCACCGCGGACAGGCGCAGCGGGTCGCTGCCCTTCAGCAGGCCGTTGAGGATGTCGCGGAACGTCCCGGCGTCGCGGCCCAGCAGGAACGCGACCTCGGGGTCGATCTCGTCGGAGGAGGCGAGCGCGTTCGCGTTCTTCGCGATCCGCTGCGACAGCACGGCGAGCTGGTTGGTGTACTCGATCTCGCGCAGCGTGCCGCCCGCCTGCCCGATCTGCGCCGCCGCCTGCTGGGCGAGCTCGAGCAGCGGCGTGTTGCCGGTGTTGAGCGCCTCCAGGCCCTTGGCCAGGCTGGTCAGGCTGGACTCGTTGTTGAGCAGGCGCTCGGCCGCCGCGTCGACGCGCTCCCAGCGCGTGCGGACGTCGGTCAGCAGCCTGACCACCGCCTCGTCCTGCGCCACGTCGAGGCTGACGCCGCGCACGGTGCCGCCGTTGAGCAGCGCGTCGAGGTCGGCCTTGAACCGGTCGCGGCTGTCCTTGACCGCCGCGAACGCCGCCGTCTGGCCCTGCGCCGCGAGCGCGCTGCCGCGCGCCAGCCGCTGCGACAGCATCTGCATCTCGGTCGCGGTCGCCGCCGCGACGGCCGTCTGCCCCGCCTGGCGGTTGTCGATGAACACCATCAGCGCGGCGAACACGAGGAACGTGACGAGCAGGATGCCGAGCGTCTGGAACTGCTTGACGACCGGCAGGCTGCCGATGAGCGGGAGCTTGCGCGGCATCGCCATCGTCGCCGTGGCGGTGCGCAGCTGCTCCATGATCGACACGGACGCGAGCGGGTCGTAACCGGCGGGCTGCGCCTGGCCCATCTTGACCTGCGTCGTCGGCATGTCGAGGTCGACGTCCGCAGGCTTGGCCTTGTCCCCGCCGAAGAGCTTCCCCAATTTGAGCGCCATGTCCATTCTCCTGGTGCGCACCAGTGGCCGGGGCGCGTCTCCCTACAGCCCGACCTGCAGAAACGCGGGGTCGCGCGCGAGCGCGGCCAGGTCGATCTCCTGCCACGCGTCGCCTTCGCCGTCCATCCAGCGCTGCCCGTACCACGCCGGCGCGTCCTGCGGCGGCGCGGCGGGAGCCAGCTCGGTCACGTTGCGCAGGCCGAGCACCCGCTGCACGACGATGCCGGCGTTCATCTCGCCGGCGCGCGGCCCGAACAGCACGAGCCGCAGCGCTCCGCCGGCCGGGGCCTCGCGGCCCAGGAACTGGGAGAAGTCGACGACGCTGTAGAGGTTCCCGCGGATGTTCGCCACGCCGAGGTACCACGGCCGCGTCAGCGGCACCGGCACGATCTCCGGCACCGTCACCACCTCGCCGGCGTCGGCCAGGCGGATGAGCCAGCGGTCGCCGCCGCACGCGAGGCCCAGACGCGACGACTCGACCTGCGCGGCCGTCTTCGTCGCGAGGCGGGACGCGAGTTCCCTCTGGAACGCGCGGAGGTCGAGCTTGGCGGCGCGGGCCATCGTCGTCGTCGCGGCGTCAGACGATCGCCGCGATCTTCTCCAGCAGCTATTCGCGGTTCACCGGCTTCACGATGTAGTCGCGCGCGCCCTGCCGCATGCCCCAGATCTTGTCCGTCTCCTGGCTCTTCGACGTGCACAGGATGATCGGGATCGCCCGCGTGTCCGGGTCGCGGCTGATCGCCCGCGTCGCCTGGAAACCGTTCAGGCCCGGCATTACGACGTCCATGAGGATCAGGTCCGGCTTCAGCGACTTGGCCTTGAGGATGGCGTCCTCGCCGTTGTCGCTCGCGACGACCTCGAAGCCCGACTTCGTCAGCATGTCGTTCAGTACATGCCGCTCGGTCGGCGAGTCGTCGACGATGAGGATCTTGCGGATTGCCATGTTTCCACCCTGTCGTTGCACCCCAGCCATGTCGCGGACCAGCCCGGCCGCGCGCAGGTCGTCGAGTCCCATGCCTGCCCCCGAAACCCGGTCTCTGCGGACCGTTCAGCAGTCCCTCGCGGCGACCGCGCCGCGGGCGTCCGGCCGCCGCCGGCACTCCGGCGAACCGGCCACCGGTCGCGCCGCCGCCATCAGGCCGCGGCCTTGTTCACGTGCGCCGCCACGGCCTTGAGCAGGCTCTCCTTGGTGAACGGCTTGGTCAGATACTGGTCGGAGCCCACCATCCGGCCGCGCGCCCGGTCGAACAGCCCGTCCTTCGACGAGAGCATGATCACCGGCGTCCGGTTGAACTTGGCGTTCTTCTTGATGAGCGCGCACGTCTGGTAGCCGTCGAGCCGCGGCATCATGATGTCGACGAACACGAGGTCGGGCTGGTGGTCGGCGATCTTGGCGAGCGCGTCGAAGCCGTCCTCGGCCAGGATCACCGTGCACCCCGCCTGCAGTAGGAAGATCTCCGCACTGCGGCGAATCGTGTTCGAATCGTCGATCACCATGACCTTGACACCCTGCAAAGGGATCTGGTCAGCCAATTGATGCCCCCTGCCGTACCCGGCAACGGTGGCGGCGCGCCCGCTGGCGCCCGCACTTGTCGTGTTCAAGTCTGCCACGGACCAAGCGCACTGCCTAGAGCATAAAGCTTGCCGGAATCCGCTTGCGGCAGCGAAATCGCGCAAAAAGCAACACCGCGGCAACTTTCATGGCGGTGGGCTGCCGTGCCGCGGCAGGGAATGCCGTCGGGCGGCGCGTTCGGGGGTCGCCGTCAGCGGCCGAGGAACATCCGATATGCCGGATTGGCCGATTCGTCGACGTGCGTATAGCCGAGCCGCTGCAGAAACTGCCGGAAATCGGCCTTGTCCGACGGCGGCACCTGCATGCCGACCAGCACGCGGCCATAGTCGGCGCCGTGGT
>JAYRNW010000001.1:0-17612 GCA_041911995.1 Casimicrobiaceae bacterium | reverse complement strand
GCCAACATCGGCACGATCGCCAAGTCCGGCACGCGCGAGTTCTTCGCGTCGCTGTCGGGCGACCAGGCGAAGGACGCGCGGCTGATCGGCCAGTTCGGCGTCGGCTTCTACTCGTCGTTCATCGTGGCCGACCGCGTGACGCTGGTCACCCGGCGCGCCGGGCTGCCGGCCGAGGACGGCGTGCGCTGGGAGTCGGCCGGCGAGGGCGACTACACGCTCGAGCGCGTCGACCGGCCGCAGCGCGGCACCGAGGTCACGCTGCACCTGCGCGAGGGGCAGGACGAGCTGCTGTCGCGCTGGCGCTTAGCGTCGATCGTCCGCAAGTACTCGGACCACATCGCGCTGCCGATCGTCATGCGCAAGGAGGTCTGGGACGAGGAGAAGAAGGGCTACCGCGCCACCGACGAGGACGAGACGATCAACCAGGCCTCGGCGCTGTGGGCGCGGCCGAAGCAGGACATCACGGCCGAGCAGTACGAGGAGTTCTACCGGCACGTCGCGCACGACGGGCAGCCGCCGCTCGCGCACGTCCACGCGCGCATCGAGGGCCGCACCGAGTACACGCTGCTGCTGTACGTCCCGTCGGCGGCGCCGTTCGACCTGTGGGACCGCGAGCACCGGCACGGCGTCAAGCTCTATGTGCGGCGCGTGTTCATCATGGACGATGCCGAGCAGCTGGTCCCGCCGTACCTGCGCTTCGTGCGCGGCGTCGTCGACTCCAACGACCTGCCGCTCAACGTGTCGCGCGAGATCCTGCAGGAGTCGCGCGACGTCGAGGCGATCCGCGGCGGCTGCGTGCGGCGAGTTCTCGACCTGCTGGAGGAGCTCGCCGAGAAGGAGGCCGCCAGGTACGCGACGTTCTGGACGACGTTCGGCGCCGTGCTCAAGGAAGGCTTCCTCGACGACCACGGCCACCGCGACAAGCTGGCCAAGCTCGTGCGCTTCGCGTCGACGGCCGCGGGCACCGATACGCAGGACGTGTCGCTCGCCGCGTACGTCGCGCGGATGAAGGAAGGGCAGCAGGCGATCTACTACGCGATCGGCGACAGCTACGCCGCGGCCGCCGGCAGCCCGCACCTCGAGGTCTTCCGCAAGAAGGGCATCGAGGTGCTGATCCTGTCCGACCGCATCGACGAATGGGTCGTGTCCGCGGTGCCCGAGTTCGAAGGCAAGCCGCTGCGCTCGGTCGCGAAGGGGGCGCTCGACCTGGGCGAGCTCGCCGACGCGGAGGAGAAGGCGCAGGCCGAGCGCGCCACCGAGGCGCTGAAGCCGCTCGTCGAGCGACTCGCCAAGGCGCTGGGCGAGCGCGTGAAGGAAGTCCGCGTCACGCACCGGCTGACCGACTCGCCGGCCTGCCTGGTCGTCGGCGAAGGCGAGGTATCGGGCAACCTCGAGCGGCTGCTGAAGGCGGCCGGGCAGAAGGCGCCCGACGTCGTGCCAGTGCTGGAGATCAACCCGGGGCACGCGCTGATCCGGCGCATCGAGCGCGAGGGCGACGAGCGCATCGGCGACTGGGCGCAGCTCGTGCTCGACGAGGCGCTGCTGGCCGAGGGCGCGCACCTGCCCGATCCGGCGGCGTTCGTCCGGCGGCTGAACGCGCTGATGTTTGCGCCGGGCGCCGGCGACGGCGCAGAAACGCCATGAGCCCGACGGGCCGTCCCGAGGGCGAATTGCCCCGCAGCGTGACCGCGCGGAGGGTCGTCCAGTGAGCATCGCCACGGTCGCGCCCGCGGAGCTGCCCGCGCTGCTGCGGGCGATGCCGAAGGCCGAGCTGCACATCCACATCGAGGGCTCGCTCGAGCCGGAGCTCATCTTCCGGCTCGCGCAGCGCAACGGTATTGCACTCAAGTACCCCAGCGTGGACGCGCTGCGCGCCGCGTACGCGTTCACCGACCTGCAGAGCTTCCTCGACCTCTACTACGCCGGGGCGAGCGTGCTGGTCCGCGAGGACGACTTCTTCGACATGGGGATGGCGTACTTCGCGCGCGCGGCGGCCGACAACGTCGTGCACGCCGAGCTCTTCTTCGACCCGCAGACGCACACGGAGCGCGGCGTCGCGTTCGCGACGGTCGTCGGTGGCCTCACGCGGGCCTGCGCGCAGGCGAAGACAACGTACGGCATCGACACGTCGCTGATCATGTGCTTCCTGCGCCACCTCTCCGAGGACGCGGCGTTCGCGACACTCGCGCAGGCGCTGCCGTTTCGCGACCGGTTCATCGGCGTGGGGTTGGACAGCGGCGAGCGCGGCAACCCGCCGGAGAAGTTCGCGCGCGTGTTCGCGCGCTGCGCCGAGCTGGGCCTCCACCGCGTCGCGCACGCGGGCGTGGGGGGCCCGCCGGCGCAGGTCGCGGCGGCGCCCGCCGTGCTCCCCGCCGCGCGCATCGACCACGGCGTCCGCAGCGTCGAGGACCCGGCGCTGGTCGCGCGGCTCGCGCGCGACCGCGTGCCGCTGACCGTGTGCCCGCTGTCCAACGTCAAGCTCTGCGTCTATCCCGACCTCGCGCACCACCCGCTGCAGCGGCTGCTGGCGGCCGGCGTCTGCGCGACGGTGAACTCCGACGACCCCGCGTACTTCGGCGGCTACGTCAACGCGAACTTCGTCGAGACGTTCGCCGCGCTGCCACTCACCGCCCGCGACGCGTACACGCTCGCGCGCAACAGCTTCGAGGCGAGCTTCGCGACCGACGCGCAGAAGCGGGAGTGGATCGGGCGGCTGGACGCCACGGGATTGGCCGCGTAGAGCGGGTGCCCGCGCCTGCCCGTCGCTCCCACCGCCCGCACGGCACCGCCCCGGCCGCCCGGCCGGCTTGACCGCGCTCAACGCGCGCCCCGCGCACATCGGCGACGATGAAGGCGCGGCCGCGACGGGCTGCCCCGTCGCCTGTCGCGGCCGGCGGGAGACGACGATCGACCTTCCGTTCCGTACGCGGGACTCCGCCGGCCGGCGCGACGCCGCGCCGCCGCCTGCCCCCGAAGCCGCGGACGCCGCCGCCGAGCGCGAGCTGCTCGCCCTCGGCGCGCTGGCGCCGGACGCGGCCATGGCGCGGCTCGGTACGTCGCTCGCGGGCCTGACGCCCGCCGAGGCGGCCGCGCGCCTCGCGCGCCACGGCCGCAACGAGATCGCGCGCGCGCGGCCGAAGGGCGCGTGGCGCAGGCTGGGTGAGCTGTTCGCGGCGCCGCTGTCGGTTCTGCTGCTGATCCTCGCGATCGTCAGCTACGCGACCGGCGAGACCAAGGGCGCGATCGTCATCGCGCTGATGGTCGTGCTGTCGACGCTGCTGTCGTTCGTGCAGGAGTTCCGCTCCGGCCGCGCGGCCGACCGGTTGCGCGCGATGGTCGGCACGACCGCGAGCGTCGTCCGCGCCGGGGTGCCGCCGGCCGTGCCCGCCGGCCGCGGCGCCGCAGCGGCCGCGCACCGGCCCGAGGCGCCGGCGGCGCCGCACGAGGTGCCGCTCGCCGACGTGGTTCCCGGCGACGTCGTCCACCTGTCGGCCGGCGACATCGTCCCCGCCGACGTGCGCATCGTCGCCGCGCGCGACCTCTTCGTAAACCAGGCGACGCTCACCGGCGAGTCGCTGCCCGTCGAGAAATTCGCGGCGACGCGCCTGCCCGAGTGCACGTCCGCGCTGGCGCTCGACACGGTCGCGTTCATGGGCACCGACGTCGTCAGCGGGTCGGCCACGGCCGTCGTCGCGGCCACGGGCGGGGGAACGTGCTTCGGTGGTGTGGCCCGCGCGCTCGCCGGCGACGACGCGCCGACGGCGTTCGACCGCGGCGTCCGGCGCTACATCCTGCTGATCGTCCGCTTCATGCTGGTGATGGTGCCGCTGGTGTTCGTCGTCAACGGCCTCACCAAGGGCGACTGGCTGCAGGCATTCCTGTTCGCCGTGGCGGTCGCCGTCGGCCTGACGCCGGAGATGCTGCCGATGATCATCACGATCAACCTCGCCAAGGGCGCGCTCGCCATGTCGGGCCGCAAGGTGATCGTCAAGCGGCTCGACGCCATCCAGAACCTGGGCGCGATGGACGTGCTGTGCACCGACAAGACCGGCACGCTCACGCAGAACCGCGTGATCCTCGAGCGGCACGTCGACGTCTACGGGCGCGAGTCGCGGCGGGTGCTCGAGTACGCGTACCTCAACAGCTATTACCAGACGGGCCTGAAGAACCTGCTCGACCACGCGATCCTCGAACACGCCGACGTCCACGCGCATCTCGACCCCGCCGTGCGCTTCGCCAAGGTCGACGAGGTTCCGTACGACTTCGGGCGCCGGCGCATGTCGGTCGTCGTCGGCGACCGCGAGGGCCGCCACCTGCTGATCTGCAAGGGCGCGGTCGAGGAGGTGCTGGGCGCATGCAGCCGCGTCGACCACCACGGCGCGGTCGTGCCGCTCGACGACACGCACCACGACAGCCGTGCGGTCGTCACGCGCCGGTTCGACGACGACGGGTTCCGCGTCATCGGCGTCGCGTACAAGGTGCTCCCGGCCGACCAAGTCGCCTACTCGGTCGCCGACGAGCGCGACCTCGTGCTCGCCGGCTTCGTCGCGTTCCTCGACCCGCCGAAGGAAAGCGCAGCGGCGGCGATCCGCACGCTGCACCGCCACGGCGTGGCCGTCAAGGTGCTCTCCGGCGACAACGAGGCGGTGACCCGCAGCGTCTGCCGGCACGTGGGCATCGCCGACGAGACGATGCTGACGGGCGCGCAGATCGACGCGCTCGACGACGAGGCGCTCGCCGCGCGGGCCGACGCCGCGACGATCTTCCCCAAGCTCGCGCCGGCGCAGAAGGCGCGCGTGATCGCCGCGCTGCACCGGCACGGCCACATCGTCGGCTACCTGGGCGACGGCATCAACGACGGGCCGGCGCTCAAGGCGGCCGACGTCGGCGTCACCGTCGACAGCGCGGTCGACATCGCGCGCGAGACCGCCGACATCGTCCTGCTCGAGAAGAGCCTGCTGGTGCTCGACGCCGGCGTGACCGAGGGCCGCCGGGTGTTCGGCAACATCACGAAGTACATCCGGATGGCGGCGTCGTCGAATTTCGGCAACATGCTCTCGGTGCTCGGCGCCTCGGCGTTCCTGCCGTTCCTGCCGATGGCGCCCGTGCAGATCCTCTGCAACAACCTGCTGTACGACCTGTCGCAGACGACGGTCGCCACCGACAACGTCGACGCCGAGTTCCTGCGCGCGCCGCGCCGGTGGGACATCGCCAACATCGGCCGCTACATGCTGACGGTCGGGCCGGTCAGCTCGGCGTTCGACTATGCGACGTTCGCGACGCTCGTCTTCGGCTTCGGCGCGCTGGCCGACCCGGCGCTGTTCCAGACCGGCTGGTTCGTCGAGTCGCTGCTGTCGCAGACGCTGGTCGTGCACGTGATCCGCACCGGGCGCGTTCCGTTCGTGCAGAGCGCGCCGAGCGTGCCGTTGCTCGCGACGACGCTCGCCATCGCCGTCGGCGGCGTCCTGCTGCCGTTCTCGCCGGCTGCGCACGCGCTCGGGCTGACGCCGCTGCCCGCCGCGTATGGCGCGGCGCTCGTCGCCATCGTCGGCGCCTATCTCGTGGCGGTGCAGCTCGTCAAGCGCTGGCTCGTGCGGCGATTCGGGCTCGATTGAACTGCGCGACGGCCGGCACCGCGGCCGTCGCCGATGCCGCCGCCGCGACGCGCGGCTATAATCGCGCCGGGAATGCGGGCCGCGCAGATCGCGGCGGCGGCGCGCCCGTTCCCCGGGGACGATTCCATGGCTTCGACGCGCGTGTGCCGCTGATGGCGGCCCGGCTTACCGCGACCTTCGCGCCCATCGCGGCTCTTCTTGCACTGGCAGCCCTGTTCGCAGTAGTGGCATTGCTGATGCCGACTGCGCGCGACGCGCTGCTGGTCGCAGCCGGCGTGACGGCAGCCGCGGCCGGCACGGTCGCCGTCGTCCTGCTCCATCGACAGACCAGCCGCTGGCAGGCCGCGAGCCGCGACCTCGAAAGCGCCGAGGCGCACTTCAGCGACCTGGTCGAGTCGGCGATGGACCCGATCGTCACCGCCGACGCCGGCCAGCGCGTCGTCGCGTTCAACGCAGCGGCCGAGCGCGTGTTCGGCCTGCCGCGGTCGGCCGTGATCGGCCGGTCGCTCGCGCTGCTGATGCCGGAGCGCTTCCGCAGCGACCACGGCACGCACATCGCGCGCTTCGCGACGACCGGCGTGACGTCGCGGCGGATGGGCGCGCAGCCGGTGCTGACCGCGCTGCGCGCCGACGGGACGGAGTTCCCTATCGAGGCGTCGATCTCGCAGCACGCGCACGGCAGCGCGCAGTTCTACACGGTAATCCTGCGCGACGTCTCCGACCGGGTGCGGGCGCACGAGGACCTGCGCCGGTCGAAGGAGGAGCTGCAGGAACTCTCGGCGACCGCGCAGATCGCGCGCGAGCAGGAGATGAGCCGCATCGCGCGCGAGCTGCACGACGAGCTGGGGCAGGCGCTGACGATGCTGCAGATGGACGTCGCGTGGGGCAAGGCGCACCTGCCGGCCGGCCACCCTGACTTCGCCGGACGGCTCGACCGGATGGAGAAGCTGTTGAAGTCGACGGTGGCGGCCACGCGGCGCATTGCCGCGGACCTGCGGCCGCTGATCCTCGACGACCTGGGCCTCGTCCCGGCCGTCGAGTCGCTCGTCCAGAACTTTACCCAGCGCACCGGCGTGCCGTGCACGCTGGCCGTCGACGACCGCGACCTCGCCCTCGCAAGCCTGCACTCGACGGCGGTCTTCCGCATCGTGCAGGAGTCGCTGACCAACGTCGCGAAGCACGCCGGCGCGAAGAGCGCCGCGGTGTCGATCGCGCGCGAAGGCGACCGCATCGTCGTGCGCGTCCGCGACGACGGCGTGGGCTTCGTCGCGCAGGATCCGCGCAAGCCGAACTCGTTCGGGCTGGTCGGCCTGCGCGAGCGCGCCGCGCTGCTGCGCGGCGAGGCCGCGATCACGACCGCGCCGGGGCAGGGGACCACGGTCGAGGTGCGGCTGCCGGCGGTCGCGGCGGGAGGCGCGCCGTGATCCGCGTCGTGATCGCCGACGACCACACGATCCTGCGCGAGGGGCTGAAGCAGCTGCTGCAGTCGGCGGACGACCTCGCCGTCGTCGGCGAGGCGGGCGACGGCCACGAGGTCGTGGAGCAGGTGCGCGCGCTCGACTTCGACGTGCTGCTGCTCGACATGTCGATGCCGGGCCGCAGCGGCATGGAGTTGATCCGCCTCGTCAAGGCGGAGAAGCCGCGGCTGCGCGTGCTCGTCCTGAGCATGCACGAGGAGCACCAGTACGCGGTGCGCGCGATCCGCGCCGGCGCGTCCGGCTACCTGACCAAGGAGAGCGCGGCCACGCAGCTCGTCGCGGCGATCCGCAAGGTCGCGGCCGGCGGCGCGTTCATCAGCGCCGAGGTGGCCGAGGAACTCGCGTTGTCGGCGATGCCGAGTGCCGAAGGGCCGCCGCACGCGACGCTGTCCGACCGCGAGTACCAGGTGTTCCGGCTGCTGGCCGGCGGCGCGGCGGTCACGCAGATCGCCGGCCAGCTCAACCTGTCGGTGAAGACCGTCAGCACGCACAAGGCGCGGCTCATGGAGAAGTTGGGCGTCGCCAACCAGGCCGAGCTCATCCATTACGCGCTGCGCCACCGGTTGATCGACGACCCGAACGCCCCCATGTGACGGGCGCGGGGTAGGCGGATTCCTACCCTCGTTCCGGCGGCCGCCGACCCCCCGAACCGGACGCCGCCGATCGCCGCGATCAGCCGGCGCCGATGGCCGGCGGCGAGGCGCGCCGCCGATACTGCAGGCATGGTTTCCGTCCGCCCCACCGTGTACATCGTCGACGATTCGCCGTCGATGCGGGTGCGCCTGTCCGAACTCCTGGACGAGATCGACGGCGTGGCCGTCGTCGGCGAGGCCGGCACGCCGGCCGCCGCCATCAGCGGAATCCTCGACGCGTCGCCCGAATTCGTGCTCCTCGACTACCAGCTCGAGGGCGGCACCGGCCTCGACGTGCTGCGCGCCGTCCATCCGCGCGCGCCGGGCGTCGTGTTCATCGTGCTCACCAACCACGCGACGCCGCAGCACCGCGACGCGTGCCTGACCGCCGGTGCCAGCTTCTTCCTCGACAAGTCGTCCGAGTTCGGCCGCATCAAGGATTTGATCGCCGGGCTCGAGTCGGCGCCCCACTAGGATGAAACGACCCCCACGCTCGCTGCGCTCGCTGCCCACCGCCCCGCCCTCGCGCGGGGGCCGACGCCCAGGCTCGCGGAGCGCGCCCGCGCGCGAGGGCGACGGCCGACACGCAGACGTCCGCACGATGTGCCCGTCCACGGAGGTCGTGGCAGGTCAGTCGCTCGGGACGGCCCATCGCGACTGACGACCCAGCATGCCGCCCAAGGAGACCACGATGGAAGCCCTCGCGAAGTTCGACGGTGCGATCGCCGTTCCGCAGCGCCGGACGACGCCCGCGCAGCCGCTGCTGCGCGACGTCAACGCCGCCCGCGCGGCGTGCGTCGGCTGCGCACAGCTGCGGCTGTGCGTGCCGGCCGGCTTCGAGCCGGAGGTGCGGCCGCTGGTCGAGCAGCTGGTGACCAAGCGCATCCGGCTGCACAAAGGCGACACGCTGTTCCGCGCCGGCGAGCGCTTCACCGCGCTGTTCGCGCTGCGCATGGGCTCGTGCAAGACCGTGCTGCTCGCCGAGGACGGCCGCGACCAGGTGGCGGGCTACCACATCGCCGGCGACGTGATCGGCGCCGACGGCATCAGCACCGAGACCCACCAGTGCCAGGCGATCGCGCTCGAGGACACCGAGGCGTGCGCGATCCCGTTCGCGCGCGTCGAGGAGTTCTCGCGGTCGAGCCCGCAGCTGCTGCGCAACGTGCACCGGCTGCTCGCCGCCGAAATCGCGCGCGACCGGCACGTGATGCTGATGCTTGGCACGATGCGCGCCGACCAGCGGCTCGCGTCGTTCCTGCTCGACCTCGCGCAGCGCTACCACGTGCGCGGCTATTCGGCCTCCGAGTTCGTGCTGCGGATGACGCGCGACGAGATCGGCAGCTACCTCGGATTGAAGCTCGAGACGGTGAGCCGGCTGCTGTCGCGCATGCACCGCGACGGGCTGATCCAGGTGCAGGGCCGCACGATCAAGCTGCTCGACGCCGTCGGGTTGAAGCACCTGGTCGAGACCAGCCAGTAGCCGGCACGCTCGTCGCCGGAGCCTCGCGATGCGCGCCATGGTGCTGCGGTCGCCGCGCACGGCGCTGGTGGCGGCCGACCTGCCCAACCCGGTCGCGGGCCCGGGCGAAGTGCTGGTGCGCGTGCACGCCTGCGGCGTGTGCCGCACCGACCTGCACGTCGTCGACGGCGAGCTGCCGCACGCGTGCTCGCCGGTCGTTCCCGGCCACGAGATCGTCGGCACCGTCGCTGCGACGGGGACGGGCGTGACGGGCTTCGCGGCGGGCGACCGCGTCGGCGTGCCGTGGCTCGCGCGCACGTGCGGCGTGTGCCGCTACTGCCGCGCCGGGCGCGAGAACCTCTGCGAGGCGGCACAGTTCACCGGGTACACGCGGAACGGCGGCTACGCGGAATTGGTCGTCGCCGACGCGCGCTACTGCTTCCTGTTGCCGGCCGGCTTCTCCGACGTCGAGCTGGCACCGTGGCTGTGCGCCGGGCTGATCGGCCACCGCGCACTCAGGATGGCGGGGGATGCGCGGCGCATCGGCATCTACGGGTTCGGCGCCGCGGCGCACATCGTCGCGCAGGTCGCGCGCCACGAAGGCCGCGAGGTCCACGCGTTCACGCGGCCCGGCGACGAGGCGGCGCAGGCGTTCGCGCGTGAGCTGGGCGCGGCGTGGGCGGGCGGCAGCGACCGCCCGGCCGCGGTCCCGCTCGACGCGGCGCTCCTGTTCGCGCCGGTGGGTGCGTTGGTGCCGAAGGCGCTCGCCGACCTGGCGCGCGGCGGCACCGTCGTCTGCGCCGGCATCCACATGTCGGAGATTCCGGCGTTCCCCTACGAGATCCTGTGGCACGAGCGGCGCGTCGTCTCGGTCGCCAACCTGACGCGGCGCGACGGCGAGGAGTTCGTCGCGCTGGCGGCGCGCGTGCCGATCCGCACGAGCACGGTGGCGTATCCGCTCGCGCGCGCCAACGACGCGCTGGCGGCGCTGCGCGCCGGCACGCTCACCGGCGCGGCAGTGCTGACGGTCGACTGACGCGCGGCGCGGCCGCGCGCTACTTGCGCACCTGCATCTCGACGTGGCGCCCGCGCCGCGGCAGCTCGGACAGCGTGGCGAGCGGCAGCGCGAGCTGGCGCACCATGTCGTCGACGGTCACGATGCCGACCAGCGCGCCGTCGGCGTCGACGACGGGCATCCGCCGCACGCCGTGCTGCGTCATCAGGCGGACCGTGTCGGTGAAGCTGCGGTTGTCGCGAACGCTGACCACCGGGCGCAGCACCAGGTCGCCGACCTTGAGCGTCCGCGGGTCCACGCCGGCGGCGACGATCTCGACGACGATGTCGCGGTCGGTCACGATGCCCACGGGAACCCGCCGCCCTTCCACTTCGTCGACGACCAGCACGTCGCCGACGTGATGCTCGCGCATCAGGGCCGCGGCCTCGGAAATGGTGTCGCTGCGCGACGCGCAGACGACGTCGCGAACGCAGAAGTCGCTGATGGTCATGAACGGGTCCTCGCTTTCGTGATTGCCGGCGGCGCCGCTGCGCGCGGGCGCTGCCCGCGCCTTCACGTTATGCCATGGGCGGCCGGCGTCGTTGACCTCCGTCAACACCGCGGCGTTTGCCGCGGTCTAGATTGAAACGGGCGGCGGCTGCCGCCATGTAAGTCTGTAGACCGGGACGGGTCTCGCGCGATGATCTACCGCGACCGCATCGACGCCGCCGAGCGGCTGGCGCAGGCGCTCACCGGCTACGCCGGCCAGTGGCCGCTGGTGCTGGCCATCCCGCGCGGCGCCGTGCCGATGGGCCGCGTGCTCGCCGCGCGCCTCGGGGGCGAACTCGACGTGGTGCTGACGCGCAAGCTGCACGCGCCGGGCAACCCGGAGTACGCGATAGGCGCCGTCGACGAGTCGGGCTGGACGTACGTCGGCGAATACGCCGAGTCCGCGGGCGCCACGCCCGAATACCTGCAGGCGCAGGTCGCGGCCGAGATGGCCACGATGCGCCGCCGCCGCGCCGACTACACGCCGGCGCGCACGCCGCTCGACCCGGAGGGCCGCGTCGTGATCGTCGTCGACGACGGCCTTGCGACCGGCGCCACGATGATCGCCGCGCTGCACGCCATCCGCGCGCGGCGGCCCGCGCGCCTCGTCTGCGCGGTGCCGGTGGCCTCGCCGCAGGCCGTGGCGAAGGTCCGCGAATACGCGGACGAAGTCGTGTGCCCGTACGTGACCGCCGATTTCTGGGCGGTCGGCCAGTTCTATCACCGCTTCGACCAGGTCGCCGACGACGAGGTCGTCGCGCTGTTGCGCGAGGCCGGCGCCGCGCCGGCGGCGCACGGCGCGCAACGCTGACCGGCCACCTGTGCGGGAGGTGGCGCGCCCGGCGCCGGCGCGGCACACTGGCGACGTAGACGTCCCGCACCACCGCGAGGCGCTGCGACCGATGACCGACACCGCGCCGGACCCCGTTGCCGCCGACCTGTCCCGCCACCTGTGGGAGACGCGGTATCGCGCGGCAGGCCCGGGCAGCGCCGGCGACGCCGACGTCGACGCGACGTGGCGGCGCGTCGCGGCAGCGTTGGCGCGCGCCGAGCCGCGCGCGCGCGCGCGCTGGACGCGCGAGTTCCACGACGCGCTGGCCGACTTCCGGTTCCTGCCGGGCGGGCGCATCCTCGCCGGCGCCGACACGGGCCGGCGCGTGACGCTGTTCAACTGCTTCGTGATGGGCACGCTGGAGGACTCGCTGCACGGCATCTTTCGCGGGCTCGAGGAAGGCGCGCTCACGATGCAGCACGGCGGCGGCGTCGGCTACGACTTCTCGCCACTGCGGCCTCGCGGCGCACCGGCGCGCGCGTCGGGCGCCATTGCGTCGGGCCCGGTGTCGTTCATGCACATCTGGGACAGCATGTGCGCGACGCTGCTGTCCACCGGCGCGCGGCGCGGCGCGATGATGGGGACGCTGCGCTGCGACCATCCGGACGTCGAGGAATTCGTCGACGCCAAGCGCGACGGCCGCGCGTTGCGCCGCTTCAACCTGTCGGTGCTGGTGACCGACGCGTTCATGGACGCCGTCGCGCGCGACGCGCAGTGGCCGCTGGTGTTCCCGGAGCCGGCCGGCGTGGCCGCGGCGGACTGCGTCGAGCGCACGTGGCCGGGGGCGGCCGGGCCGGTGCGCTGCCGCGTGCACCGGCGCGTGCGCGCCCGCGACCTGTGGGAGCGCATCGTGCGCGCCGCGTACGACTGCGCCGAGCCGGGCGTGCTGTTCATCGACCGCCTGCAGCGTACCGATCCGCTCGCCTACGCCGAGCGGATCGCGGCGACGAACCCGTGCGGCGAGATCCCGCTGCCGGCGTACGGCGCGTGCGACCTGGGGTCGATCAACCTGACGCGGTTCGTCCGCGCGCCGTTCACCGCGCAGGCGGCGCTGGACTTCGACGGCATCGCGCGCCTCGCGGGGACGGCGGTGCGGATGCTCGACGACGTGTACGACGTGTCGCGCTTCCCGCTGCGCCGGCAGGCCGAGGTCGCGCGGCGCTCGCGCCGGCTGGGGCTCGGCGTCACCGGGCTCGCCGACGCGTTCATCATGCTGGGCGTCACGTACGGGACGCCCGCGTCGCAGGCGCTCGCCGGCGACGTCATGCGCACGATCTGCCACGCCGCGTACGAGGCGTCGATCGCGCTCGCGCGCGAGAAGGGGACGTTTCCCTGCTTCGACGCGGCGGCGCACGTTCGCGGCGAATTCGTGCGCACGCTGCCGCCGGCCATCGTCCGCGGCATCCGCCGCCACGGACTGCGCAACAGCCACCTGACGGCGATCGCGCCGACCGGCACGATCAGCCTGCTCGCCGGCAACGTGTCGAGCGGGCTCGAGCCCGCCTACGCGTTCGCGATGCACCGGACCGTCGAGACCGGCGCGGGCGCGCCGCGGACGTTCGTCGTCGAGGACTACGCGTACCGCCGGTACCGCGAGTCCTGCGGCATCGCGGCGCCGCTCACGCCGGCGTTCGTCGCCGCGGCGGCGGTCGCGCCGGGCGACCAGCTCGCCGTGCAGGCGGCGCTGCAGCCCTACGTCGACAACGCGATCGCCAAGACGGTCAACGTGCCGGCCGAGTGCACGTTCGCCGCGTTCCGCGGCGTCTACGACGACGCGTGGCGGCTGGGCCTCAAGGGCTGCGCGGCGTTCCGGCCGAACCCCGTCACCGGCGCGGTGCTCGTGCCGCGCGAGCCGCACGCGACGCCGGCGCCGTGAACGCCGGCGGCGCCGGTCACACGTGCAGTCTCGCGAGGCAGCGCGCCGGCGTCAGTGCCGCAGCACGCACTTGACGTAGAGATCGGGCAGCACGCCGTCCGGATCGTAGCGGCGCTTGAGCCCGGCGTACGCTTCCCGATCGTAGATCGCCCAGAACTCGTCCTCCGTGTAGTACGAGTCCGAATACAGCGACTTGATGCCGCCGAGCGCCCGCACCGCGCGCTCGATCCGGCGGTTGCGGTCGCCCGGCGGGCGGGCCTCGCGCGAGCGCACGGCGTCCCAGAAGCCGAAGTTCACGTGCGGCACGCCCGGCGCCAGCGGATACAGCGGGAAGGCGGAGGCGGCGGATGCGCGGATCGGGCAGAGCCAGATCGGCAGGATGCCGATTTCGGCATGGAGGAACGCGAGGAACTCGGCCGCGCGCGGCAGCGGGATGTCGACGTCCTGGATCACCGACTCCGCTTGCACTCCGCGCAGGCGGTCGACGGTGGCGGTGACCTTCCAGCGCGCGTTCCAGCGCATGATCTTCTGGTAGGTGACCGAGTTCAAACGCCGGCGCCCGTACAGCCGCCGCAGCCACGGGTGCTGCGCGCCGACGTTCCGCGAGCACCAGAACCAGTCGGTGTCCCAGCGCCACAGCCAGTCGCGCGCGGTGAGGGCGTCGGTCGCGCGCTCGCGGAGCGAACGGTAGTAGACGCGCTCGTACGTGTAGTCGCTGACCGCCGGCGCATCGTCGGCGAAGCGCGCGAGCGTCAGCACGAGGTCGTCGCGCGCGAACACGACGCCGTCGAGGAAGTCAAGCGTCGGGTCGGCGAGCGCGGCCTCCAGCGCCGCGAAGCAGGCCGCGGGCTCGGCGTACCGGCGATGCTCGATGCGCACGAACCGCTTCGCCGGCGCCGTGCGCGCCTTGACGCGCAGCGCGTAGCCCAGCGTGCCGTAGGAGTTGGGCAGGCCGTGGAAGAGATCGCGATGCTCGTTGTCCGCCGTGCAGGCGAGCACGCGGCCGTCGCCGGTCAGCACGTCGACTTCCGTGACGGTGTCGTGGACGAGGCCGTAGCGAAACGACGACGCCTCGATGCCCACGCCGGCGAGCGCGCCGCCCAGCGTGATCGACGCGAGCTGCGGCACCACCTGCGGCACCGTGCCGTGCGCGAGTGTCACGTCGGCCAGCGCGGCGAACGTCGCCATGCCCTCGGCCTCGACGGTGCCGGCGGCGGCGTCGACGGCGATGACTTCGTCGAAGCCCGACAGGTCGACGCGCGGCGGCGGCCGGCGCGCGCGGTCGCGGAAGAGGTTCGACGTCGTCTTGGCGAGGCCCGGGCGCGCGGGCACGCCGGCGGCGCGCGCCGCCGCGACGGCCGCGAGCAGGCGCTCCTTCTTCGCCGCGTAGGCGGTCATGGCCGCGGCGGGTACAGGAACCTTCGGCTCATCGGGTAGCCGGTGCCGACGTTGCCCTTGCTCACCGTCACCTGGAAGAGATGCGTGCGCGAGCGCGGCGAGCGGAACATCTCGGCGCACGACCACAGGTAGGACCGCCACGTGCGGCGGAAGCGCTCGTCGAAGCGCCGCGGATCGAGCGCGCGGATCGCGTCCCAGCCCGCGTCGAACCGCTGCGCCCACGCGTCGAGCGTGAGCGCGTAGTGGCGGCGCAGGTTCTCGACGTCGAGCACCTCGAGTCCGTTGCGCTCCATGTGGTCGAGCGCCTCGACGAGGCTCGGGATCCAGCCGCCCGGAAAGACGTGCTTGCGGATGTAGAACTCGGTGGGGAAGCGGCCGACGTGGCCGATGAAGTGGATGACGCCGAGGCCGCCGGGCTTGAGCGCCTGCGCGTGCGCGCGCACCACGTCCGGCAGCTGGTCGCGCCCGGCGTGCTCGAGCGTGCCGATCGACAGCAGCTTGTCGTACTGCCCCGGGATCTCGCGGAAGTCGCACTCGACCACGCGCAGCCGGTCGGCGAGGCCGCGGCGCGCGATGTCCTCGCGCAGCTCGGCGACCTGGCGCGGCGCCGTGTTGATGCCGGTACCCGCGGCGCCATAGTGCTCGAGCGCGTGGAAGAGGAGGCCGCCGAAGCCGCAGCCGACGTCGACGAAGGATTCGCCCGGCGCGAGCGCGACCTTGCGGCACACGTGGTCCATCTTGTTGACCTGCGCTTCCTCCAGCGTCCGCGTGCCTTCGGGCCAGTACGCGCACGTGTAGAGCAGGCCGACGCGGTCGAGCCACAGCCGGTAGAACGCGTACCCGAGGTCGTAGTGGAAGCTCGCGTTCGCCTTCGCCTGCGCGATCGTCCGGTTGGAGAACCGGAACTCGTGCCAGCGGTTGCGCGCGGCGACCAGCGGATTGCCGCCGCTGTCGATGCCGGCCTCCATCGCCGCCCGGAACGCGAGCGCCAGGTCGCCGTCGACGTCGACGTCGCCGCCGAAAAAGGACTCGAGCAGTGCGACGTGGCCGTAGCGCAGCAGCGCGCGCTCGGCGCGCCGGTTGCGGAAGCTCAGCGTGAACGCCGGCGCGGCGTCGCCGGCGCGCCACTGCGTGCCGTCGGCGAATGCGATCGCGAACGGCACGCGGGTGCGGCGCGCGAGCTCCGCGAGCAGCCGGTAGCGCGGCAGCGCGGCGGCAGGCGCGGGGCCGGCCGCAGGCGCGGCGGTGCCGTGGCCTGCCTCCGCGTGGTCGGTGCGCTCTTCGTTCATCGTGTCGCGGTCGCTCGTCGCCGGGTCGTGCCCGCGCGCCCGGCGCCGGGTCCGGTCGCCGCGACGCAAACGGCGCGGCGCCGCGTAACATAGCATTTTCGGGCGCCGGATCCGCCGCGGTCGTGCCCTCCGAACGTCGCACGCACGCATGCAGATCACCTTCCTCGGCGCCGCACGCACCGTCACCGGCGCCAAGTACCTGCTGGACGACGGGAACGTCCGCATCCTCGTCGACTGCGGCCTCTTCCAGGGCGAGAAGGCGCTGCGGCTGCGCAACCGCGCGCCGCTGCCGGTGGCGCCGGCGTCGCTGGCGACGGTCGTGCTCACCCACGCGCACCTCGACCACTCGGGCTACCTGCCGCTGCTCGTCGAGCGCGGCTTCGCCGGCAAGGTGATCTGCAGCGAGGCGACGTACGAGCTGTGCCGGATCCTGCTGCCGGACAGCGGGCGCCTGCAGGAGGAGGAGGCCGCGTACGCGAACCGCCACGGCTACGCGAAGCACGAACCGGCGCTGCCGCTGTACACCGAGGCGCAGGCGGTGAAGTGCCTCGCGCACTTCGCGCCCGTCGCGTTCGACCAGGGGGTGGCGGCGGCGGCCGGCGTGCGCGTGCGGCTGCGGCCGGCCGGGCACATTCTCGGCGCGTCGATCGCGACGGTGACGCTTGCCAACCGCGCGGTCGTGTTCTCCGGCGACCTCGGCCGCCCGCACGACCCGATCATGCAGACGCCCGCACACGTCGAGTCGGCCGACTACCTCGTCGTCGAGGCGACGTACGGCGACCGTCTGCATGAGCCGGGCGATCCGGGCGCGGCGCTTTCCGACGTCGTCAACCGCACGATCGCGCGTGGCGGCAAGGTCGTCATCCCGTCGTTCGCCGTCGGCCGCGCGCAGGCGCTGCTGCACGCGCTGGAGCGCCTGAAGGCCGGGGGGACGATCCCGCGCCAGCTGCCGGTGTACCTCGACAGCCCGATGGCCACCGACGTGACGGCGCTGTACCGGCGCTTCCGCGCACAGCACCGGCTGGGCAGCGACGCGTGCGCGGCGATGTGCGCGGTGGCGCGCAACGTGACGACCCCCGCCGAGTCGCGCGCGCTCGACCTGCAGCCGGTGCCGGCGGTGATCGTGGCGGCGAGCGGCATGGCCACCGGCGGCCGCGTGCTGCACCACCTGCGCGCGCTCGCCGGCGACCCGCGCAACACGATCCTGTTCTCCGGCTACCAGGCGAGCGGCACGCGCGGCGCGGCGATCGCGAGCGGCGCGCCGGAGGTCAAGATGCTCGGCGAATGGGTGCGCATCCGCGCCGAGGTCGCCACGTTGCACGGGCTCTCCGCGCACGCCGACGGCGCCGAGGTCGTGGAGTGGCTGCGCGGCTTCAAGGCGGCGCCGCGGCGGACGTTCGTCACGCACGGCGAGCCTTCGGCTGCCGCGGCCATGCGCGAGCGCATCGTGGCGGCACTGGGCTGGGACGTCGCCGTGCCCGACTACCTCG